>NZ_JBVJND010000011.1:0-287809 GCF_055583825.1 Streptomyces sp. NPDC104367 | reverse complement strand
TAGTACGGGAAGCGGGAGGAGCAGCCGATCCCGGAGACGAAGACGATGTTCTCCCGGGCCAGCCCGAGTTCGGGCATGAACCCCTGCACGGCCGCCAGGATCGCGTAGTCACCGCAGCCCGG
Source organism: Streptomyces sp. NPDC104367 (assembly GCF_055583825.1). Lineage (NCBI taxonomy): Bacteria > Bacillati > Actinomycetota > Actinomycetes > Kitasatosporales > Streptomycetaceae > Streptomyces > Streptomyces sp. NPDC104367. The sequence continues at coordinate 287,687 of NZ_JBVJND010000011.1, read as the reverse complement.
GCACCACCGCACCTCCTGGTCCGACTTGAAGTCCTTCATCGACTGCCGGCCCTCGGCCTTCGGCACGAGCCGCAACAGCTCGTCAGCGGTGTCAGTCATGGATGGCCTCCTTGAGGGCCGTGGCGAGCTGCTCGGCCTTGAAGGGCATGCCGTTGACCTGGTTGTAGGAGTGGGCGTCGACCAGGTACTTCGCCCGGATGAGGGTGGCGAGCTGGCCGAGGTTCATCTCGGGGATGACGACCCGCTCGTACTGTCCCAGCACGCTGCCCAGGTTGCGGGGGAAGGGGTTGAGGTGGCGCAGGTGTGCCTGGGCGATCGCTTCCCCGGCCGCGCGCAGCCGCCGTACCGCCGCGGTGATCGGCCCGTAGGTGGAGCCCCAGCCCAGGACCAGGGTCCTGGCGCCGTCCGGGTCGTCGACCTCGATGTCGGGAACGGTGATGCCGTCGATCTTGGCCTGCCGGGTGCGGACCATGAAGTCGTGGTTGGCGGGATCGTAGGAGATGTTGCCCGTCCCGTCCTGCTTCTCGATCCCGCCGATACGGTGTTCCAGGCCGGGCGTGCCGGGGACCGCCCAGGGCCGGGCCAGGGTCTGCGGATCACGCTTGTAGGGCCAGAACACCTCGGTGCCGTCCTCCAGCGTGTGGTTCGCCCCCGAGGCGAACGGGACCCGCAGGTCGGGAAGGTCCGCCAGCTCCGGGATCCGCCAGGGCTCACTGCCGTTGGCCAGGTAACCGTCCGACAGCAGCATCACCGGCGTCCGGTACGTCAGCGCGATCCGGGCCGCCTCCAAGGCCGCGTCGAAACAGTCCGCCGGGGTCCGTGGCGCGACCACGGGAACCGGCGCCTCGCCGTTGCGGCCGAACATCGCCTGCAACAGATCCGCCTGCTCCGTCTTGGTCGGCAGTCCCGTCGACGGCCCGCCCCGCTGGATGTCCACCACCAGCAGCGGCAGCTCCAGCGACACCGCCAGCCCCACCGTCTCCGCCTTCAGCGCCACCCCCGGACCCGACGTCGTCGTCACCGCCAGCGACCCCCCGAACGCCGCACCCAGCGCCGCCCCGATCCCCGCGATCTCGTCCTCCGCCTGGAACGTCCGCACCCCGAAATTCTTGTGCCGGGACAGCTCGTGCAGGATGTCCGAGGCCGGAGTGATCGGATACGACCCCAGGAACAACGGCAGACCCGCCTGCCGCGACGCGGCGACCAGCCCGTAGGACAGCGCCAGATTCCCCGAGATGTTCCGGTACGTCCCCACCGGGAACGCCGTCGTCGCCGGAGCGATCTCATAGGAGACCGCGAAATCCTCCGTCGTCTCCCCGAAATTCCAGCCCGCCCGGAACGCCGCCAGATTCGCCTTCATCACCTGAGGCCGCTTCGCGAACTTCTGCTCCAGGAACCGCTCCGTACCCTCCGTCGGCCGGTGATACATCCACGACAGAAGACCCAGCGCGAACATGTTCTTGCTCCGCTCCGCCTCCTTGCGCGTCAGATCGAACTCCCTCAGCGCCTCCACCGTCAGCGTCGTCAGCGGCACCGGATGCAGGCTGTACCCGTCCAGGGAACCATCGTCCAAAGGCGACGTGCCGTAGCCGACCTTCTGCATCGCCCGCTTCGTGAACTCGTCCGTGTTCACGATGATCTCCGCACCCCGCGGCAGATCCCCGATGTTCGCCTTCAACGCCGCCGGATTCATCGCGACCAGCACGTTCGGCGCGTCCCCCGGCGTGAGGATGTCATGATCCGCGAAATGCAGCTGGAACGACGACACCCCCGGCAACGTGCCCGCAGGAGCCCGGATCTCAGCCGGGAAGTTCGGCAGCGTGGACAGATCGTTCCCGAACGACGCCGTCTCCGAAGTGAACCGGTCACCGGTCAGCTGCATCCCGTCACCCGAATCACCCGCGAACCGGATGATCACCCGGTCGACGGTCTTCACCGCCTTGGCCGAGACACGAGCCGACATCACGGGACTCCTCACATGTTCGGGTGCTGGTCGGAAGGACGTGCGGGGCGGGCACCGTGCTCAGCCCCAGGCGATGCTCAGCTCCAGGCGATCAGGCGGCTGGGGCGTTCCAGTGCCGCGGCGACGTCCGCGAGCACCCGGGAGCCCAGTGCGCCGTCGACCAGCCGGTGGTCGAAGGACAGGCCGAGAGTGACCACCTGACGGGGTACCACCTCGCCCTTGTGGACCCATGGCCGGGACCTGATCGCGCCGACGGCGAGGATCGCGGCCTCCCCCGGATTGAGGATGGGTGTGCCGCTGTCGACCCCGAACACACCGATGTTGGTGATGGTGAGGGTGCCGCCGGTCAGCGCGGCGGGGCTGGTCCGGCCGGTCCTGGCGGTGTCGGCGAGGTCGTCCAGCGCCCCCGCCAGGTCGGTCAGTGACAGGGTGTGGGCGTCCTTGATGTTCGGGACGGTCAGCCCGCGGGCCGTGGCCACCGCGATGCCCAGATTGACGTAGTGCTTGAGGACGATCTCCTGTGCCGGCCCGTCCCAGGAGGCGTTGATCTGCGGGTTGCGCGCGACGGCGGCGAGAAGGGCCCTGGCCACCAGGAGCAGGGGGGTCACCCGGCGGTCCGCGAAGCCGGGTTCGCGTTTCAGTTCGCGCACCAGCTTCATGGTCCGGGTCACGTCGACGGTGACGAACTCGGTCACGTGCGGGGCGCTGAACGCGGAGGAGGTGACGGCCACGGCCGTGGCCCGGCGCACTCCGCGCACCGGTACCCGCGTCTCCCTGGGGGCGGCCGCGGAAGCGGAGCCGGGAGGTGGCGCCGGGGCCGGGGCGGTCACCGGTTCCGTGCGGGCGGCGGCCGCGTGCACGTCCTCCCGTGTGACGACACCGTCCGGGCCCGAGGGCAGGACGGCGGCGAGGTCCACCCCGAGGTCCTTGGCCAGCTTGCGGACCGGTGGCTTGGCGAGGACCCGGCCGGGTCCGGTGCCGGGTCCGGTGCCGGACGGCCGCAGCGCGCGGGGCCGGCGCTTCGCGGTCCCGGGAGCGACGCCGTAGCCGACGAGCACCGGCTGCCGCTGCGGTGCCGGCGCTTCAGGTGCCGTCGTTTGCGGGGCCGTCGCTTCAAGTGCGGGTTGCGCGGGATGCGGCCGCTCCCCCGGGGCGACGGTGATGACGACCGCGCCGACGGCCACCGTCTCGCCCTGCGCGCACCGCAGTTCGCGTACCACCCCGTCGAACGGGATCGGCAGTTCGACCACCGCCTTGGCCGTCTCGATCTCGCAGACGGTCTGCCCGTCGACGACGGTGTCACCGGGCCGGACGTACCAGGTGAGGATCTCCGCCTCCGTGAGTCCCTCGCCCACGTCGGGCATCCGGAACTCGAGCAGCCGGTCGTCAGTGTCAGTCATGGGACGGTCCTTCAGTACGCCAGCGATTGGTCGACGGTGGCGAGCACACGGTCGAGGTCGGGCAGGTAGTGCTCCTCCAGGCGGGCCGCCGGGTAGGGCACGTGGTGGCCGCCGACCCGCAGGACCGGGGCCTCCAGGGTGTAGAAGCACCGGGTGGTGATCCGGGCGGCGATCTCCGCGCCGGCCCCGAGGAAGACCGGCGCCTCGTGCACGACGACCAGCCGGTGCGTGCGCTCGACGGAGGCCTGCACGGTGTCGAAGTCGACGGGGGACACCGACCGCAGGTCGAGGACCTCCAGCGAACGGCCCTCCTCGGCCGCCGCGTCGGCGGCCTCCAGGCACACCTTCACCATGGGCCCGTAGGCCGCGAGCGTCAGGTCGGCGCCGGGCCTGACGATCCGCGCCCGGTGCAGGGGGGTGGGCGGGTCGGCCGGGTCCACGCCGCCGCTGTCCCAGTACCGGCGCTTGGGCTCGAAGAAGATCACCGGGTCGTCGCTGCGGATGGCCTGCTGGAGCATCCAGTAGGCGTCCGAGGGGGTCGACGGCGAGACGACCTTCAGACCCGCCACATGGGCGAAGAGCGCCTCAGGGGACTCGCTGTGGTGTTCCACGGCCCCGATGCCGCCGCCGTAGGGGATGCGGACGACGACGGGCATCCGGATGGTGCCGTCCGAGCGGGCGTGGAGCTTGGCCAGCTGGGTGACGATCTGGTCGTAGGCGGGAAAGACGAACCCGTCGAACTGGATCTCGACCACGGGACGGAAGCCGCCCAGGGCCAGCCCGATGGCGGTGCCGAGGATGCCCGACTCGGCGAGCGGCGAGTCCATCACGCGGCCCTCGCCGAAGTCCTTCTGGAGACCGTCGGTCACCCGGAACACCCCGCCGAGCGTGCCGACGTCCTCCCCCATCACGAGGACGCCGGGGTCGTCCTCCAGGGCTCTGCGCAACGACTGGTTGAGTGCCTTGGCCAGGGTCATCGTCTCCGCGGGCATCGTCATTCACTCTCCGGATCGGCGAAGGATCGGTGGTATTCCTCGAACTGCCGCCGCTCCTCGTCCACGAGCGCGTGCCCCTCCACGTACACATGGTCGAAAACGGTCAGCCGGTGCGGATTCGGCATGGTGCGTACCTCGCGGCGGATGCGCAGGGCGAGTTCCCGGGCCTGTTCGTCGACCTCCTCGAAGAACTCCGGCCCCGCGTGCCCCGCCTCGGTCAGATGGATGCGCAGCCGGGCGATGGGATCCCTGGCCCGCCAGTGCTCCAGCTCGGACTGGAGGCGGTAGCGGGTCGGATCGTCCGACGTGGTGTGCGCGCCCATGCGGTACGTGAACGCCTCCACGAGGAAAGGGCCGTTGCCGTTGCGGATGTGCTCCAGCGCGTACCGGGTCACGGCGTGCACCGCGAGCACGTCGTTGCCGTCCACGCGTACGCCGGGGAAGCCGAAACCGTGGGCCCTGCGGTAGAGGGGGCCGCGCAGCTGTCTGGTGACGGGCTCGGAGATCGCCCACTGGTTGTTCTGGCAGAAGAACAGGACCGGGGCGTCGTGGACGGCCGCGAAGGTGAACGCCTCGGCGACGTCGCCCTCGCTGGTGGCGCCGTCGCCGAAGTAGGCGACGGCCACGGCGTCGCTGCCCTTCTTGGCCAGGCTCATGGCGTACCCGGTCGCGTGCAGGGTGTGGGAGCCGACGACCAGCGTGTAGAGGTGGAAGTTGCACCTCCGCGGATCCCAGCCGCCGTTGGTCACCCCGCGGTACAGCTTGACCACGTCCACCGGGTCGACCCCGCGGCACCAGGCGACGCCGTGCTCCCGATAGCTCGGGAAGACGTAGTCGTCGGGGCGCAGCGCGTGGGCCGAGCCGACCTGGGCCGCCTCCTGGCCGGCCAGCGGCGGCCACAGGCCCAGCTCGCCCTGCCGTTGCAGGGCGGTGGCCTCGGTGTCCAGGCTGCGGGACATCACCATGTCCCGGTACAGGACGCGCAGCAGTTCGGGGTCGTAGCCGGGGGTGTCCTGGGGCGAAGCGAGCAGGGTGCCCTCGGGGGTCAGCAGCTGGAGCGGCTCCGGCTCGGCCGAGCTGGTCACGAAGGCGTTCAGCGCGTCGGCGAAGTCGGGTGTCGGCAACGTCATGTCACTTCCATCTCGAGACGGCCCGTCGGGGCCGTCGGCCGGTGCGGGTGGTCGGCGGCGTGGGAGGCGGACGCGGAGGCCGGGCGCCCGGTGATGTCGAGGGTGTGGTCGGCGGTCAGGCTGCCCCGCCAGCCGGAGTGCTGTACGTCGTCGGGCCACCAGGGCGGGCCGATGGCGACGACCGCGCCGACCGCTCCGCGCGGCAGGTTCTCGCCGCGGGCGCCGGTGACACGCAGCCGGACGGGCGGCACCGGGCTGCCCGCCCCGGGTTCGTGGGGCCGTCGGCCGTCCGCGGCGAACAGTTCGTGGGCGGTCCACGGCACCGCGCCGTCGGTCGGGGCGAACTCGGACCACAACCGCGTGCCCGGCCGGACGGCGAAGTGCCGGGAGACGAGATCCCGCGAGGCGGGCCCGCCGATGAGCACCACGGCACCGAACCCCACGACGGCGCCCCCGACGGCGCCCACGGCATCCGGCCCGGCCCCCGGACCGGCAGTGGGGCGGCGGGGTGGGGGGTTCGGGGTGAGGTGGTGGGTGTACTGCTCCGGGGTGAGTACGGCGACGCTGTCCGGCGCGCCCATGAGCGGCCACGCGGGATCCGGGGTCCAGGGGGCGGTGTGCAGCGTCGCGCCGCAGCTGAACGCCCACCACATGGCGGCCAGCGCCGTACGGGACATGGGTTCCTGATCGATGGTCACGGTGCCGCCGGGCACCCCCGCCCGGCGGCTGCGGTCGGCCGCGGAGCGCAGCCAGGAGCGGTGGTCGACCAGCCGGCCCGGACCGCGGGCGGCCGGCAGCAGATGGGCGCCGCCCTCCGGCGCGGAGCGGGGCAGCGCCCCCTCCGGCGGCACCGCGGAGACCTTCCGCCAGGTGGACGGGTCGTCCAGGGCCAGCGACGGGACCCCGCGGACCTCGGGGTCGTAGGTGGAGCGGCTGCACAGCACGGCTCGCGCCCCGGTGGCGCGCACGGCCGCCGCCGGGCCGCCGGCCCCGCCCGGGACGGGGACGCACACTCCCCCGGCCTTGAGCACGGCGAGCTGGGCGACCAGCGCCTGGCGGTGGTTCTCGCAGTGGACGACCAGCGGATCGCCGAGCTGGACTCCCCCGAGGACCAGCGCCGAGGCCAGGCGGACGGCCTGGTGCTCGGCCTGGGCGTAGGTGAGCCGGTGCCAGGAGTCCTGGACCGCGACCCGGCGGGGGTGCAGGCGGGCGGTGCGCGCGAAGACCTGGTCGAGGGTGAGGGCGGCGGACGGCGGGAGGCCGGCCTGCTGCCTGGGCTGACGCGTGGTCACTGGTTCCCCGCCGTCTCAGGAGATGAAGTCGTAGGACAGGTGGTCTTCGGTGTCGGGCCAGGTGGCGAAGCGGCGCAGCCCGTACAGCAGGGGGTGCTGCTCCTCCGCGAGGCGGGTGACCCGGGTGACCGTGCCCATGATCACGACGTGGTCGCCGACGACGTGGTCGGTGGTGACCACGCAGTCGGCGACGGTGTGCGCGGCGTCCGGCAGATGCGGGCCGGCCGTGCCGTCGGCGGTGTGCCAGGGCACCCGGTCGAAGCGGTCCGGCGCTCCGGAGGCGAAGAGTTCGGCGGTGGTCCTGGCCCCCCGGTGCAGCAGGTTCACCGCGAACCGCCGGCCGGCCAGCACGGCGTCCAGGGTCGGGCTGCCGCGGCGCATGCAGACCAGCAGGACCGGGGGTTCCAGCGAGACGCTGCACAGCGAGGTGAGGGTCATGCCCCAGGGCAGGCCGTCGGCGCCGGTGGTGGTCACGACGGTCACGCCGGTGGGGAAACCGGCCATCAGGGTGCGGAAGTCGGCGGGGTGCCCGTGCCTCATGACGCGTCCTTCCGGCGGGGCGTGCCGATGGACGGCGACGCGGTGTCCAGCGCCGCCCCGACCTCGGCCACCAGGGCCTCGGTGAACGCGGGGAAGGCGTCTTTGAGGAAGTGGAAGTGCCCTCCCGAGAAGACCCGGCGCCGGAAGGCACCGCTGGTCTCCCGGGACCAGGCCGCCGCGCCCGGGGCGGGGGCCAGCGCGTCGTCCGTCGAGGCGAACACGGTGAGCGCGCCGGACAGCGGCTCCCGTGCGGGGTCGGGACGGTAGGAGTCCAGGGCGCGCAGATCGGCGCGGATCACCTTCAGGAACCGGTCCCTGAACTCGGGGAGTTCACCGAGCCGGTCGGGCATGCCGCCGAGCCGGGTGAGCCGCCGGACGAACTCCACCTCGGACAGGCTGGGGTCCAGGAGGCGGATGGGGGGCTGGATGCCGGGCGCCTGCCGTCCGGAGACGCCCAGCCACAGCGGGGCAGTGCCGCGGGACTGCAGGGACCGGGCGGTCTCGGAGGCGACGACGGCGCCGAGGCTGTGGCCGAACAGGGCGAGGGGGGTGCCGTCGGCGAAGGGCAGCACGTCCTCGGTGACCCGGGCGACCAGCGTGGCCATGTCGGTGACGGCGGGCTCGGCGTGCCGTCGGCCGCGGCCGGGGAGGTCCAGGAGGAGCAGGTCCCAGTCGGGCGGCAGGACCCGGGTCATGGGGTGGTAGACGCTGCCCGAGCCGCCCGCGTGCGGTACGACGACCAGGCGGACGGCGGGGGCCGGGACGGCGCGGGGCCGGACGAAGGCGGGGGAGACGGTGCCGGCGGTCATGCGCCGACCCCCTGTCCGGCGGCCGCGGTCGCGGCGATGCTCTCGGCGAGCTTGCCGAGCAGGGTGTGCAGCGGCAGGTCGAGGGAGAGTTCGTCGGCGGTCATGCCGACCTCGAAGCGCTCCTCGACGCGGGTGATGAAGAGGGTGGAGATGAAGGAGTCGCCGCCGACGTCGAGGAAGGACAGCTCGGGGTCGAGGGCCTCCGCCTGGAGCACGTCCCCCAGCAGGTCCAGGAGGTAGCGGGTCAGGGCCTCGGGTTCGAGCGACTCCGGGAGGGCGGCCGCGGGACGTTCGCCGCCGCGCCGGGCGCCGTCCGCGGGTCCGGGGCCGGCCTCGGGTTCGTCGATCCAGTACGTCCGGCGGCGGAAGGGGTAGGTGGGCAGGTCGGCCACGAAACGGGCGCCGGGCGCGGCCAGCGCCGCCAGCCGCAGGTCCGCTCCCGCGGCGAACAGCTCGGCGAGCGCGGCCGGCAGCAGCGCCGGCGCGTCCTGCGGCCTCTCCCCCGCGAGCGGCACCGTGCTGCGCCGCCCCTGCACCTCCCAGGCGAGCTCGACCCGGAGCCCGGGTTCGGCGGCGTCCGGGGCGGTGCGGGGGGTCGTCGCCGGGGTGGTGGGGACGCCCAGGCGGGCGAGCATGGCGGCCAGTGTCGTGGCCGGGGGCTCGGGGACGGCCGGGGCGGGCAGCAGGCCGGGGTGGGCCTCGGCGAGGGCGGTGACGACGGCGGCGAGCTGTACGGGCGGGCCCTCGGCGCGCAGTGTCGTCCGGCGCGGGGCCTGCTGGACGGCGGTCGTCGCCAGGCCCTGGGCGCGCCGGTCGGCGAGCGCCTCGGCGAGTTCGCGCGCGGTGGCGCCGACCACGGCCAGCCGGTGGGCGAACGGCGCGCGGCCGGCGCGCAGCGTGTGGCAGAGGTCGGCCGGCCGGGTCTCGCCGGACCTGCGCAGCAGGGAGCCGACCCGGTCGGCGAGCCGGTCGAGCGCCTCGGGGTCCCGGGCGCTCAGGGTGAGCAGTTCCGGGCCCCGCGCGGGCGCCTCGGGGGCGGTCCCGGCGGGGGGCCGGTGGGCTTCCAGGACGACGTGGACGTTGGTCCCGCTCATGCCGAAGGAGTTGATGCCCGCGATCCGGCGGGTGAGCCGGTCCGGCCACGGCGTGTTCCGCCGGGGCACCCGGAAGCCGATCCGGTCCCACGGGATGTGCGGGTTGAGGTCGCCGTCGTCCGGGTGGGCGGCGGCCGGGATCACGCCGTGCCGGAGCATGAGCACGGTCTTCATCACGGACGCGATGCCGGAGGCGCCTTCGAGGTGGCCGAGCCGGGACTTGACGCTGCCGATGCTCAGCGGGGTGCCCCGGCGGCGGACGGCCTCGCCGAGGACGCCGTCCAGGGCGCCGACCTCCACGGGGTCGCCGAGCACGGTGCCGGTGCCGTGGGCCTCGACGAAACCGACGTCCGCCGGGTCGACGCGGGCGTCGGCGAGCGCGGCCCGGATCACCTCCTGCTGGGCCGGTCCGTTGGGGGCCGTCAGGCCGGACGCCGCGCCGTCGTGGTTCACTGCGCTGCCCCGGACGACGGCGAGGACGGGCCGACCCTCGCGCTCGGCGTCGTCGAGGCGCATGAGGGCGACGACCCCGATGCCCTCGCCGCGTCCGTAGCCGTCGGCGGTGGCGAGGAACGACTTGGAGCGGCCGTCCGGTGCCAGTGCCCGCGTCTGGCAGAGCGACACCATCAGGCTCGCGGAGAGCAGCAGGTTGGCGCCGGCGGCCAGGGCGTACCGGCACTCGCGGTTGCGCAGGCCCCGGACCGCCAGGTGCAGGGTGGTCATGGAGGAGGAGCAGGCGGTCTCCACGCCCATGACGGGTCCGGAGAAGCCCAGGAGGTGGCTGATGCGGCCGGCGCCGAAGCTGAGTCCGCCGCCGGTGATGTAGTACGGGTCGATCCGGGACATGTCGGAGCGGTCCTCGTTCCGCTCGCTGTACTCGGAGGTCATCATGCCGAGGTAGATGCCGACGTCCAGGCGGTCGGCGCGGCGCACCGCGATCCCGGCCCGCTCCAGCGCCTCCCAGCTGGTCTCCAGGAGCATGCGCTGCTGGGGGTCGAGGAGGCGGGCCTCGCGGCGGGAGATCCCGAAGAAGTCGGCGTCGAAGTCGGCGATGGTGCCGAGGAATCCGGCCCGGTCGACGTAGGAGCGGCCGGGGCGTCCGGCGGCCGGGTCGTACACGGTGCGCAGGCCGGGCCGGTCGGCGGGGATCGCGGACAGCGCCGAGTCGGTGCCGCACAGGAAGTCCCAGTACGCCTCGGGTGTGTCGATCGCGGGCGGCAGCCGCAGTCCCATGCCGACGACGGCGACGGGCGCGTGGCGTTCGTCCTCCAGTTCGGCGATCCGGGCCCGCAGCCGGTGGGAGAGCCGGAGCTGGTCCTCCATCAGGGCGCGGATGCCGTCGGTGTCCATGGCGTCGCTCATGCCTGGCTTGCTCCTTTCTGGGACACGTCGCTCTGGACGGTCCGGAGGAGTTCCTCGAAGGACAGCTCCGCGAGGTCCGGGAGGTCCGGGAGGGCGGCGGGTTCCGGGAGCCGGTCGTGGTCCGCGGCCTCCTGGCGGCCGGGCGGGTCGGCCGGGTCGGGTGCGGTGGCGGTGGCCCGGAGCAGGCCGAGGATGTGGTCGGTGATGCGCGGCACCGTGGGATGGTCGAGGGCGACGGTCGCCAGGAGGTCGACGCCGAGGGCGTGGGAGAGCCGGGTGCGCAGATCGATCACCATGATCGAGTCCAGGCCCATGTCGCCGAAGGTGGTCTCCTCGTCGGGGGCGGCGGGCTGTCCGAGCGTCTCCCCGGCGGCCTCCCGGACGAAGTCCCGCAGGGCCGCCTCGCGTTCCGGGGCCTCCAGGGCGTCGAGGCGGGCGCGGAACCAGCCGCGCGGCCGGCCGTCCGTCCCGGGCCCCGCCGGGGTGGCGGTGCGCGGGGCGCCGCGGCCGGTGGCGGTGTCCAGCAGCCGGGCGCGCGGATGGCCGCCGAGCGCCTCGGTGAACCGGTCGGGTGCGAGGTCGACGGCGATGACGTGGGCCTGCCGGGCGGTGAGCGCGGCCAGCAGCGGTGCCTCGGCCGTCTCGTCGGTGAGGGTGCCGATGCCGAGGCGGGCGGTGGCCCGGCGCACGGTCTCCGAGGCGGCCAGGCCGCCCTTGCCGTCCGTCACCCACGGCCCCCAGGCGACGCTGGTGGCGGGCATGCCCTCGGCCCGCAGCCGGTCGGCCAGGCCGGTCAGGTAGCCGTTGGCCGCGCCGTAGACGCTCTGCCCGGCGGAGCCGAGGACGCTGGACGCCGACGAGAACAGGACGAACGCGTCGAGTTCGTGGCCGCGCAGGGCCGCGGCGAGGACGTCGGCGCCGTGTGCCTTGGCCGCGAAGACGTGTTCGGCGGCGGCCCGGTCGACGCGGCCGAACGCCCGGTCGTCGGTGGCGCCGGCCAGGTGCAGGACCAGCCGCAGCGGCCGGTCCGCCCCGGCGCTCGCGACCGCGCGGGCGCAGTCGGCAGGGTCGGTGACGTCGCCGGTCACCACCTGGACCGGGGTGCCGTCGGCGGTGATCCGGTCGATGAGCCGGCGGGTCCGCGCGTCCGGTTCCGAGCGGGACATCAGGGTGATGCCGGGGCAGCCGTTGCGGGCGAGGATCGCGGCGGTGGCGAGTCCCAGCCCGCCGAGTCCGCCGGTGACGAGGGCGGCGCCGGTGAGCGGGCCCGGGGCTCCCGCCGGGCCGGTGGCGGGGACGAGGCGGCCGGTGCGCAGTGGGCCGGGGCCGATCTCCAGCCGGGTCTCGGCGGGGCCGTCGTCGAGGACCCGGTCGAGGGCGCGGAGCAGGCCGGGGGCGTCCCAGCCGTCCGTCAGCGTCACCCGCAGCAGGCGGCGTTCGCTCTCCTCGGCCTCGACGCAGGCCAGCAGTCCCCAGAGCGTCTCGCGCAGGGCCGCTGCCGCCGGTCCGGCGACGGCCGGCACGGCGTAGGGCACGTCCGCGGGGGCGGCGCGCAGACCGGCGGTGAGGTCGAGGACGGCCTCGGTCGCGGTGCCCGCGCCGGCCGGTGCGGCGGTGAGGAAGCGGGCGTCGACGACCAGGTCCGGGGAGGGCCGTTCGGTGAGCGCGGCGAGGTCGTCCAGCGCGACGGCGCGGTGGCCGGCCTCCTCGGCGGCCCGGGTGAGGAGCCGTCCGTGCGGGGTGCCGGCGCCGAGGACGGCCACCGTCCGGCTCCGGGCGGGCCGTTCGGCCGGGCCGGGTGCGGCGGGCGCCTCGGTCCAGGCGAGGTCCCAGGTGTGCCGGGCGCCCCGGCGCAGCGAGGACTGGAGCACCGCGCGGGAGGCGGAGCGGAACCGGAAGCCGTCCATGGCGAGGACGGTGGCGCCGTTCTCGTCGAAGAGGTGCAGGTCGGCCGTCTCCACCTGGTGGAACCGGTCGTCGGCCGCCGCCCGCAGCCTGGCCCGTACGTGTCCCCACAGCGGCCTGCCCGGTACGGGCCGGCCGGGGAAGGAGACCCGGGCGGCGGCGAACGGGATGACGAGGGCCTGCTCCTGTTCCGGCGGCTCCGCGTCGTCGTCGGGGACGGCGAAGCAGACGGAGCTCTGGAGGCAGGAGTCGAGCAGGCCGGGGTGGATCTGGTAGTCCTCGGCGGGCTCGTTCGTCTTCTCGGGCCAGTCGAACCGGATCAGTGCCTCGTCGCCCCGGATCCAGGCGTCGCCCACCCAGCTGAAGGAGGGGCCGAGCAGGTAGCCGATGCCGCGCAGATGGCGGTAGAAGGCCTCGCCGCCGAGGTGGCGGTCGGCGTGCTCGGCGAATTCCCGCGGGTCGGGCGCGGGCCGGTGTCCGGCCGGGTCGGCGGGGACCCGGCGGGCCGTCAGGTGCTCCTGCCACAGGCCGCGTTCGGGGTCGAGGAGGCTGTGCACGCCGACCGTGCGGGCCCCGTCCTCGCCGTCGCGCTCGATGATCTGGAGCTCGTAGCGCTCCCCGTCGTGCAGCACGAGGGCGCGCGGGAAGTGCAGGTCCTCCAGGACCACCCGCTCGCCGTCCTGGCCCAGCGCGGACAGCACGGTCGCCGTCTGGGAGGCCCCGGCGACCTGGACGGTGCCGAACAGCCGGTGGTCGTCGAGGTGCGGCGGGTACACGGTGCTGCGCTCGGTGGCGAACACGCGGCCCCGGATCGCGGGCGAGCGCAGTTCCACGCCCCACGGCGGTCCGGCGGGCGCGGCCCCGGACGCGGGCACGGGTGCCGCGGGCCGCGGGACGGCGGGGGCGGCCGGGGCCCGGTCCGCCGGGGCGCTCCGCCAGAACGGGGTGGCGGCGAACGGGTACAGCGGGGCCGCGACGCGCGGCACCCGGCGCGGCGCCTGTACGGCCGTCCAGTCGATGTCCTGCCCGAGTTCGTACAGCTCCTTCGCGGCGGCGGCCAGGGCGGCCCGGTCCGCCGTCCCCCGGCGCAGCGAGGGCAGCAGGGTGCCGGCCGGGGCCGGACCGGCCGCGCGCACCAGGTTCACCAGGGTGGCGTCCGGGCCGATCTCCACGCAGACGTCGATCTCGTGCTCGGCGAGCCGCCGCGCGCCGTCGTGGAAGCGGACCGGGTTGCGGGCGTGCCGGACCCAGTAGTCCGCGTCGACGGTGCCGGGTCCGGCGGTCCGGCCGGTGAGGTTGGAGATCAGGGGGATGCCGGGGGCGGTGAAGTCGAGGGCGGCGGCGGCTTCGCGCAGGGCCGGCAGGACGGGGTCGAGCAGCCGGGAGTGGAAGGCGTGCGAGACGGTGAGCCGGACACCGCGTACGCCGTCCTCGGCGAGGCGGGCCGCGAACCTCTCGATCTCCTCGGGCGTCCCGGCCACGACGGTGGCGTCGGGGGTGTTGACGGCGGCCATGTCGAGGGTGGTGTCCCGGAGCCGTTCGAGGACCTGGTCCTCGTGGGCGCGGACGGCGAGCATGGCGCCGCGCGGGGTGCCCTGCATCAGTTCGGCCCGCCGGGCGATGAGCCGGAGCCCGGACGAGAGGTCCGTCACCCCGGCGTGGACCGCGGCGGCCACCTCGCCGACGCTGTGTCCGATCACCACGTCCGGGGTGACGCCCCAGGACTCCCAGAGGGCGGCCAGCGCGCTCTCCAGGGCGAAGAGCGCCGGCTGGGTCACCCGTGTCTCGTGCACGGCCCGCTCGTCGTCGCCGTAGAGGGTGAGCTCGACCAGGGAGCCGCCGAGGGCGGGGGCGAGTTCGCGGTCGCAGCGGTCGAAGACCTCCCGGAAGACCGGTTCGGTCTCGTACAGTTCCCGGCCCATGCCGAACCGCTGGCTGCCCTGTCCGGAGAACAGGAAGGCGATACGGGGACGGCCGCCGGCCGGGCGGTCCCGGAGCGGGGACGCCAGTTGGGCGAGGAGCCTGTCCCGGGTCCCGCCGAGCAGGGCCCTGCGGTGCGGGAAGTGGGCGCGGCCCGTGGACGCCGTCGCGGCCAGGCCCGCCAGTTCCCCGTCGGCGGCGCCGGCCAGCCGCTCGTGCCAGGCGGCGGCGAGCCGTTCCAGGCCGGCCGGGTCGGGGGCGGACAGGGGGATGAGGTGCGGGGTGCCGGCCGGGTCGCCGTTCGTGGCGGCGGGGGCCCCGGCCGGTGCGTCGGCGAGCACCACGTGGGCGTTGGTCCCGGTGAGGCCGAAGCCCGAGACACCGGCCACCCGGGGGGCGCCGCCGGAACGCCACGGGGTGGGGGTGTCCACCACCCTGACGTTCATGTCGGCCCAGTCCACGTGCGGGTTGGGTGCCGCGAAGTGGAGGTTGGCCGGGATGAGATCGTGTCTCAACGCGAGGACGGTCTTGAAGACGGCGGCCATCCCGGCGGCCGACTCGCAGTGACCGATGTTGCTCTTGACGGAGCCGACGTGGAGCGGCTCACCGGGCTTGCGGTCCGGCCCCAGGACCCGCCAGGCGGCGCCGAGTTCGATGGGGTCGCCGAGCGCGGTCCCGGTGCCGTGCGCCTCCAGGTAGGAGATCTGGGCGCCGGTGACCCGGGCGTCGGCGAGGGCGTCGGCGAGCAGGGCCCGCTGGGCGGTGCCGCTCGGCGCGGTGAGTCCGGAGGAGGCGCCGTCCTGGTTGACGGCGGTGCCGCGGATCACGGCGAGGACCCGGTCGCCGTCGCGGCGGGCGTCGGAGAGCCGTTTGAGGACGAGGACTCCGCAGCCCTCGGCGCGGACGAACCCGTTGGCGTCGGCCGCGAAGGTACGGCAGCGGCCGTCGGGCGAGAGCATGTGCGCGCGGCTGGCGGAGACGGAGGCCATCGGGTCGAGGATGACGTTGACGCCGCCGGCCAGCACCGCGTCGGACTCGCCGCCGCGCAGTGACCGCACCGCGAGGTGCAGGGCGACGAGGGAGGACGAGCAGGCGGTGTCCACGGCCATGGCGGGCCCGTTGAGCCCGAGGGTGTACGCCAGGCGGCCGGCGGCGGCGTTGAGCGAGGTGCCGGTGCTGTAGTAGGCGTCGAGGTGGTCCGCGCCGGAACCGGCCAGCACCCGGGCGTAGTCCGCGTAGCTGATGCCGACGAAGACTCCGGTGCGGGTGCCGCGCAGCGCGTGCGGGTCGGTGCCGGCGTCCTCCAGGGCGTGCCAGGCGGACTCCAGCAGGAGCCGTTGCTGCGGGTCGAGGTTCTCGGCCTCGCGGCCGGGGATGCCGAAGAAGGCGGCGTCGAACCGGGTGATGTCGGTGAGGAAGCCGCCCTGGTTCGTGGTGATCCAGCCGGAGCCGGGGCCGTCGTCGCCGTGGAAGGCGGTGGTGTCGTAGCGGCCCTCGGGGACCGGGCCCACGGCGTCGCGGCCCTCGCGCAGCAGGGTCCACAGCTCGTCGACGGAGTCGGCCTGCGGGAACCGGCCGGCCATCCCGACGATGGCGATCGGCTCGGGTACGCCGCTCACCGGCGCCGCGATGGTGCCGGGTGCGGTGCCGTGCCCGGTGCCGTGCCCGGTGCCGGGTGCGGTGCCGGGTGCGGTGCCGTACGCCGTGGGAGCGGCGGCCGGGACGGGACGGTGCTCCCGTGGTGCCGGGTCGGGGACGGCCGGCGCGGGGGTGGCCGGCGCGGGGGTGGCCGGCGCGGGGGTGGCCGCCGGGGGCCGCTCGGGTGCGTCGGTCAGCAGGTACTCGGCCATCCGGGCGACCGTGGGGTGGTCGAACGCGTCGGCCGCGCGCAGGGCGGCCCCGAAGGCCTGGCCGAGGCGGCCGACCAGGTCCACGGCCATGATCGAGTCCAGGCCGAGGTCGAAGAAGCCGGTGTCGTCCTGGACGGCGGCGGCGGAGTCGAAGCCCAGCTGGGCGGCGACGATCCGGGCCACGTGGGCGCGCGCGGCGGCGGGCCTCGCGCGCTCGGGAAGCGCCGCCAGCTCCGCGACGACCGACGGCTCGCGTACTTCCCCGGCCTCGGACACGGCGCCCGTGGCCGCCGCGCCCCCGGCCGGGTCGGCTCCGGGAAGGTCGGCTCCGGGAAGGTCGGCTCCGGGGAGGTCGGCGGAGAGCAGGCCGCGGAAGCGGAAGCGGGCCATCATCGCGTGGAACCGGTGCACGTCGAGCGGGCAGACGACGACGTGTCCGGAGGCCGCGGGGGATCCGGCGAGGGCGGCGCGGCCGGTGGCCGCGTCCAGGGCGCCCACGCCCAGCCGGGCGAAGGTGTCACGGCTCGTGGAGTCCGCCATGCCCGACTCGCCGAGGTCCCAGGGCCCGTACGCGATGCTGTCCGCGGGCAGGCCGTGGCTCCTGCGGTGGGCGACGAGGGCGTCGAGGCCGCCGTTGGCCGCGGCGTAGCCGGCGCACCGGTCGGTGCCCCAGACGGCCGAGACCGAGGAGACGGTGACGAAGAAGTCCAGCGGCCAGTCCAGGGAGGCCCGGTGCAGCAGCCACGCCCCCGCGAACTTGCCGCGCAGGGCGGCGGCGAACCGCGGTACGCCGGTCTCCTCGGCCGGCACCCGCTCCACCGTGCCGGCCGCGTGCAGCACGCCGCGCACCGGCGGCATCGCGGCCAGCGCGGCGCAGGCCTCCACCACGGCCTCGGGGGTGTCGCAGCCGCCCGGCCGGTAGACCGCCTCGACGCCCGCGGCGGCGAAGCCGTCGAGCAGGGCCCGTGCTTCGGGGGCCAGGCCGGCCGGTTGCCGCCGGCCGATCAGCAGGAGGTGGCGGGCGCCGCGGGCAACCAGTTCGGCGGTCAGCTCACGGCCGACGCCGCCGAGGCCGCCGGTCACGACGTAGGTGGCCTCGGGGACCACCCGCAGGGGTTCGGCGGGCGCCCCGGACGCGGTGAGGCGGGCGGTCAGGACGACGCCGTCGCGGACGGCGGCCCGGTCCTCGGCACGGTCCCCGCGTGCGGCGGCCTCGGTCTCGGCCGCCACGAAGTGCAGCAGGGCGTCGAGATCGGTGTCGGCCGGGGCGGCCGGCAGATCGACGACCCCGCCCCAGCCGGAACCGAGTTCGAGACCGAGGACGGGCGCCAGGCCGTGCAGCAGTCCGTGGTCCGTCGCGACCGTGACGTCCTCCGGGCCGGTCCGGCACACCGCCCGGCTGAGCGCGAACACCCGGCCGCCGCCGCGCGCGCACCCGGCGACCGCGCCCGTCACCGCCGCACACAGCACGGCACCGGGCCCGGCGACACCGTCGGCGGTGCCGGAAGCGGAACCGGGGGCGGCGTCGGGAGCCGTGCCGGGAGCAGCGTCGGCAGCCGTGCCGGGAGCAGCGTCAGGAGCGGAGTCGGGAGCGGAATCGGTCAGGGGCAGCTCGGTGGCGCGCAGGGCCAGGACCACCGGGTCTCCGGTGCCGTGGAGACGTGCGGCCCAGGCGGCGCCGGCGGTGGGGAGTTCCTCGCGTCGCCAGCCGCCGGGCAGGGCCGGGTCGCCGGGGGTGAGGACCGTGCCGGTGAGGCCCAGCGCCGTGGCCCGGCGGGCCAGCGCGCCGAGCAGCTCCTCGTCGTCGCCGGCCAGGACGACGGCGCGCACGGTCGACGGGGCGGACGGGGAGGACGGCGCGCTCGGGGAGGACGACGTGCTCGGGGAGGACGGCGCGCTTGGGGAGGCCGACGTGCTCGGGGAGGTGAGGGGCCGCCAGACCACTTCGTGCACGAGGGGGGTGTCCGTGGTGTCCCGCCGCGCGGTGGCCGTCGGCCTCGGCTGCGGGGCGAAGCGGCCGCGCTGCCAGGGGTACGCGGGCAGGTCGACGACCCGGCGGGGCAGCCCCGCGCCGAGCCGGGCCGCGTCGGGCCGGTCCGCGCCGGACGGGGCCGCGTCGGACGGGGTCGCGTCGGACGGGGTCGCGTCGGACGGGGTCGCGTCGGACCGGGCGTCCGCTCCCTCGGTCAGTGTCACCTCGGGCACCGGGCGGCCCTCGGCGAGGGCCCGCAGCGCGGTCGCCGCGGACCGGGGGTCGGCCGCCGTCACGGCCGCGTGGACGTCCATGGGCGTACGTCCCGCGGTCGCCGTGTACGCGAACGCCGGGTAGTCGGCGGCGTCCAGGGTGTCCAGGGCGGCGGCGTACCGGGCGGCGCGCTCGCGCAGCGCCTCCGCGGTCCTCGCGGAGATGACGAAGCCGGTGACCGCGGGGGCGGGCGCGTCGGCGGGGCGGGCCGGCACCTCGTCCGGCCGCAGCGGTCCGACGATGGCGTGGGCGTTGGTGCCGCTCATCCCGAAGGAGCTGACGGAGGCGCAGTCACCGGAGGACGGCGACCACTCCCCCAGGGTGTCGGGCACCGTCATGCCGGTGCCCGACAGGTCGATCCGGGGGTTGAGATGGCGGAAGTGGACGACGGGCGGCACCTGGCGCCGGGAGACGCAGAGCATCGCCTTGATCAGCCCGGCGACTCCGGCGGTGCCCTCCAGATGGCCGAAGTTGGTCTTGAGGGCGCCGACCGGGAGCGGCGCCCCGCCGTTGCGCCGGCCCAGGGCGGTGGCGAGCGCGTCCATCTCGATGGGGTCGCCGAGGGCGGTGCCGGTGCCGTGGGTCTCCGCGTAGCCGACGGCGTCCGGCTCGAGTCCGGCGTCGGACAGGGCGGACTCGATGAGCGACACCTGGGCGAGGACGTTGGGCGCGGTGAACCCGCTGGAGCGGCCGTCCTGGTTGACGGACGTGCCCCGGACGACACCGAGCACCCGGTCGCCGTCGCGCAGGGCGTGGTCGAGCCGCTTGAGCAGGACGACGCCCACGCCCTCGCCCCGGGTGAAGCCGTTGGCCCGGGAGTCGAACGTCTTGCACAGGCCGTCCGGGGAGAGCGAACGGGTCTCCTGGACCAGGCGCATCGTCCGCGGCGACATGATGAGGTTGGCGCCCGCGGCGAAGGCGAGTTCGCACTCGCCGCGGCGCAGCGCCTGCACGGCCAGGTGCACGGCGACGAGCGAGGACGAGCAGGCCGTGTCGACGGTCATCGCCGGGCCGGTCAGGCCGAGCGCGTAGGCCACCCGGCCGGCGGCGAAGTTGTGGCCGTTGCCGGTGGCCCAGTAGGCGTCGGGTTCGCCTTCGCACCATTCCCGGTAGTCCTGCCACATGACGCCCAGGTAGAGGCCTGTGCGGGCGGCGGCGAGCGTGTCCGCCGGGACGGCCGCGTGCTCCAGCGCCTCCCAGGCCACTTCCAGCAGCAGCCGGTGCTGCGGGTCCAGGTGGCGGGCCTCGCGGGGGCTGATGCCGAAGAACCCGGCGTCGAAGTCGAGGACCTCGTCGAGGAAGCCGCCGCGCTGGGGCAGTCCCCGCCAGGCGTCGGCGAAGGGGCCCTTGCGGTGCTCGGGCATGGTGCGCACCAGGTCCCGGCCCTCGGCGAGGGCGGTCCAGTAGGCGTCGAGGGTGTCGATGCCGCCGGGCAGCCGCAGCCCCGCGCCGATGATCGCGACGGGCTGGTCGCCCTGTTGCTCGCCGAGCTGCTGCCGCAGGGAGCGGATGGTGTCCAGGGCCCGGGTCAGGGGTGTCTGCCTGCCTCCCTCGGAGGCGCTCTTCTCGTGCATCGGGGTTCCTTGCGGTCGGGTCGGGGCGGCGGCGGGACGGGCCGCGCGGTCGGCGGTCACCGGGACTCCCGCGCCGCGGTGACCTGCTCGGTGACCTGCTTGTTGACCTGATCGTTGACCTGATCGGTGAGGGCCTTGGCGAGGGTGCGGAGCGTGCCGTACGTCCACATGAGGGTCGGCGAGAGCCGCAGTCCGAAGGCCGCCTCCAGCCGGTTGCGGAGTTCGAGGCTCATCAGCGAGTCCAGGCCGAGGGACTCGAACAGGAGGTCGCGTTCGAGGCGTTCGGGGGCGAGCCGCAGCACCTGGGCGGCGAGTTCGCGGACCTTGGCCTCCACCAGGGCGGGGCGTGCCTCGTCCGGGGCGGTCAGCAGGGCGGTCGCGAAGGCGCTCGCGGCGGTGCCCGCGCCGTCGTCGCGCTGGTCGTCGTGGAGGGTGCGCCAGGCGCTGAGCGCCACCGTGTCGGGGGCGGCCTCGAACCAGCGGCGCAGGTCCAGCGGGACGTAGCCGACGACGGGCCGGTCGTCGGCGAGCAGCCGGGTGAGGGCGTGCCAGGCCTCGTCGGCGGGGAAGCCGTCCATGCCACGGTCCGCCAGGCGGGCGCCGGCCTGCTCGGCGCGGGCGGCCAGTCCGATGTCGGCGAACGGACCCCACTGGACGCTGAGCGCGGGCAGCCCGCGGCGGCGGCGCAGTTCGGCGCTCGCGTCGAGGTAGGCGTTGGCCGCCGCGTAGGCGGCCTGGCCGGGGTTGCCGACGAGGGCCGCGACGGAGGAGAACAGCACGAAGAAGTCCAGCGGTTCGTGCTCGGTGACGGCCTCCAGGGTGCGGGTGCCGGCCACCTTGGGGTGCAGCACCCGGGCGAGCTGACGTGGTGTCAGTGTTCCGATGGTGGCGTCGGAGACCACACCGGCGGCGTGCACGACACCGCGCAGCGGCGGCAGCCCCCGCTCGCGCAGACCGTCCAGGGCCTGGCGTACGACGGTGCGGTCGGCCACGTCGCAGCGCAGGGTGTGGACGACGGTGCCGCCGTCGCGCAGGGCCGTCAGCCGGGCGGCGGCGGCCGTGGAGGGGGCGGACCGCGCGGTCAGGACGAGGGTGCCGGCGCCCCGCGCGGCGAGGAACTCGGCCAGGGAGAGGCCGAGGGCGCCGAGGCCGCCGGTGATCAGATAGGCGCCGTCCGGGCGCAGCCGTCCCTCGGGCAGGGGTTCCGGTGCGACGTGCGCGACGCCGGTCAGCCCGGTGAGCACGAGGCGGGGGCCGTGGGGATCGTGGCCGAGGTCGGTGGTGGTCCCGGTGGCGCCGGCGCAGTCGTGCGTGCGCACGGGCGGGGCGCCGAGCCGGCCGTCGGCGGCCAGGGCCCAGGCCTCGGCCAGCAGCCGGGCGTGGCGGGCGGGGCGGCCCACGCGCAGCAGGTCGAGGTCGGCCGAGCCGTAGGTGGCGCCGGCGGGCACCGGCCGTGCGTCGTCGGCCGCGGCGGGGGCCCGGGTGACGTCCTCGACGTGGCGTCCGTCGGGTGCCAGCAGTTCCCGGGCGTGGGCGGCGGCCGTGCCCTCGTGCGGGCCGAGGACCACGTCGACGCCCTGGCCGCCGGTGGCCGCGGCGACGGCCGACGGCCAGTCGGGGTCGGCGGCGTCGAGGACCTCGTGGGCACCGGCGGCGCGCAGCGCGTCGGCGTGCGCGGCGTCGGCCACGACGAGGGCGACGGCGTCCCGGCTGCGGGCGACCTGGACGGCCGCCAGCGCGTCGGGCAGGGCCGGGGTGAGGATCAGCACGGTGTCCCCGGCCGCCGTCCGGCCGACCCGGGTGAGCGCGTACCAGGCGGTGACGGCCGGGAGGAGGAGGGCGGCGGCCTGGCCGTCGTCGAGCCGGTCGGGCACCCGGACGACCTGCGCGGCGTCGGCGAGGACCTGGCCGGCGAGGGAGCCGGGGGCCACGGCGGCCACCCGGTCTCCCGGGCTCAGTTCCGTGACGTCCGGTCCCACCGCGCCGACGCGGCCCGCGCAGGCCCGGCCGAGCGGCAGGGTGGCGGGGGCCTGACCGGTCCGGATCGCGGCGAGGTCGCGCAGGTCGGCCGGTGACACGGCGGCCGCGGTGACCTCGACGACGACCTGGCCGGGGCCGGGGACGGGGGGCGTGCACGGCAGGAACTCGGCGGTGGTGGGCGTGCCCCGGCGGGCCGGGCCCAGCCGGAACGGCTGGGGGCGGGTGCGCCAGGCGGGACGGGCCGCGCCGCCCGTGTCGGGGCCGCCGGGGCCGGGCTCGGCGCCGCGGACGATGCGGGCGGCGAGCCGGCGGCCGCCGCGCAGCGCGAGCTGGTCGTCGGTGCCGTCGGCGAGCAGGGCGCGGCCGCACTCCTGGGCCCAGTCCGGGTGGGAGCCGTCCACGTCCAGCAGCCGGGGGCGCAGTTCGGGGTGCTCGCGTTGCAGCACCCGGCCGTAGCCCCAGTAGAGGGCGGCTCCCGGGTCGGGGGCGTCGGTGGCCACGGCGCTCTGCGCCCGGTCGGTGACCACGGTGAGCCGGGGCAGCGCGGGCAGGGCCGCGCAGGCGCGGACCAGGGCGGTGAGGTGGGCGAGTCCGCGCTGCTGGGCGTCGGATCCGACGCAGGCCCGCGGCGCGACGAAGACGACGCCGTCGAGTTCGCCCGCGAGCGACTCCTGGGGCGGGGTGGGGTCGTCCGTCGCGGTGGCCTCGGCTCCGGCCCGGCGCAGCGCGTCGGCCAGGTCCTGCGCGCCGTCGCCGCCGCAGACGATCCAGTGGCCGGCGCCGGCCGGCGCGCCAGGGCCGCGGTCGCCGTCGGGGGTGTGGGGGGCGTCGGTCCAGTGGACGCGGTGCAGGCGGCCGGTGTGCGTGTCGCGGCCGTCGGCGGTGGGCAGGGAGCGCAGGACCAGGCCCTCCATCACCAGCAGCGGACGTCCGTCGGGGGTGAGGACGCGGACGTCGAGCGTGCCGTCGGGCCCGCGCAGGACGTGGGAGTGGAGTGCGGTGACGGGTTCGGCGTCCCCGGCCAGGAGGTGCACCGCCCGGACGGCGGTGGGCATCAGCGCCTCGGGGCCGTCGTCGAGGAGCAGGGCGACCTGGAGCGCGCCGTCCCACAGCGCGGGGTGCGGGACGCGGGGGCGCAGGCCGGCCCAGAGCGCCTCCGGGAGCCGCATCTCGCCGAGGGCCTCCTGTCCCGACGGATGCCGGCGCAGGGTGTGCGCGGTCCGGAACGCCGGTCCGTAGACCTGTCCGCGGGCGGTGCAGCGGCGGTAGAACTCCTCGGTGTCCTCGGGCGGGACCTCGTCGGCCCAGCCGGGCAGCCCCGGGACGGCCGGGGGGTGCGTGCCGGGTTCGGCGCCCGCGGTCGCGACGACGTCCCACTCGGCGGCGCCGGCGGGCAGGGTCAGCAGCCGGAACGAGCCGCCGTCGGGGGTGTCCTGCCACTCGGTGGTGAAGCGGACCGGCTCGGCGCCGATGGTCACCTCCTTGCGGAAGGCGACGTCGACGAGGCGGCCGGGCAGGCTGCCGGTGCGGGCCAGCGCGGTGTGCAGGGCGAGGGCGAGCATGCCGGTGCCGGGGAGCAGCGCGGTGTCGTACAGCCGGTGGTCGGTGAGCCAGGGCTGGGTGCGGGGGGAGAGCTCCAGGGCGCCGTGCCACACGCCGGCCCGGCCGGGGGCGGGGGTGAGCGGCGCCTCGAAGCCCTGGGCGGCGCCGCCGGTGCGATGGTCGTCGGCGGGCCAGAAGCTCTCGCGTTCCATGGGGTAGCCGGGCACCGGGAAGCGGCCGGCCCGGGGCAGGGTGCCGAAGGGCTCCAGTCCGGCGGTGTAGGCACGGGCGAGGGCGTGGGCGACGTCGCGCAGCTCGCCGTGGCCGCGGCGCAGGGTGGTGAGCAGGGCGAGGGGTTCCTCGCGTACGGCCGCCTGCTGTTCGAGCGCCGGGTGCAGCACGGGGTGCGGGCTGATCTCCACCACGTGGGTCACGCCGGCGTCGACGAGGGCGTCCGTCGCGGAGACGAGTTCGATGGGCTCGCACAGGTTGCGGACCCAGTAGCCGGGGCCGAGCGAGGCGCCGTCGACGATGCGCGCCTCGACGGTCGACATGAGGGGGATGGTCCCGGCGGTGGGCCGGATCGGGGCGAGCGCGGTCATGATGTCCTCGCGCAGGACGCCCATGCCGGCGCTGTGCGAGGCGTAGTCGATGTTGACCAGGGCGCAGTAGGTGCCCTCGGCCTCCAGCAGTTCCTTCAGCGCGAGGACGTACTCGTGGTCGCCGGACAGGACGCAGGAGTGCGGGCCGTTGTGGGCGGCGAAGGAGACGTACTCCTCGAAGCCCTCCAGGGCGCGCTCGGCGGCCTCGCGGTCGAGGTCGACCGCGAGCATCAGTCCGCGGCCGGAGACCCGTTCGGCGATCAGGGCGCCGCGGCGGGCGAGGACGAGGGCGGCGTCGTCCAGGGACAGGGCGTCGGCGAAGGTGGCGGCGGTGATCTCGCCCTGGCTGGTGCCGAGTACGACGTCGGGGGTTGTCCCGGCCGCCCGCCACAGCTCCGCCAGGCCCAGGGACATCGCCCACAGGGCCGGCTGGAGCACGTCGGTGCGGGTGGTCCAGGTGCCGGCGACCGGGCCGGCGTCCGGGTCCGGGCCGGGTGCGAAGACGTCGGTGAGGTCCCAGTCGGTGTACGGGGCCAGGGCCTTGGCGCAGCGGTCGACGGTGGAGGCGAACAGGGGGCTGTCCCGGTAGAGGGCCACGCCCATCTCGCGCCACTGCGAGCCCTGTCCGGGGAAGACGAAGGCGGTACGCCGGTGCGGCACGGCCCGGCCGGTGACCACCTCGGCGTCCGGGGCGGCGGTCCCGTCGAGGGCCGCGAGGGCGGCGGTGGTCCGGCGGAGGTCCTCGGCGACGAACGCGGCGCGTTCCGGGAAGTGGTCGCGGCGCCAGGCCAGGGTGCCGGCCAGTTCCGCCGTGCCGGTCTCGCCGGAGGCGTGCAGTGTGTCGCGCAGCTGGGCCGCACGGCGGGCGAGCACCTCGGTGCGCTGCGCGGACAGGGTGATCACGGGGGGCAGCGCGGTGTCGTCGCCCCGGTCCCGGCCGGCCGCGGGGGCCGGTTCCGGCGGGGAGGAGACGACGACGTGGGCGTTGGTGCCGCCCCAGCCGAAGGAGTTGACCCCGAGGTGGACCGGCCCCTCGGCGGGCAGGGCGAGCGGTTCGCGGACCACGCTGAGGTTGAGGTCGCCGAACGGGATGCCGGGGTTGAGCTCCTCGGCGTGCAGCGAGGGCGGCACCGTCCGGTGACGCAGCGAGAGAAGGACCTTGATCAGCCCGGCCAGTCCCGAACTGCCCTCCAGATGGCCGATGTTGGTCTTCACCGAGCCGATGGGCAGCGGGTCGCCGGCCGGCCGGGCCCGGCCGAGTACCGTGCCGAGCGCCCCGGCCTCGGTGGGGTCGCCGCGCTTGGTCCCGGTGCCGTGCGCCTCGACGTACGACAGGTCGGCGGCCGGCACGGTGTGCCGGCCGTAGCTGCGGCGCAGCAGGTCCTCCTGGCCCTCCTGGCTGGGGCTGACCAGGCTGTGGCCGCCGCCGTCGTTGTTGGTCAGGGTGCTCACCAGGACGCCGTGCACCCGGTCGCCGTCGCGCAGGGCCCGGGAGAGGGTCTTGAGGTACACGGCGGCGACGCCCTCGCCGCGGACGAAGCCGTTGGCGGACTTGGCGAAGGAGGCGCAGCGGCCGTCCGGGGAGAGTCCGCCGAAGTGGGTCAGGCCGATGGTGACATGGGGGTCCATCATCAGGTTGGTGCTGCCGACGACGGCCGCCTCGATGTCGCCGGCGCGCAGCGCGCGGGCGGCCAGGTCGAGGGCGACGAGCCCGGAGGAGCAGCCGGTGTCGACGGCGAGGCTCGGGCCGCGCAGCTTCATGAAGTACGACAGCCGGTTGGCGAGGATGTCGCGTCCGGTGCCGACCAGGGTGTGGGAGGTGTGCAGGGCGCCGCGGGCCCTGCTGAGCAGTTCGTAGTCGTGCCAGACGGTGGCGACGTAGACCCCGGTGCGGGTGCCGGCGAGGTCGGCCGCCCGCTGTCCGGCGTCCTCCAGCGCCCGCCAGCCGACTTCGAGGAGCAGCCGCTGCTGGGGGTCCATGGCGGCCGCCTCGCGCGGGGAGATCCCGAAGAACCCGGCGTCGAAGAGGTCGATGTCGTCGAGGAAGCCGCCGACGGCCGGGATGCGCAGCCCGGGGTCGAGCTGGGCGGAGGCGTCCCAGCGGTCGGGGGGCACCGGACCGATCGCTTCCCGGCGGTCGGTCAGGAGGCGCCACAGGCTGTCGACGTCCGGGGCTCCGGGGAATCTGCCGGCCATGCCGACCACGGCGATGCGTTCCTCGGGACCGGGTGTGGAGTGCGCGTTCATTCGCTGCCTTTTCGTCCGGGAAGGAGGGGCCGGGCTCGGCCTGGGCTCACGCGTGCTGCCGACGACGTCGTGGACGCGGACCTCGACGGCCCCGAGCGGGACCGGATATCCGTGACCTCGTCTGCTTCCAGGCTAGGAAGGGCGCCGGTCCCGGGAGAACCCCCTGCCGCGCGGAGCGGGGCGTTCTCCCTGTACCCCCTGCCCCGGGCATAGGGGGTACAGGGGACGGCTATTTCCCGGCGCGCAGCCGCATGCGGACGAGCCCCTTGCTCGCGTTGATCATGCGGGGGCCGATCTCCGGCGGGGCGTCCCTGCGGCACCAGCGGGCGTTCATGGCCATCTTGGCCGGGGACATGGCGAAGCAGCGGGTGTCGCGCTCGCCGAACCGGAACGAGGGCGCGATGAAGTCGGCGTCCCGGATGTGGGCGAGGATCTTCCGGGCGGCGTCCCCGGGTTTCTCGGTGCCCGCGTCGACGGCCTCGCACAGCTCCCTGGTGAGGTGGCCCATGCGGTTGAACCCGTCGCTCACGGGGAGCGGGGACCCGGGGTGCCCGTGCTCCTCCAGCTCCCGGAAGACACCGTCGTCACCGGTGCGTTCGAACCGGTAGTAGGCGTCCTCCAGCATGACGTTGCCCAGCATCGTGCCCAGCATCCAGGTGCGGTTGACGGCGTTCCACAGCTCGTAGTCGCCGAAGCCGACGAAGGAGCTGTAGACGATGTCGTCGTGGAAGTCGAACAGGCCCTGCTGGAGGTCCTCCAGGTAGCCGAAGCGGGCCATGGACCAGTCGCCGTCCCTGCTGGCCGCGATGAGCCGCCAGCCGAGGGCGTTGACGAGTTCCATGGTGTTGGTGAGGCCGCGGGAGTACAGGGCGTCGATGAAGCCGGCCGCGTGCGAGGTGAGGCAGAACCGCTCGCCGACGACCTGCTTGGCCGAGTACTGGAGCCGGCCCGTCGACACCCACGGGCGGACCGCCCTGGCCTCCCGGAACTGGTGGGCGATCTCCGGGAACCGGGCGAGGAAGTCGTCGAACTCCTGCTGCGGGGCGCGGTCGTCCTTGGGGTACTTGCGCGGGTCCAGCGTGAGGCCCACGCTGCACAGCGGGTTGAGCGACTCGGCGTGGTTGTCGAACGGGATGACCCACAGCCAGCCGCCGTCGAAGACGTGGTGCAGGGTGCCGTGGTGCCAGGGGTTGGGCTGGTCGTGGCGGCGGGCCGCCGGTGCCTTGTCGAAGGCCTCGACGCCGATCATGTGGGTGAACAGGCAGCGGGAGTGGGTCCGGGCGCGGGTGGGCGTCTCGCGCAGGGCGAACTTCTCCGCCAGGGGCGAGCGGAACCCGCTGCCGTCGACCACGTAGTGGGCGCGGAACTCCTCGCCGCCGTCGGTGCGCAGGACCACCCCGGTGTCCGGGTCGGTCTCCACGTCGACGATCCGGGTGGCCGGCCTGGGGTGGGCCCCGTACTTGACGGCCACGTGGAACAGGTAGGCGTCGATGTCCTGGCGGAACAGGTGGGTCTCGGTGCGCAGCACGGAGGGCACCACCAGCTGGTTGATCTCCTGCCAGTTCTGCGGGGAGCCCTCGCGGTGGTGGACGAAGCCGAAGTTCTGCTTCTGCCCGCAGTTGCGCGAGACGTGCTCGCGGATGCCCTTGAAGCTCGACAGGGCGCGCAGTTCGGGCACCTGGTAGCGGTCGGCGATCAGCCGGGTCATGCCCGAGGTGTAGGGGATGGTCGACTCCCCCACCGCGAACCGCGGATGGGTTCCGGCGTCGAGGAGCAACACCTTCACGCCGTTGCGGGCCAGGACGGCGGCCAGCATTCCTCCGGCCATGCCGCTGCCGAGGATCGCCACATCGTATGGGTCACTGCGCTTCATGGAATTCCCGACTCTCCTCGTTGGGGGCTGGTGGCCGCCCGTGACGGGCGGTGGGGTCCGGGCGGTTCACCCGGCCAGGGCCCGGTCCCGGCGGAGATCGCCGCGGGCCCGGACCCCGAGCTTGCGGAAGATCCGTGTCAGGTGCTGTTCGACGGTGCTGACGGTGACGTTCAGCCGGGCGGAGATCTCCTTGTTGCTGAACCCCTCGGCGGCGAGCGCCGCGACGCGCTGTTCGGCGGGGCTGAGCAGGTCCAGGGCCGCCGCGCTCCGGACCGCGGCGGGTCCGCCGGAGGATGCGATCGGGGTCGGCAGCAGGCCCTCGTACCGTGCGGCGAGGGCCGGCGCACCGCACTCGGCGGCCGTCCGCGCGGCCCGGTCCACGAGCTCGCGGGCCTCGGTGTCCCGGCCCGAACGCAGCTGTGCGAGGCCCAGTTCGGCGAGGGCCCCGGCGAGCTGGAGCCGGTCGCCGGACCGCTCCAGGATGGCGGTGGCGGTCCGCAGCAGCGCGCCCCGCTGCGACGGGCGGCCGACGGCGGCGAGGACCCGCAGGGAGAGGCCCCGGGTGCGGGTCAGCGCGTCGCCCGCCAGGTAGAGCTGCTGCCGGGCCAGGGCCTGCGCCCGGTCGGCGGCGCCGAGCGCCAGCAGGGCGTGCGCGGCGCCCGACCGCCACGGGATGAGGGACGGCTGGTCCATTCCCCAACGACGCATCAGCGCACCGCAGTTGACGAAGTCGTCGAGGGCGGCGCGCGGTTGCTCGGTGGCGAGGTAGTGCTGTCCGCGGGCGTGCAGGTAGTACAGGCCGAACCGGCTGTCGAACAGCCCCTGCGGGAGCGGTACTTCGAGGTACTCGGCCGCCGCGTCGCGGTCGCCGAGATCGGTGTTGGCCTGGATCAGGTTGGCGAGCGGGCCGCCGATGCACACGCCCCAGCTCTCCATGGGGATCCGCGCCAGGGCGGCCTCGGCGAGGGTGCGGGCCTGCCCCGGCCGGCCCTGGCGCAGGGCGATGCCGGCCCGCAGGGAGGAGAACTCGGCGATCCACAGGGGGACCCGGCGGCCGCGTGCCTCGGCGAGCCAGTGGTCGCACCAGGCCGCGGCGGCCTCGGTCCGGTCCGCGAACAGCAGCGCGGACACCGCGCAGGTCAGCCATTCATGGGTGCTCCGGCCCAGCCTCATGGCCCGCATCGCCGCCTCCGCGCTGTCCACGACACCGCGGCCGGGACCGTGCCGCAGCACCTCGGACAGGGCCGCCGCGCCGCGGGTGCGCGGGTCCCCGGCGAAGGCGACCCGGCGGGAGACGTCGGTGTCGTCCGCGTCGCCCGGCACCTGGCCGGGGTAGGTGACGGAGAGGAGTTCGCGGGTGGCCCGGGCCTCGGCGACGGCCAGCGGGTCGGTCATGCCGGCGTCGCGGCGCCCGATCCGCTCGACGGCGTCCGCGGCCTCGACGTACCGCCCGTGCCACAGCAGGTACTTGGCGAGCACGAGGGCGTACTGGTCGGGCAGCCTGCCGTCCCGGAGGGCGGCGGCGAGTTCGACGAGGTGCCGCGCGCCCATGGTGGGGTCCAGGGCCCAGGCGGCGCCCGCCAGCAGTGCCTTGAGACGCAGCTGCTCACCTTCGTCCGGGCTGTGCCGCAGGGCGGCTTCGAGGCACTGCCGGGCCTGTGCGGGGCGGCTGGCGGCCAGGTGCCGTTCGGCCGCCTCGCGCAGCTGGTCCACCGCCCAGGCGGCGTCGGTGGTGCCGGCCGCGACCAGGTGGCGGGCGACACCGACGACGGGGGCGCCCTCCTCGTAGAGCAGTTCGGCGGCGCGCCCGTGCAGCCGGGCACGCTCGGCGCCGGTGCAGCCGGCCAGGGCGGCGTGCGCGGCGGCGGCGTGGCGCAGTCGGCCGTCGGCCACCAGTCCGGCGTCCTCCAGCGCCCGCAGGCCCCGGCTCAGCACACCGTCCTCCAGCCCGGCCAGGCGGGCCACGGCCGGGGCCGAGGGCCGGTCCTCGTGGAGGACGGCCAGCGCCTCGGCGAGGTGCAGCAGGGCGGGCCAGCCGCGGTGCAGGCACCCGGTGACGGCGTCCTGGAAGGCGTCGCCGACGACCAGCCGCGGGGTGGCGTGGGCCGGATCGGACGAGCCGTGCCTGCTGTCCTCCGCGAGGGCCTTGACCAGCAGCGGGTTCCCGCCGCTGACGGCGTGGCACTCGGCCGCGAGCCGGTCGGCGAGGCCGGTGCCGACGTACGGGGCGAGGACGGCGGCGACGCCCCCCGCGGACAGCCGGCGCAGGGCGAGCGGCCGGTGCTCGGGGCGGCGGCGCAGTTCCGCGTGCAGCCGGGGGTCCGCCCGGCGGGAGAGGCCGCGCTCGGTCATGACCAGGGTGAGGGGGGCGTCGGAGAGCCGGCGGATCAGCAGCAGGACCCAGTGCAGGGAGAGTTCGTCGAGGAACTGGACGTCGTCCAGGCAGAGCAGGAGCGGGGTGCGCCGGGCCCGTCGCTCGACCGTGGCGCACAGCCGCTGGAGGGTGTGCCAGGTCTCCGGGCCGAGGGTGTCCGGTCCGAGCCCGGACACCGTGGCCCCGCCGCCGGACGCGGCGCCGTCCGCGCGACCGGTCGCCCCGGTGGCCGGCAGGTGCTCGCCGAGCGCCGGTTCGAGGTCGCGCAGCAGCTGTCCGAGCACCGCGCCGGGAGCGTGGCGTTCCACCAACGAGCCCGTCGCGCACCGCACTTCGAAGCCGAGGTCCTTCGCGACGTCGCCGACGACGGTGAGCAGGGCGGTCTTTCCGCAGCCGATGCCCCCGGTGACCAGGGCCACCTGACCCGTGCCCCGGGCGCTGCGTCGGATCATGTCGGTGAGCGAGCTGAGCTCCTGGTCCCGTTCGACCAAGTGCATGTCCGGTCTTCCCTTCGGTCCCTGTGCCGTTGCGTCCGCGTGCCGCGGGACGGTTCCTAGAGGGCGGCGCCGATCCCTTCGCGGGTGTCGGCCGGATCGGTCGCGGTCTCCTCCTCGCCGAGCCCGAGGCGGCTCAGGATCGGGCCGGTCATCACCGTCGTGACGACGGCCATGACGACCATCAGCGAGTACAGCGAGTTGTCCAGCAGGCCGAGTTGGAGACCGACGCCGAGGATGACCAGTTCGGTGAGACCACGGGTGTTCATCAGGGCGGCGAGGGCCGCGGAGGGCCGGGGCGGCAGCTTCGTGACCCGGGCGCCCAGGTAGGTGCCGCCGAACTTGCCGACGACGGCGACCAGGAGGATCAGGCCGAGTTCGCGCAGCCCGCCGGGGCCGACCCCGCCGAGGTCGACCTGGAAGCCGGCCACCACGAAGTACACGGGCAGCAGGACGGCCGTGAGATGGCCGGTGCGGTCCTGGATGTCGGCGCGCAGCGCCGTCGCGCCCTCGCGGGGCACCACCAGGCCGAAGAGGAACGCGCCGAAGATGTGGTGCATGCCCATCGCCTCGGTGGCCGCCGCCGACAGCAGCGCGCCGACCAGCACGACGGCGAACTTGAGGGGTCCCGGCTCGGCGGGCCGGCCGCCGGGCGTGAGCAGGCGGCGCAGCAGCGGCCGTACGGCGAAGACCATCAGGGCCAGGTAGGGCACGAACAGCAGCACCAGCGCGTGATGGCCGCCGGCGCCGACCGAGGCGTTGACCGCGGCCAGCGCGGACCAGGCGACGACGTCGACGAACGCCGCCGCGGCCAGCGCGATGCCGCCGATCGCGGTGCGGGTCAGACCGCGCTCGGCCAGGATGCGGGCCAGGACGGGGAACGCGGTCACGGACACGGCCAGCCCGATGAACACGACGAAGGACCCGCGGGCGGCGGGGTGGTGTCCGGGCAGCAGGGCGAGGGCCAGCCCGATGCCCAGCAGGAAGGGCACGGCGGTCGAGCCGACGGCAGCCGCGACGGTGGTGCGGCCGCGGCCCTTCATGAGGCTGCCCTCGATCTCCAGCCCGACGACGAACATGAAGAGGGCGACGCCGATGTTGGCCACACCGGTCAGGACGGGCCGTACGTCGGAGGGGAAGAGGGTGCCGCTGAGCGATCCGCCGAGCAGGGTGGGGCCGAGCAGCACTCCGGCGAGGATCTCGCCGACGACCGGCGGCTGCTGGAGGCGCGAGGCGAGGTGTCCGAGTCCGCGCGCCATCACGAGAATGATCGCCAGGTCTAGAAAGAGAAGTTGCAACTGGTGACTGTTCATTTCCCCGGCCTTGTCTTCGTCGCGCGGATGTCCCACGCGAGAACGGCACGGGGCAGCCGTCGGACCGAGCGGACGGCTGCCCCGGGTGACTGGTTCAGGACTCCGCCGGCAACGGCGCCGAGTTGTCCGCGATCAGGTCGTCCAGCGTGATGTGGAACAGCGGGTGGTTTCCGCTGAGACCGGATATGAGGGTGACGAAGTCCTCGGCGGGCTTCCGCTCGTGTTCCGGGTCGATCATTTCCTGGGCGAGGCTGTGGTAGAACTCCTTGTATTTCGTCTGGTCGTAGAAACGCTCGACGAATTCGCGGATCTCGTCGAAGAATCCGGAGTACGCGGTGGCGTAGCGGTCCAGGGCCTTGGTCTCGATCTGCGGGTGCTTGATGATCTGGTCGACGATCCCCGCGAGCGTGCTGCCGGCCATGCAGGCGAGGGCGACGCCCGTGGAGAACAGCGGGTCGACGAAGGCCGCCGAGTCGCCGACCAGGACCCAGCCGTCGCCGTAGAAGCGGTCCGAGTGGTACGACCAGTCCCGGGCGGTGCGGAAGCCGGCCGACTGCCGGGCGGGCGCCAGCATCTTCTTGAGCTTGGTGGTGCGGCCCAACTGCTGGTGGAACAGCTCCTCCAGGGACTGCCCGGACTCCCCCGCGCTCGCCACCCGGGTCACGTACCCGACGCTGATGGTGCCCTTGTCGATCGGGATCGCCCAGAACCAGCCGCCGTCCAGGCCCTCGATGAGGATGTTGGTGTACTCGTCGCCGGAGAGGCGCTCGCAGTTGTCGTAGTACGTCCAGACGGCGACGTTGCGCAGTTCGTCGTGCCACTTGACGTCGGTGTAGTGGCGGCTGAGCACCCGGGCCTGGCCGGAGGCGTCGATGACGAGGCCGGCCCGCACCTCGCGGACGCCGTCCATGCCGCGCAGGGCGTAGCGGACGCCGACGACGCGGCCGTCCTCCTCGATCGACTCCTTGACGGTGGCGTCCTCGATGATGTGGGCGCCGAGTTCACGGGCCCGGTCGAGGATGAGCGCGTCGAGGTCGGCGCGGCGGGTGTGGAAGGCGTAGGGGTACTTGCCCTTGAGGAAGGCGAACTTCCACGGCACCTGGTTGTTGCCCCAGACCAGGCTGCCGCCGTACTTCCGCTCGAATCCGCGCTCGTCCATCCGCTCGATGAGGCCGAGTTCCGCCATGGGGCGCATGAACGCCGGAATGAGCGACTCACCGACGTGGTATCGCGGGAAACGCTCCCGGTCGAGCACCAGCACCCGGTGTCCGCGTTGCGCGAGGAGGCCCGCCGTCGTGGCTCCGGCCGGCCCTCCTCCGATAATGACGACGTCGTAGTCGGCGGAAATGCCGTAAAGACTTGACGACATACTGAGACCTTCCCCTAGACCCTGATGCGGTGTGGAAGCGGCGCGGGATTCGGCGAATTCAGGTCTCGCCGTATTGCGCTTCGCCAGTCTGCATCCGGTCGCCTGGACAGAGTCTGCAGCTCCTCTGGATATGTTCTGGTCGTCTCTCTACGGAGCGGTGCGCAGGACTCCGGACGCGCCGACGGCGAGGTCCCACAGGTCCCCCCGCGGCCGCCCGGCGGCCTCCCAGGCGGCCCGGACCCGGTGCAGCGGCTCCAGCGGCGGTTCCGCGGACAGCAGGAAGGTCGCCCAGTGCATCGGCGCCATGATCCGGGCGCCGAGGTCCTCGCAGGCCTGTACGGCCTCCTCCGGGGAGGTGTGCACGGACCGGAGCATCCAGCGCGGTTCGTAGGCGCCGATGGGCAGGATGGCCAGGTCGATGCCGGGATAGCGGTGGCCGATCTCCCCGAACCAGTGGCCGTAGCCGGTGTCCCCGGCGAAGTAGACCCGGTGGCCGGTGCCGGCGGTCAGCATCCAGCCGCCCCACAGACTGCGGCAGGTGTCGGTCAGTCCGCGCCGGCTCCAGTGGTGGGAGGGGACCAGGTCGAAGCGGACCGGGCCGAGCGGGCCGGGCAGCTCCACCGCCTCCCACCAGTCGAGTTCGGCGACCTCGGTGAAGCCCCGGCGGCGCACCCAGCCGCCGAGGCCGGCCGGGACGAGGAGCGGGACGTCGGGCGGCAGCCGGTCGAGGGTGGCGCTGTCGAGGTGGTCGTAGTGGTTGTGGCTGATGACGACGGCGTCGAGGTGCGGCAGCTCCCGCCAGGGCACGCCGACGGGGGTGACGCGTTGCGGGGTGCCGACGATCCGGTCGGACCACACGGGGTCGGTGAGCACGGTCAGTCCGCCGATCCGTACGACGCAGCTGGCATGTCCGGCCCAGGTCAGGGCCAGGTCGGTGGGGGCGGCCTCGGGGACGGGGGCGGGGGCCACCGGCAGCTCGGCGAGCTGCCCGAGGGTGTTGCCGGGCGGGCGCAGCCGCCGGCCGCTCAGGGCGAGGCGGAGGAAGTCCGTGACCCCGGGGAGCGGGGAGGTGAGCCGGTCCTGGAAGGAGGCCGGCCAGTCGCGGATCTCGCCGAACGCGCGGGGCGGGGACAGGGGCGGACGGGCGGGTGTCGTCATCACGGGTCTCCATCGGTCCTGGAACGCGGACCGGCCCCGGCCGCTCCTCGGTCGCTCGGGATCGAGGGCGGGCGGGGCCGGTCGCGGACGGGCGGGGGCCGGTCTCGGCGGACGGGCGGGGGCCGGTGTCAGCCGTGCCGGGGCGTCATACGAGGACACCGCCGAGCATCGCGTCGATCATCTCCTCGATCTGCTCGTCGGTCAGCGGCTTTCCGTGGCCCAGGAACAGACGCAGGATCACCACTCCGGCGAGCATGTCGACCACCGAGGTGAGGTTGACGTCCGCACGGACCAGCCCTTCCTCGCGGCCCCGGACGAACACCTCCTCGACGGCGTCGCGCCAGGGGCAGACCCAGTTGTCCATGTGGCTGGACGGGAAGTTGGGATCGCTGACCGCCTGTGCCGCGAGGTGCGGCAGGAGCCGTCCCTCCGGGGCGTTGAGCAGGCCGTCCCGGAGCCAGCGGGTCATGGCGAAGAGATCCTGGCGGAGGTCGCCGCAGGGCTTGACGTCGAAGTCGGCCATCAGCGTGTCCAGTGCGCTGATGATCATCTCCTCCTTCGTGTGCCAGCGCCGGTAGACGGTGGCCCTGCCCACCCCGGCTCTGCGCGCCACCTGCTCCATGGTCAGTCCCTGGAACCCGGATTCGCCGAGCAGCGTCACCGCCGCCCGCAGGATCGCGGCGTCCGCGCGGTTGCTGCGCGGGCGTCCGATGGGCCGAGGAGCGGTCTTCCGGCCTTCCGCCGTCTCGTACATGTATCCAGTCAGCCTCTCGGTAGGGCCGCTGTCGCGGACCGTGTACGTTCCGAACCGGTCATGCTACGTGCTCGGTCACGGGCGGAGAAGGCTCGGCCGAGGGCACGGCGTGGACCACGCGGCGCCGCGGCATCCACGCGAACACCACCGCGGCCAGGACGAAGACCACCACGGATCCGCCGATCAGCGCGGCGTCCATGCTGTCCACGTAGGCGTGGCGGGCGGTGTCGACGAGCGCCTGTCCCGGGGGGCCCAGCTTCTGGGCGACGGTCAGCGCGGCGCCGACGGTGTCCCCGGCCGCGTCCGCCACCGCCGGGGGCAGACCGGCGACGGCCGGCTTCATGTCGTCGCGGTAGCCGGTGCTGAGCACGCTGCCGAGGACGGCCACGCCGATGACCCCGCCGACCTGCCGGAACGCGCTGGTGATGCCGGACGCCTCGCCCGACTTCTCGTCCGACGCGGTGGCCAGCGCGGCGTGCATCGCGATGGCCAGCGTCAGGCCGATGCCGATGCCGAGCGGCACCTGGCAGGCGGCGACGGCGAGTTCGCCGGAGTCGACGCCCGTGGTGGAGAAGACCAGCAGTCCGACGGCCATCAGCACCAGCCCCGTCACCACCGGGCCGCGCGGGCCGACCCGCGGGGCGAGCCGTTCGGCCGTGCCGGCTCCGATCATGACGGCGAGCACCACCGGCAGCATCCGCACGCCGGTGCCGAAGGAGGTGTTGCCGAGGACGGCCTGGAGGTAGGGGCTCAGCATGAAGAGGAAGCCGGTCATCGCGAAGTGCACCAGCAGCAGCGCGGTGATGGAGGCCCCGAAGTAGCGGTTGCCGAAGGCCCGTACGTTCAGCAGCGGATGGGGGACGCTCCGCTCGCGCAGGACGAACAGGACGAGGAAGACGACGCCGGTCGCGGCGACGCCCAGCGTACGGCCGCTCAGCCATCCGTCGTCGGGCGCCCGGGTCAGCGCGAAGGTGAGGGCACCGAGCCCCAGGACCGACAGCACGGCGCCCTGCCAGTCGAAGCCGTGCTCGCGCACGCCCCTGTGCTCGGGGAAGAGGTAGACACCGGCGGCCAGGGCCACGACCAGGACCGGGATGTTGATCAGGAAGACCGAACCCCACCAGAAGTGCTCCAGCAGCCAGCCGCCGGCCAGCGGGCCGATCGGCAGGCCCAGGGCGACGCCCGCGGACCAGACGGCCAGGGCGCGCGCCCGCTCCTGCGGGGCGAAGAGCACCGGCAGCATGGCGAGGGAGACCGGGGTGACGATGGCCGCGCCCAGGCCCATCAGGGCCCGGCCGAAGATGAGTGCGCCGGAGCTGTCCACCATCGTCGCGTAGCCGGAGGCGAGGCCGAAGACCGCGAGCCCCACCAGCAGAAGCCGCTTGCGTCCGATCCGGTCGGCGAGCACGCCGAACGGCAGCATCAGGCTGGCGAACACCAGCAGATACGCGTTGTGGAACCACTGGAGGTCGGAGTTGGAGGCGCCGAGCTCACTGACCAGCTCGGGCATCGCCACGTAGAGGATCGTCGCATCCAAGCCGTTGACCAGCACGCACATCACCAGAACGGCCAGTGCCCACCAGCGTTTCGGACTGGTCCACACTGCGGGTGCAGACACGGATCTCCCCTTTCATAGTTTTGATACGAGACCGACCCGTATCAAAACACGGGCGTGCCGGACCGGCACCCCCTCAACTCGGCGTAGGGGGTGGTTTTCAGTCGGCCGGGTGAAGCCGCCCTCGGAGGGTCAGCCGGTGCGCAGTTCGTCGCCGTCCGAGACGGCCCGCGCCGGTCGGGGCGGTTCGGCGGGACGCCCGGGCGCCCAGTCCGTCTGGGCGCACTCCCTGGCGAAGGCGCGGGTCAGATCGTCGAAGCGGTAGACCCCGGCCCCGGTCCGCTCCAACAGGCCCACGTCGGCCAGGAGTTCGAGATGGGCGACGACCTCGAAGCGGCGCACGTTCAGCAACTGGCTTGATTCGGGCACCCCGATGGCCTCCAGTCCCGTCCGGCTCAGCAGCCGGAACAGATGGGCCGCCTCCACCGGCAGACTCCGGTAACTGGCGCCCAGCGAGGCGCGGACGCTCATCCCGTCGTCGCCCGCGACCGCCAGCAGGTCGAGCCGGGCGACCGGATCCTCGTAGAGGTCCGCCAGCCGCTCGGGGGTCGAGTAGGGGTCCTCCCGCAACGCGGCCGCGGTGATCCGGATGCCGAGCGGCAGGTTCCCGCACAGCTCGACCAGCCGGTGGATGGCCGGCCCGTCGCCCGCCTTCGCCGTACCGCCGACGAGCCTGGCGAGGAGTTCGGCCGCGAGGCCGGGATCGAGCGGCTTGAGACCGATGCGGTGGGCGCCGTACCGCGCGACCAGACCGCGCTGCGGACGGCGGCTGGTGACGATCACACAGGCGGACCCCTGGGGCACCAGCGGATGGATCTGCTCCATGTCCACCGCGTCGTCCAGCAGGATCAGCAGGCGCTTCTTGTGCAGCAGGCTGCGGTACAGCGTGGCCCGGCCGTCGAGGTCGGCGGGGAGCGCGGCCCGGGCGACACCCAGGCCCTCCAGCAGCCGGCCCAGGACGTGGAAGGGATGGTGCGGACGGTCGCTGGTCCCGCCGAGGTCCGCGTACAGCTGCCCGTCCGGGAACCGGCTCAGGGACTCGTGCGCGACCTCCAGGGCGAGCGCGCTCTTGCCCACCCCGGGCGGGCCGTCGACGGTGAAGATGGGTGCGATCCGGCCGCGCTGCGGGTCCGCCTCGCCCAGCCATCCGCGCGCCCGCTCCAGCTCCCCGTCCCGGCCGATGAACGTGACCGCCCGCGAGGGCAGTTGACGCGGACGCAGCCCGGCGTACGGCTGCGCGGCGAAGTCGCCCTCGGTGCGGACGGGGACGGAGGCGAGCACCTGGCCGCTCGGCGCGACCGGCCGCCGCGGGACGTCGTCGTCCACCCGGGACGCCAGGATCCGGGCGTGCAGGTCCTGGAGTTCGGCCCCGGGCTCGATGCCGAGTTCGTCGCGCAGGTAGGTGCGGGCCTCGCCGTAGGCCTGGAGGGCGTGGGCCTGCCTGCCGCACCGGTAGAGGGCGAGCATCAGCAGACAGCGCAGCCGCTCGCGCAGCGGTTCCTGCGCGATGGCCTCGCTCGTCACCACGATCGCCTCCTCGCTGCGCCCGGCGGCGATCATTCCGGCGATCCAGTCCTCCGCGGCGGAGAAGCGCATCTCACGGAGCCGGCTGCGCTCCATGGAGGCGAACGGGCCCGGCACTCCGGCCAGTGCGTCCCCGCGCCACAGCGCGAGCGCCTTGCCGAGCACGTCGAAGGAGGCGTCGCTGCTGCCCTGGGCGGACAGCCGCCGGGCCTCGCCGAACTGGTGCACGAACAGGCTGGCGTCCACCGATTCCAGGGGCAGCCGCAGTTCGTAGCCGCCCGCGGCGGAGAGCAGGACGTCTCCCGACTCCCGGCCGCGGCGGGTGGGGTCGAGCACCCTGCGCAGTCCCGCGACGTAGGTGTGCACACCGTTCAGGGCCGTGTTCGGCGCCGTGGGCCCCCATAAGCCGTCGACGATCTGGCTGATGTCGATCACCGTCCCGCGGTGCGCGGCCAGCAGCGCCAGCAGCGCCCGCTGTTTGGGCGGCCCGACGGACAGTTCGTGGTCCCCCTTCCAGACGCGCAGCGGCCCCAGAAGCTGGATGGACAGCGATCCCTCTGCAGTCGACATGAATCCCCCTTGAGAACCCCGACGTGTACGCGTTCCGGAACACGATCGTTCTTCAGACCAAGACAGGATGCTTGCGAAAGCAAAGTCGCGGCAGGAAGACACCTTCGCTCCCCTACCTCGCAGCGGCATGTCTTCGTCATATTCCAATACGGCTGCACCAACATTCGATCACATATTGACGTCGCCATACAAGACGACACAGCGGGGGGCGACAGGCTTTTACGCGCCGATAACCGCGCGCCATGATCACTCGTCAACCTGCGCGTACATAAGCGCAGTTCACCCCTCGCGAGCCACTCCCCGGGGCACTGAAACTCGGTGCTTTAGGCTACAACTACCGT
The DNA here is from genome assembly GCF_055583825.1 of Streptomyces sp. NPDC104367. NCBI lineage: Bacteria > Bacillati > Actinomycetota > Actinomycetes > Kitasatosporales > Streptomycetaceae > Streptomyces > Streptomyces sp. NPDC104367. The sequence goes on along the minus strand of NZ_JBVJND010000011.1, from coordinate 247,852 downwards.
TCCGCCCACTGAACTCGGCCTGACCGAGAGTCAACCCAGCACACCCTCAAGGCATATATGCAAGCCATTCACACCACCCCACGACCGACAATCATCACCGCAGCACGCGAAGGCCTAGACAACCGATACCGGCAAGAACACCAAGACAGCACCATCCAGCCAGTCCCCCAACGCCACACCACCGCAGCGCCCCACCATTCTCACCGGTCCCTTTCGCGAACACCACACGGCCGGCCGCACTCGTATCCCGGACGGCAGGGGCCGTATACGCCCACGCCTGGTGAAGAGGCACTGACCGGAAACCCTTTCGCTCCGCCTGGGCCTGCATAGGCTCGCCCTTCCGCATGTGCCCCGGTTCGGCACGTGTCATGACGATGAGCCGATCACCTCGGGGGTGGAGATGGCGCAGGAGTCGACCCGTCCGTATCCGGTGGGCGAGCTGCTGGCCGCGGTCCGGCTAGAGGTCGCCGCCGAGCTGCGCAGTGACGGCAGGGACGAGCAGAAGGTGCCCTTGTGGTGTGAGGTCTCGGGACTTTGTTGACAGTTTGGCGTCAGGACATGGTTGACGGTCTCAGGTGATGCTGGACGGTGGGTCAGAGTTTCGGAGCGTGGATCTTGGCTCTGAAGCGGGTGACCGGGTGCTGGTTCTTGCGTGGGTGGAGTGCGAGGTCGGCGCCGTTCAGGGTGATGCGGAAGTAGGTGTCCTCGACGTGGACGGTGACGGTCTCTCCGGCGTAGGTGCGGCCGACGCGGATCCGTTGGCGGGCGACCATGATGACGCCGTCGGTGGGGACCTTGCGCTCGGCGCGGACCGATCCGGCAGCAGGTGCGGGTAGTTCCCCGGTGCCGACTCGGGCGCCGCGAAGTCCGGTTCGTTGATCGGCTTCGAGCGGCGCGGGCAGGGTCTTGGCGAGGACGCCCTCATGGACGACGTGCATCAGGTGCCCGTCCAGACGCAACGTGACGCGCTGGCCAGCGAGTTCGTATCCGACGGTCACCTTGGCTTTGCCGAGGCTGGCGACGCCGCTCAGGTCGACCTTGCGGTCGATCTCGATCACCGTGCCGGGTTCCGGACGGCCCAGCCTGCTTGCGGCGGGGGCCGCGGGTGGGGGGCCTGCCCGGACGGCTCCGCGCATCGAAAGTTCGTGCAGATTACCGGCGTCCAGGCGGGAGGGGACGCTCCTGACCAGCTCGCCGTCAATGACGATATGGATCGTGTGCTCGTCGGCCCACACCCGCGCGCGGCGCCCCGCGTAGTTGTTGCCAAGCCTGACTCTCTGAACGCGGGGCAGCACGCCGACGATGCCGGTGGCCGCGACGACCGCCTCGAACTCCACTGCCGGCGCCGAGGCCGGAATCAGCATGGTCACGGGCGCCGCGGACTCGGTCGCGGCGGAAGGCTCCGTAGCTGTGGCCGGAGTGGCCACAACGGTCGGTTCCGGCGGCGGGTTCGGCCGGAACCGGCTGGAGGGGGTGGCCATGTCGAGGGCCTGATGGGGCCGCTTCGTGTTGTAGGTGTGTACCCAGGCATCGACCGCCGCCTGGGCCGCGGGCAGATCGGCGAACGGGCCGGAGACGTCGAGCAGTTCACGGCGCAGGGTCTGATGCCACCTCTCGATCTTCCCCGTCGTGGTCGGCGAGTACGGCTTGATCAGCTTGGCGGTGACGCCGTTCTCCCGGCAGACCCGCTCGAACAGCACCTCGGCGGGCCGCGGTTTGGTGAAGCGCCCGGTGAACTGCTTGCCGTTGTCCGTGAGAACCTCGGCCGGAACCCCGTAGGTCCGCATCGCGCGCAGGAATCCGTCGGCCACGGCCCGGCCGGACGGCACCGCGAGGACGGTTGAGACGACGACGAACCGGGAGTGGTCGTCGATCCCGGTGAGCATCTTGCACTCGCGGCCGTCGGCCAGGAAGATCCCGCCGACCAGGTCCATCTGCCACAGATGCATCGGCGTCTCGCGCTGCCACCGCTTGTACTTCCGGCGATGTTTCTGCTCCTGGCGCCGGATGAGCCCGTTGCGCGCCAGGACCCGGTGGACGGTCGCCCGTGACGGTGCGGTGCCAGCGCCGGTCTGGGCCACTTCGAAGGCGATGCGGCGGGCACCCCAGCGGGGATTCGCCCTGCGCATCTCACACACCAGGGCCTCGACCTCGGAGGGAAGCCGGGTCGGGCTGGTGCGCGGGCGCCGGGATCTCTCCCTCAGCCCTCCGAGTCCCCCGGCCTCGTGCTTCGACTTCCACGTGTAGACCGTCTGGCGTGACACGCCATACCGGACGGCAACCTCGCTGACCGGCGAGCCGTCGAGCACCTCAAGCACCGCCCGGTAACGCTGCTCGACGAGCCATGCAGGGCCACGCTGCCCCGGTTCATCCTCATTGTCCACAACTGTTCATGATCGAGGATCAGTTGAGACATCGTCAAGAATGTCCTGATACACCTGTCAAGCCTCTCCAGAGACTCTTCTGTCGTCTATCTCCTGAGGCCACACATCACACTGCTCAAGGGCCGCCGTACCTCGCGGTCCGAGTCGCGGCACGAGTACCTGTTCCAGTGCCGCACGTGGCAGGACGGCCTCGACGGCAAGCCGTACCGCTTCGGGACGTCGTACGAGGGGCTCGTGGACACCGTTCACCGGCTCCCAGGGGAGTCAGCGGCCGATCGTCGTCCTCGACACGACGGCAGGATCGGGCAGGTCGCCAGGGTACTTCTTCAACGGAACCGGCCTGTCCTCGCACACCTGCCGGCTCCTCAACGTCGCGCCGAGCCGGGCTCAGGACCACCTCGTCGTCCTTGCGGACGTCGAGCACTGGCCGCGGATGGCGGCCTGGAAGGTGCTGATCCTGGACGGACGTGTGCTGTGGCACGGCTCGCTCAACCTGCTGGCCGACAAGGGTCCCACCGACCTGATGATGCGGCTCACGGACCCGGTGGCGTGCGAGCGGGTGGGACGGGTCATCGAGCGTGCCCGCTAGGAGGGGACCGCGTGGAACCCTCGGACGACAGGCGCGGGCAAGGCGGGCGGGGCAGACCGCGCCGCCGGAGAACGCACCTACCTGGAAGTCCCCTACGCGGACAAGGACCAAGCGAAGAAGCGGCTCGGCGCGCGACGGGATCCCGGCCGCCGCAAGTGGTACGTGGACGCCGCCAAGGTGAGCAGGGAGGCGGCGGCGCGCTGGCTGCCGCCTTCGTCGTGACGTCCGCCGAACGGTCGTAGGCGCCCCTGGGCGGCGGGCACACAGCGCTCACCGACGGCGGAGATCCCGGGCCGGCAGGCCGGGCACCGCGTCCTCCCGGAGGTGGTGGGCCGTCCCCCACCACCCCTGCTCGCCGCGAAAAGCGGGGCACCGGGCTGATCAGGGACCGTCGACGGGTACCAGACCGCCCTCCGACTCGACCACGGCGCCGGCGGCGATCAACGCGTCGATGTCACTCGTCAGCGCGTCCCTGATGTCGGCGCCGAGCCGCGCCCAGCCGAAGAAGCGAGCGGCCTCCCGCAGCAGGTCCTCGCGGTGCACGCCCGGGCCTTCGCCGACCACGTTTCCGAGCACGAGCTGCCGCTCCGCCACCGGGACCTCCGCCACTCGTCGGGCGCACCGCTCGGTCGGTGTGCGGGCGAACTCCATCTCGTGGCCGGGCCTGTCGTAGGCCGTACCCACGCGGACGATCCTGCCCTGCTTGAGCAGGCGGCGAAGACCTCGGTCGATACGGTCGCGAACCACCTGCCCGGCTCGTCCGAGACCCCACGCGAGACGGACCCGGGCGTAGATCACCTCCTTCTCGACAGGTCCTTCCACCTCGACCACGCACAGCGCCACGTCCGCCACGACGTCGAGGGCATCGGGGTCCTGCAACTCCACACTCCCCATGCCTCGCCGGCTGCCCGACCTGTCACGCACCTCCGCCAACAGGCCGGGGTCGACCTCCTGGTAGGGACGGCTCCACTGCGCCGGGCCGGCGTCGACCACCACGAACTCCACTCGCGGTGCTACCGGACCACCTGCCGCCTCCACGGCCTCCCCGCCGCTCGCGCCGGGGAGGCCGTCCACGGCTTCGGCCGTACCGCCGCCGCTGTCGAGGTCGCCGCCACTGCCGACCGCCTGGGCGGGCGGCGCCACTCGCGCCGCGTGCGGATCCTCCGCACAGGCCGCCTCCACCGCGGCTCGCAGCCGTGCCATCGCGTCCCGGCGGTTCCGGTACCAGTCCGTTCCCCAGATCCGGTGCAGTCTCCAGCCCAGGTCGCGCAGGACTGCCTCCCTGAGCCGGTCGCGGTCGCGAGCCGCCCGGGAGGAGTGGTACATGGCGCCGTCGCACTCGACACCGAGCGCGTACGCCCCCGGTGCGCCCGGGTGACGTACCGCCATGTCGATGCGGAAACCGGCGACCCCCACCTGTGGCTGGACCTCATGTCCCCAGCCGCGCAGGACGTCGATGACCTCCTCTTCGAAGGAGCTCTCCGGAGCCGCGTCCGGATCGGCGGCCTGCGTCTTGAGGATCGCCGGACCGTGCTGGGCGTACTGCAGATACCGCTTGAGGTGCTGCACGCTCTTGTTGGCGCTGTCCGGCAGGTCCCCTCCGTGGAAGGAGGCGACGACTTCCATGCGGCGCCGGGCGCGGGTCACGGCCACGTTGAGGCGTCGCCAGCCGCCCTCCCTGTTGATGGGGCCGAACGTCGACAGCAGTTTGCCCCGGTGGTCGGGGCCGTAGCCGACGGACAGGATGATGACGTCGCGCTCGTCGCCCTGGACGGTTTCGAGGTTCTTGACGAAGAAGCCGTCCAGGCGGCCCTCCGTGAAGTGGTGGTCGAGGTCCGGGCGGGCCGCCCTGGCCTTCTGCACCGCCTCCTCGATCGCCTCCGCCTGCGCCTTCGACAGCGCGACCACGCCGAGGGTGTGCTCGGGCCGGGTGTCGAAGTGGTGGACGACGCGCTGGGCCACCTTCGCGGCCTCAAGGGGGTTGTCGCTGTTGCCGCCGCGGTCGTAGACGCCGTCCGCCTTGATGAACTCCACTCCGATGTCCGGCCCCTGTTCCAGCGCGCCCGGGAACGTGACCATGGAGCTGTCGTAGAAGTCGTGGTTGCTGAAGGCGATCAGGTTCTCGTGCCGGCTGCGGTAATGCCAACGCAGAGGCAGCCCGCGCAGGACTCCGCTGGCCTTGCACATGTCGAGGATGGACTCGAAGCCGTCGGTGGCGTCCTCGTCCCACTCGTCCCCGTCATCGCTGTCGCCCGAGGTGCTGAAGAAGGAGGTCGGCGGCAGTTGCTTCTGGTCGCCCGCCACGATGAGGGCCTTGCCCCGGTAGACGGAGTTCACCGCGTCCTGGGGCAGTACCTGGGACGCCTCGTCGAAGACGACGACGTCGAACTCGAAGTCCGGCGGCAGGAACTGGCTGACCGTCAGCGGACTCATCATGAAACAGGGCTTGACCAGTCGCACCACGTCGCGGGTCTGCTGCAGCAGGTGCCGTACGGGCATGTGGCGGCGCTGTTTCTCCGCCTCGCGACGGAGCAGGGCGGCCTGGCCCACCGATGTCCGGCGGGGACGGCGGGAGTTGCACGCCGCGATGACCTCGGCGTGCGCCGCGGCCACCAGGTCCTGGTCCACCCTCCGAAAGCGCTCCACCAACTGGTCGCGTTCTACGGCCCGCATCGGCTTCAGCCCCGGGTCGTTGGCGAGTTGGTGCTCGACCCACGCGGTGAGCACCGCACGTTCCATGGCGGCCGGGAACTCCGCGGCGGACACCTCACGGCGTGCGAGCTGGTCGGGCAGCCCGTCGAGGTGGTAGCGGCGCAACCGGGTCAGCGCGTCGGCGCAGCTGGTCCAGGCCTCCGGGCCGAAGGGGTCGCGGTCGAGGCGGGACAGGACGGACCGGGCCGCGGTGAGGGATTCGCCGAGTTCGCGTCGCAGCTCCTCGGCCCGGTCGGGCTCGAAGTGCCCGGCGAGTGCCTCGCGCTGACGGCTCCAGTCGCCGGCGCGGGCCGCTACGGACGGATCGGCCGCCGCGGTCAGCATCAGCCGGGCCGCCGTCCGCGACAGGGGCCCGGAGTGGCCTCCATGTGCTGTTCGACGGACCTTCCGGGCCCAGTCCAGGGCATCCAGAATCGCGTCGCGATCTGTCCCGGTGCCCTGGTAGAGGGATCCGAGAAGGCTTCGGTACAGGATGTCGTTCTCCGCGAACGCGGACTCGGCGGCGCGGGCGGAGACGACAGCGGCCACCGCCTCCCTGGCTCCCGACAGGGTGAGGCCCGTCTCCTGATCCATGACACGGGCGGCCGAGCGGATGAGGTCGGCCGCGTCCTCGAAGGGCTCCACGTGCGCGCGAAGCCAGCTCGCCGACCGTTCGAGAGGGTGGCCGAAGAGCGCCGTACCGACCGCCGCGAAGTGAGACCGCCCGGTGAACTCCTGCCACAGATCCAGGTCACGGCGGATCTGCTCGGCCTGCGCGAGGAGTTCGCGCGGTTCGGGCCGGCCGTCGGCCAGTACGTCGACGAGGCTGTTCCGGCGCGCCGGTTCTGTGAGCGCGTCGGGTGCCAGACGTGCGATCAGCAGGGCGGAGTCCAGGGCGGCCCGCACCGCCTCGCTGCGCGGGTTTCCCGCCGGAGCGTAGGGGCCCAGCAACTCGATGTGCCGCTCCGCTGCGTACGGGCCCGGCTGCCGTCGCGTCAGGTCGAGGCCGCGCCGCAGGAGCTGCCCCACGGACTCGTAGCCCGTCAGACCGTTGGGCGGGGCGTCGTACAGGTCGTCCGCCTGCGTGTCGAGGCCCTGGTACCAGGGGCCCAGCAGGTCACGGTCGGTCACCGCCCGAGCGACGAACTCGGCGGTCTCCCCCTGTGCCGCGTGCGCGGCCGTGACCGCCGTGCGCGCGGACGCAAGGGTGTACTCGGAGCCGGGGCCGCTGTCCCGGCGCCCGACCGAGGCCACGGTGTCCAGCAGGGCGACTGCCTGTCGCAACGGGGCGAGGTGGGCGCGCAGCCAGCGGGCGGCAGCGTCGAGCGGCTGCTTCGTGAGGTCGTCCGCATGTGGTGCCAACGACGGGCTGTCCAAGTTCCTTCGCCATGTGGCGAGGGCGGAACGCAACTCCGTTCCCTGCCCGACGAGAGCGGATCGCGGCTCTCGGCCGTCGGCCAGGTGAGCGGCGAGCAGACTCCGGCGGTAGGGGTCGGCGACCGTCTCGGGCGCGAGTGCGTGGACCGCCTCCGCGTGCGCCAGTGCCTTGCGCAGCGCCGTGACGTCGGGCAACGCCGTACCTCTATGGCGGCCGAGCAGCTCGGCGTGGGTCGTGGCCAGCGACCGCAGCTTCCGGTGGGCGGCGCACCAGGCGTCGGCCAGAGGCAGCTTGTCGTACAGCTCGCCACGCCACGAGCCGCCGTGCGTCAGCCCGGCCACGAGCTTCCGGTCGGCCCGGATGCCGCTGGACAACATGCCCGCGAGTCCCTGGCGGCCCTCCATGAGCCGGTGAACCGCTTCGGGCAGTTCGGGCGTGAGGACGGCTTCGGGCAGGAAGGTGTCGCGCGCCGCCTGCTCCGCGGCAGCCAGGTCCTCGGCAGCCGCGGAGATCTCCGCGACGGCTGCCTGAGCACCGGGAAGTGCCCGGGGATCGAGCCACTCTTCGCACGCACGGTCCGAGACCGTGGCCAGCTCCACGAGCGTGGCCAGGTCGTCCGCCTCGGACGTCGCCCTCGGTCGGTCGCAGCCGAGGCTCCCGGCCACCGAGTCGGCGTGCGCCGCGGCCGTCTCGAGGGCGCCGGCAAGCGTGTCGAACCGCTCGGTCAGCTCCGCTGCCTCGCGGCCGGTCAGCGACGCGATGTCGACGCCCGGCGGTTCCAGCGCGGCGAGGGCCTGTTCGTTGGCCGGCCGCCCGGCGCTCACTTCTCGACGCAGCTCGGCCCACCCCGGGCCTGTGTGGTCGGTCGCGAGGGTCTGGGCGGAGAGCACCCGGTCCCGTCGTGCGAAGAAGTCGCCCAGCGCGTCGGCGACGGCCCGGACCGCCGCTTCCTCCGCCCGCGCGGGCCCGTCAGGGAGCAGCCACTGCTCACGAGGGCGGTACTCGGTCCCGGCCACGGCGATCACGTCGCACAGATGGCGTGCTTCCTCCGGGCTGTCGGGTTTCGTGAGCCCGGTGAGGTGGCTCACACGGGTGAGGCTCTGCGCAGTCCGTTCCAGTACACCAGCGGTCGCGTCGAACTCCCCGGCGAGCTGTCGCGCCCGCTCCTCCGTGAGTGCGCCGAGGTCCAGTCCTCGCGGCACCATCGCCGAGAGCTGCTTCTCGGCTTCCTGCGGCTCAGCCGTCAGCCTGGTGGACAGCTCCGGCCAACGCTCACCCACCGCCGCACGGACGGCAGCGCTCGCACGCTGCGCCCTGCGCAGTTCCGACAGGAAGGCATCGGCCCGGTCGTCCACCTCGTCGGCGAAGGCTTCCGTGGTCAACCACGTCTCCGGTACCGGACTCCGCACGTCGAGCAGCCGCAGGAGCGCGATGAGACGGTCGATCCCGCTCTCGTCCGTGACGGGCACTCCCCCGGGCGCCAGGTCTCGGTACCGGTCGATCGCCGTGGTGACCGCGTCCCGCGCCGCCTGGGCCTGCTCCAGCACGGGCCGGGGATGCGGCAGGCCGGCTCGCAGGTCACGCCAGGGGAACGTCGGATCGGCGACCGCCTCCCATGCCTCGGAGATGGCTTTCGTCGCCTCGACGATCAGGCGCAGGTCCTCGGCACCGAGCGCCTCGGCCCGCAGCGTCTCCCCGGCCCCTGTGCCCGTGTCGTCCCCATGTCTCAGATAGGCCACCGGTGCCTCGGACAGTTGACCGACCCGACCGAGGACGTCGTGCAAGGTCCGTCCGAGCGGGGCACGGACCTCGTTCATCGCTTCGGCGTAGGCGCTGAGCGCGAGGCGCAGTTCCCTGGCCTGGGCCATGGTCTGCTGTGACAGTTGCGGTGCGCGCGGCTCCTCCACGAGAGCCCGGCCCAGCTCCTGGGCCACCGCTTTGCGGCTGGTGTTGTGGCTGTGGAGGGCCAGGGCGTACGAGTCGAGTCCGACCGACTTCAGCCGGTCGAGGACGACGTCGAGAGCCGCCGCCTTCTCACTGACGAACAGCACACTGCGGCCCGCGTGCATCAGACCGGCGATCATGTTCGTGATCGTCTGGCTCTTGCCGGTACCGGGCGGGCCGTCCAGGACGAACGACTGTCCGGCCACGGCCGCGGCGACGGCCTGCCGCTGGGAGGCATCGGCGTCGAGCACCAGCGGGCTGTCCTCGGGCGGGCTCAGTTCGTCGATCCGGTCGAGCTCGATCTCCTCGAAGTCGAAGTGGTCGGAGGCGAGTCCGGATTTCGGGCCGAGAGCCATGGCCCTGACGAGGGCGCTGTCAAGAACTCGGTCCTCGTTGTCCAGCAGATCCTGGTACATCGACTCCTTGTGGGAGGCGAAGAGCGCGAGCACCACGCGGTCGGAGATCTGCCATCCGGTCTTGCCAGCCACCGATCGAGCCGCGGCGGAGAGCACTGCCTGCGGGTCGGAAGGATCCTGTTCGCCGACCGGCGTCCAGTCGATGTGGAGCTGCTCCAGCTTCACCCTCAGGGCCGGGTTGAGGCGCGGTTCCTCGTCGTCGCTCGCCTTGATACGGATCCGGCCGTTGCGCGCGCGTTCGATGACCACCGGCAACAGGACCAGGGGGGCGTCGCTGCCCGTCTCGGCTCCGTCCTCACGCCAGCGGAGCATGCCGACGCCGAGGTTGAGGGTCCACAGGCCGTAGTCGTTGAAGACCTGCGTCGCTTTGGTGCGCAGGCTGTTCAACGCGCGCAGGAGAGAAGGCGCGGTGGTCTTCTGGGTGACGATTTCGTCGGTGCGGTCGCTCGCCTTCGCGAGGACCACGTCGCCGGATCGCGCTCCCTCGCCGGCCTCCGGTTCCTCGTCCGGGAGCGGCGCGAAGTCCCAGCCGCGAGCGAGGCCTTCGACGAGTTCCTGCGCCGAAGGGATCGTGATCTCCAGTGTCGCCGACTTGGTGTGGCGGAAGTTGAGCAGCCGGTTACGGCCGCTCAGGTCCACCAGCGAGGTACGCCAGCTCTCCAGCATCGCCTTGAGGCGGTCGAGTTCCTGACTGCCCTCGAAGTCACCCGGATACGTCACGCTGGCCCCTGTTGTTGTCGCTTCCGGGCCAACGGAGCACCGGCGTCGACGACGGTCTCTTCTGTCACCAACGCAAAACGCGGCCACAGACGTCCGTACTGTCCCAGTGGCCGCACAAGTCCCGCTGATCCCCCTGGGCACGAATCCTACGGTCGTCACACCACTGCGTGAAGCGGTAACTACAGAACGGTTCCGTCGGCGCTCGTCCGCGGCCGCGCGGAGACGGCCGTGAAGCTCCGAGACCGCGCCGAAGACGCATCCGGCAGCCCGGCCTCGGGACCCAGGCCGTCGAGCGTCCCCGAGCGCCGGATCCCCGAGCCCGCGGCAGCGCCTGCCCCCAGATCCGGTGCCTCAAGCCACCCAGCGTCCGGGCGGGACGGACCCGGGCCGGACAGCCGGCGCATTCGGGGCATCACACCCACCGGACGACCCGCCGGATTTAATTTGCAATCGTTACCGTTGTACAAAAAATAAAATATGAAGATCACTTACGATGTAGTCCAAGTAGCTTTGCACGGACGCGAGTTGGCGCTAACCTTGACGGGTCGAAGACAGGCATCCATCGATCAGCGCCAAGTTTTTCTCAGGCTTCCCGGGCCTCCACTTAGGTAACAGGATCCGCAGGAGCCGAGCGCACACGGAAGGCGAATTCAAAATTGACCTTGTTCTACGGGGCGGCGCACGCCCTCATCGAGCGTAACGGACGCTTTCTGGCGACCCGAAGGGCCGCCGTCGACGACTACATGCCACTGAAGTGGGACCTGCCCGGTGGAACCGTCGACCCTGGCGAAACCCTGGAAGACGCACTCGTCCGCGAGGTCCTTGAAGAAACGAAGATCAAGGTCGGTGTCGAGCGTCTGCTGTACGCGTACACCAATCTTGCCACCCTGCCGCAACGCCAGACGTTCCAGACGGTTTTCCTCTGCCGCTATGTGGGCGGCGAGGTACAGCTCGATCCGGCCGACCACGACCAGTTCATCTGGGCGGAGAAGGCCGATATCGACAGTCTGGACGCCATGGGCTTCCTCGCCGGCTTCCGCGAGACAGAGGCGTACCGCACCGTGAAGTAGTGACCAGGAACCGGGGGGCTTCCGTGCGAGTACGTTCCGTGGACATCTACGTGACCTACCGGTGCAACCTCCGGTGCATCCATTGCTTCGTGGGCGACAACCTGTCGACTGCCCAGAGCTTCACATACGAGTCCCTCACACGACTGATCACAGCGGCTCGGCAGCAGTGGGAGACGGAAGAAGTCACGTTCCTCGGCGGCGAACCGACCCTCTACCCCCGCATCGTCGACGCGGTCCACCTGGTCCAGCAGCAGGGACTCCACGCACGGCTCGTCACCAATGGCCTGCACGGCTTTCGGTCGTTCGTCGACCGCTTCGACGGCATGCGACTACCCGTCGTCGGCGTGAGTATCGACGGCTCGTGCCCCGAAACCCATGACGCCGTCCGGGGAAAGCGGGCATTCGACCGCATGATCGCCAACGTCGCATACGCACGGGAGCGCGGCTATCAGTTGTTCGGCATCATGTCCGTAAGCAGGACCAACGCGCACGATGCCGGCAACATCCTGCGCCTGTGTGAGCGATTGGGGCTCACCTGGGTCAACATCCACTACGTGTCCAACCGCGGGTTCGCCACACCGGAAATCGTGCTGTCCGTACCCGAATGGCAGGCGCTGATCCAGGAATGGGAGGATCAGTCGGCGGGGCTTTCGATGGATATTCGCCTGGAGCGCACATTCGTCCCGGCAGAGGGCCACCGAAGAACCTGCGCCGTGCGCAGCCAGGACAATCTCCTTTTCCTGCCGGACGGACGTGTGTTCCTGTGTCCCATGTTCATAGATGTCCCGGACGCGCATTCCTATACCTGGTCCGGAAGCCAGCTCGTCAGTCGGCAAGACCGTAGAACCGAGTCGGTGCTGTGCTCGCACACGAGCCCCGTTCACTGCCCGGCTCTCCGGCATGTGAACCCGGATTTGCACGCCGCCGTAGCCGATGCAGGACTGGAGATGCCCTGTGTGCTGGAGAAAACCCGCCTGAGCCGGGGGCTGGTCGTCGATGACCAGTGAACGCCGATGAAGATCTGGACGGATGACGACCTGGCTTTCGTACGGGAACGCACGCGTCACTGGGACCTTCACTACTCGCAGCACTTCTGGGGCGGCCCGCTCTACGACCTGGTCGAGCCGCTTCTCTCGTCCTTCAACCAGGACTGCGGGGTCCCCAAACAGATCGGCACTCCTTCGGAGTCACTTCCCGAGACCACCGCGACGGTTCTCCTGTCCCTGCACCGCATGGGTCTCCTCAACGCCTCGATGCGCAGGCGGATCCACGAATACCTCTGGTCAACTCATTACGCGCTCGCCGCCGGCATCGCCGAGGATGGCAAGTACCCCGAAGCCGAGTGCTGGAGCGCGGTCTCACGGAACGTCTGGGCGACGGCCATGTCGCTCTGGGCACTCATCTCGACCGGCTACAAGGGCGGAAACACCGAGCGCTACGCCTCTGCGGTGCGGTGGCTGATCGACGCGCAGGACGAAGACGGCGCCTGGGGTTTCAGCCGGGACGCCCGCAACCCTCCCTCCGTCTTCCTCACCGCAGTGTGCGCGAACACCTTGCGCATGACCGCGGAACTCCTCGATGAAGGATCACGCCGGATGGACAACACCTCCGTGCATGCCGCCATCGACGCCGCGGTCGGATATCTGAAACGGGCCAGACGAAGACGGAGCGGTCTGTGGCACACAGAAGCGGGAGAAGCCGAGCCGACAAGCAGTGCGATGGCCCTCTGGGCCATTCGACGGTGCGACAGCATCGACAACGGTGACCTGCTGCGCTCTGGTCTCCGCGCGCTGTCGAAAGCCGTCGGCAGCGCATCCTGCGCGGCCAGCCTGGAGATCGCGGCGGGAACACTGCCCGACTCCCGCGAGGCCATCGCGCTGCAAGGCTATACCCCTGCCATTCCGCTGGCGCTGCTACAGCTCGACGTGGACCCGTTCCACCGATTGGTCCTGGGACCGCTCCAGTTCCTCCGCACGACTCGCCAGCCCGGCGGCTGGGAGTTTCCGGTCATGGGTGACGGCCGACAGGGCCGCTACGTCAAGGCCGTTCCGTACGTGGGTACGGGTGAACCCCTGACCTTCACAACAGCGCTGGCCCTGCAGACGGCGCACGCATGGCACCGACGCACCATCCGCTGGACCATCGAGCAGCGCATGGCAAGGACATAGGCCCGCTGTCGCTCGCCGCAGTGACACACAAGAGGGGGATAACCATGACGGCTGTCCTGTTCGTGCACGGCACGGGCGTGCGGGCGAACTCCTTCGACACCACTCTCGACGCGATATCCCGTTCCTTGCGCACCCAGCGCCCGGACCTTACGGTGCACGGTTGCTACTGGGGCGGTCGGTACGGAAGCGAACTGTTTGCCCATGGCGCCTCGATACCTGTTCCCGACGAGGCACGCGGTGCTGAGTCCGACGGCGTTCCGGACGACGTGGATACCCTGGTGTGGGAGCAGTTGCAGGATGATCCCCTCTTCGAGCTCCGTCTGCTGGTGCTGACGGAGGGGCTGGACTCCCAGGACGGAGGCTTCCACCCGGGCCGGGAGCCGGCCGGCCGGGCCCTGCAGCAGAGGTACCGCCGGTTCGCGGCGTCCGACCGGATCGAGAAGCTGTTCAGTGAGGTCGGACTCGCCGAACAATTCGCCGCCGCCTGCCGCACGCTTGTCATGTCGGAGGCCTTCGGCGATCTGGAGGTCGGCGACGTCGAGGCGGTCGGTCTGTGGCCGGTCGTGGTCCGGGCGACGGTTGCCGAGGCACTACGACGAGCGGAGCAGGAAGGTTGCTCCGGCCTACGAGTCGTTTACGACCCGGAGTGCAGGGACGGATTCATCCGTACACTCCTCGAGGCCACGGACCACGAGCATCGCGGCGTGATCGGCAGCTGGGCGAAGCAGCGGATCGGGACGTTCTTCGCGGGCCGAACCACCTCCTACGTGTCACGGCGACGGGCGGCATTCACGGACTCCGCTGCTCTGGTCGCCGGTGACATCCTGGTCTACCAGCGCGACGGTGCCGCGATCCGAAAGTTCGTCGCCGACTGCATCAGTACGCTGGAGCCACCGGTGACGGTGATCGCCCACAGCCTCGGTGGCATCATCTGCGTCGACCTGTTCGCCACGAGCGACCACTCTGACGTCCGTCTCGTCACCGTGGGCACTGCGGCGCCACTGTTCTGGGAACTCGACGCGCTGTGGGGCCTGCGCGCCGGCGCTCCACTCCCACCGAACTTCCCCGAATGGGTCAACGTCTACGACCCGAACGACATTCTCGCATACGCCGCCGCCCCGTTGTTCGAGGACCGGGTTCGCGACGTCCGAGTCGACAACGGCCAGCCGTTCCCACGCTGCCACAGCGCGTACTGGTTCAACAGCCAGTGCTGCGAGGCTGTGCTCAGCGCATGCCCGTGAACGAGTTCCTGCACGCTCGGGCAATGGTGGTGGGCGTCGAGACCTACGCAGCCGGGCCGACATGGAAACTGACGGGCCCGGCGGCCGACGCGCTCCGGTTCACGGACTGGCTGCTGGCGATGGGCATGCCCGCGGCCAACATCAGTCTCTTTGCCAACAGCGCCGACCCGTCCGCGATGGACGACTGGCGGCAGCGGACAGGCATGAGCGTCGGAGAGCCGACGTGTGACGCCGTCCACGCCGCACTGCTCGACGTGGTCAGAGACCAGCCGTGCGACGTCCTCTTCTTCTTCTGGGGCGGTCACGGGATCACCGACCCCGAGGGCCATCTGCGCCTGTTCACCGGCGACGCGCACGAGGAAGTACTGCGCAACCTCGACCTGGACGATCTCATGAGGGCCTTTCGCTCGACGACGTTCACCAAGGTCAAGCGTCAGATCCTGATGGTCGACGCGTGCCGGCGCTTCGTTTCCTACCGTGAGCTGCGTCGAGGGCTGCCGACCATGTCCCTTCCCCGGGGAGAACTGGGCCGGACGGACCAGTTCACTCTGTGCGCCACCAGGGAAGGCGACCTGGCAGCGAACCTCACGAGCGCCGGGACAGGACGGTTCTCCTCAGTGCTGCTCCGGAAGTTGCCGGCCACGCCGGGCGAGCTGCCCGACATGGACGACGTCGCCCTGCAGGTCCGAGCCGAGTTCGAACAGCTGCGGGCCACCGGGGAAACCACGCAGGTGCCGGTGTTCTACTCGTCACGAGGCCACGACGGCAGCGTACGGTCGGATCAGCTGGTCCCCTGGGCGGCGGCGGCCGCGGCAAGTCCGGTGTCGGACACGCGGCAGCATGTGCAGCGGCTGACACTCAAGCTCGAAAGCCGGCTCATGGGCGAGATCCGGCTCAGCGGCATGGGACCGTCCTTCGACTCGTTGGAGCGGTCGTCGGTGGTGACCAGGGCACAGGTACGGTCCACGGCCATCAGCGCCGAACACACCCTGGTCCCGGACGTAGTCGACTATGTGCGCCGCACAGCGGTGCGCAGGATGATCGTCAGCGGTGCGCCCGGAATGGGCAAGAGCGTCCTGCTGGACCTCCTGGCGCTGGCACAGTGCCGCCAGTACCAACCCGACGAGTCGGCGATACCTGTGCTGGTGACCCGCCACGGCGATCCGCCTCGTGGATTCGCCGACATCGGGGGCATGCTCCGTGATGCGGTGCCCTTTCTCCACAGCGTCACGCTGGACGAAATCCTCTACCAATGCGCCTTCTACTACGACGCGTTCGACGAGATGACACCCCAGCAACAGGCCGCTGTGCTCGATTTCATGCGTGCCCACCCGAACGCGTCGATCATCCTGTCGGCCCGCGCAGCCCGCGGCCTCGACTGGTCAGTGCCGAACTGTGTGGAGGTGGAGTTGCTTCCCCTGGACCCGCCCGAAGTCTTGCGTCACCTTGAATGCGAACTGGGCACGAGCGCGGCGGAGGAGGTCTTCTGGCAACTCGCCGGGCGTGACTACGAAGTGGTTCGGGACAACTGGCGAGCTGCCGGGGGTATTCCGGAACAGATATGGTCCCTCTCCGCCGCAGTACCTCGAAGGCTTCCCGGTGAGGTGGCGGCACTCCGCCTGAAGCTGCTGCGTGATCCACCCGCTGCTCTTCAACTGGCGCGAACTCCGTTCTTGCTGCGCGCCATGGTAACCATTCGCCGCAAGGGAGAGTACCTCGATCTGTCGAAGCCGGATATCCTCCATAATCTGGTCGCATCGCTGTGGAGCAGACTGCACGCGGAAGTGGGGTACCGCGACATCACGATCGAGCAGTTGTTCTCCGGTCTCGCCCCCTTTGCGGTGCAGTTGATTCGTGAACGCCGGGAACACCACGCTCTGGGTTCTGCGACCGCCGCGGCAGCCTGTGCGGGAGAGGCGCCGACGGCCGGTCTCATCGAAGCTGCCGTAGTGGCCGGAATCGTCGAACAGGACAGCTCAAGCGTCGCATTCCGGCACCGCGTGATCCGTGACTACTTCGCGGCCTCAGCCCTGTCCATCCGCATTCCAGACCAGGTATCCGTGGACGAGTACATCGATCCGACGGCATGGTGGGTGGAAACGCCGTGGCGGGCCACGTTGGGATTTGTTCCCAGGTACCACGGCAGCCTGGATCCACTTGTTTCCTGGCTCGGACAGGCGCAGCCGGAGACAGCGGCGATGTGCATCCAGGAAAATGGCAATCTGCCCGCCGAGTCGGCGCGGCAGATCATTCGCGGTGTGGTCAAGCAGCGGCTCGCCGAGAGTTCAGCGCGTCCACCGGCGGAACTGGCGGCGCTCGGCCGCGCCCTCGGTATCGTCGGTGACGACCGTCCAGGCGTTGGCGTAGGCCACCTGATGACGACCAGTGTGCCCGCCATCGCGTGGGCATTCATACCGGAACAAGTAGTCGCTCTTTCGGAATCCGTTTCCGTTTCCGTACCGGCTTTTCACATCAGCAGGTATCCCGTCACAAACGCGCATTACGAGGTTTTCCTACGCGATGGCGGCTACGGCAAGGACGGTCACTGGACGAGGCGCGGCATCTCCTGTCGGGACCAGTTCGGGTGGTGTGCGCCCGAGCAATACGGGCCACCTTTCGATTTTCCCAACCATCCGATCGTCGGCATCAGTTACCACGAGGCACTCGCATTCTGCGCCTGGCTGGGAGAACGGAGGGGGGAGCAGGTGGCGCTCCCCACCGTTCCGCAGTGGATGGCAGCGGCAAGATCGAGTGACGGCTTCGAGGGATATCCCTGGGGAAGCGACTTCTCCACCAACCGAAGCAATAGCAGGCAGGCAGAGATCAGAACCACGACTGCGGTGGGCGTCTTCGCCTCAGGTATGAGCCACTTCGGGCTCTTCGACTGCGGGGGAAACGTCTGGGAGCTCTGCACACCGGACAGCGATACCCGGCGTACGAGACGGCTTCGCGGGCTGCGCAGGAAGTCGTTTGAAGACGAGTACGTCTCGATCAAGGGTGGATCTTTCGCGCACTACTGGTGTTCTGTCAAGACGCGTACGAATGTGACCGTGCGCGAGACGGACCGTGAATGGGATGTCGGCTTCCGGGTGATGAAACGACTTCATTGAATCAACTGGTTCCGGCACCGTCGGGATGCCTGGAGAGGTATCACCTGAGGAGTTTGCTCACGGGACCGAGGACCTCGCGCGGGATCTGCGGGCGACGTCACGGCGCCGCAGCCCGCCTGGGCGCCCACGTCCGCTTCGAGGACGAGGCACGCCAGGGGCTGAGGCCGCCGGGGGACGTACATGGGCCGTGGGCAGCGGCCGGTGGTGCGAGTGTCCGTGGATCCAGGCGTCCCGGCACGCCGGCAAGGGAAGTCCCGGTTCGTGCCGCTGCGATTCGACGCGCTCGCGCCTGGGCCCGCGTACGGGGGCGAGACTCGGGGTCCTTACCTCGGCCGCTGGGTTCGCGATCCTCGCACAACACAGCACGGCTGCGTATCGGCGTCGTGGTGCCGCGACACCATGGAACATCGGAGGCGTCGGGGCCTTCCACCGCCTGACGCGGCTGGCTTCGGAAAGATCGAGAGGAACCTCCGGCACAGGTCAGGGGGCTGTTCCCAGGCGAAGCCGCTGGTGGCGGCAGACGAGTCGGGCTGTACGCCGGGTTCTGTGCCCCGGTCCCTCGCGGGAGCCGGGGTGACGGCCATCCATCTAGGGCCGGTGTTGCCACCGGCCTCGTGCGGTCTACCCGGGGGCTCGGGCGGGCAGCCCTCGAACGTCCCCGCAGAGCGCTTTTCACGGCGCTCCTCTTGACCTTGCTCCGGGTGGGGTTTACCTAGCTGCCCAGGTCACCCTGGGCACTGGTGGTCTCTTACACCACCGTTTCACCCTTACCGAGGACCGAGGTCCCCGGCGGTTTGCTTTCTGTGGCACTGTCCCGCGAGTCGCCTCGGGTGGCCGTTAGCCACCACCCTGCCCTGTGGAGCCCGGACGTTCCTCGGGAAGCCCCCCTAGGGGGACTCCACGCGGCCGTCCGCCCGGCTCGTCTGCCGTGTCGACCATGCTACCGGGCGTGCCGCCCCCTTCGGTGCCGAGGCCATCGTGGCGAGCACGGAGCCCGTCAGGATCAGCGCGAAGGACACGGCGATCGTCGCGGTGAAGCCCTCCCCCAGGAACAGCGCGCCCGCCGCCACCGCCACCGCCGGGTTGACGTAGGTGATGACCGTGGACCGGGTCGGGCCCACCTCCTTGATCAGCTCCAGGAAGGCGACGAAGGCCACGGCCGTGCACAGGACGCCGAGGGCCAGGAGGGAGAGGAGCACGTTCGTCGAGGGCATCGAGGACGGCCGGGTGACCACCGCTGCGGGGGCGTAGACCAGGGTCGCCAGGGTCAGGCAGGGGGCGATCAGCTGGAGCGTGGGGACGTCCTTGAGGCGGCGGGCCGCTATCAGGGGGGCCGTGGCGTAGCCGATCACCGTGAGCAGGACCTCGCCCAGCGAGCGGGCGTCGCCGCCGGTCAGGTGGGGGACGGTCAGGACGCCCACTCCCGCCAGGCCGATCAGCAGGCCCGCGATCCGGCGGGCGCCCAGGTGCTCGCGCTCGCCGCCGAAGTACCTCGCCGCCACCACGCCCACGATCGGGACGCCCGCGATCAGCAGGCCCGCCGTCGAGCTGGACAGGTGCCGTTCCGCGTCGGTCAGGGTGAACCACGGGCCCATGATCTCTATGCACGCGAAGGCCAGCATCGGGCGCCAGTGGGCGCGGAGCATGGTCAGCAGGTTGCCCTGGCGCACCGCCAGGGGGAGCAGGATGGCCGCGCCCACGGCGCAGCGGGCGAAGACCACCGTCGACGGGGACACCTCGTCCACCGCCACCTTGATCATCAGATAGGGGATGCCCCAGATCACTCCCATCAGGGAGAAGAGGAGCCAGCCGCGTGCAGTCATGCACGAAGCGTCGCGGTCAGGACCGTGCCGCGTCTTGAACGCTGTTGCGGTAGGCGGCCGGGGTCACGCCCAGGACCCGGCGGAACCAGCGGGTGAGATGGGCCTGGTCGGCGAAGCCCACCAGCAGGGCCGCGTCCGCCGGCCGCACCCCCGCCTCCAGCAGCGCGCGGGCGCGTTCCACGCGGTACTGGGCCAGCCAGGCGTACGGCGGGACGCCCATCGTCGTGCGGAAGGCGCGCAGCAGCTGGTAGCGGGAGAGGCCGAAGTCGGCCGCCAGGTCGGCGAGGGAGGGCGGGGCCGCCAGTTCGTCGGCCAGCCGGTCGCGGACCAGCAGGGAGATGCCCTGGGCGCCGCGGACGCGGGCCTCGGCCGGCCTCGCCGTGGAGTGCCGCTGGGCCAGGGCCGTGAGCAGCCACGGGAGCCGGGACTCTGCTTCCAGGGGGTCGGGGCGCAGGGACAGGTCGGCCTGGGCCCGGCGGAAGGCCGCGGCCAGCTCCGGGTCGCTGATGACGGGGTCGCGGAAGTGGGGGGTGCCGTGGGTGAGCGTGCCGTCGGACAGGAGCGACGGGGTCGCGTACAGCGCGCGGTACGCGTAGCCGTCGGTCTGTGTGGCCGGGCCGCCCGTGTGCATCTCGCCCGGCGCCAGGACGACGATCGAACCCGGGCCGGTGTGGATGCGACCGCCCCGGTAGCCGATGATCTCGGAGCCGCCGACGCAGACGCCGATGGTGAACTCCGCGTGCGCGTGCGGGGCGTAGGTGTGCCGTTCGAAGTCGGCCGTCAGCATGTCCAGGGGCGGGCCGCAGCGGCCCAGCCTCGCCCTCGTCCACCGTGCGTGTTCGGCCACCGCACACCCCCTTCGTCCCCACCCTGCAACGCCCCCGGGCCGCGTTTCCATGCCCGTCCCGCGCGAGGACCACCCCCATCGGAATGCGAGAAGGTCCGCCGCCATCGGAATCGGAGGGAGGCAGAAGGAAGAAGCGGAGGGGAGGAGAGGGGCGGGAGCGGAGGAGAGGGGCGGGAGCGGAGGAGAGGGGCGGGAGCCGGGGAGGAACGGAAGGAAGGGGCGGAGGTGGGACTGGGGGCGGGAACCGGGGAGGAACCGGAGAAGGGAAGCAGAGGCGGGGCCGGGGCAGGAGCCGGGGAGGCACCGGAGGAGGGAGGGAAGCGGAGGTGGAGGTGGGGTGGGAGAGGGGGCGGTGGGGGGTTGGTGGTTGGTCTTGGTCGGCTGGGCGAGGCGGGGCGGGGCGGTTCAGGCTGGGGTGAACTCTGCCTTCGCCGTGCCGGGGGCCGCTCGGGTGAGCCGTACTCGTAGGGGCTCGCCCAGCGGGAGGGCCGTGGCGGACTCGATGCGGCCGATGACTGCGGGGTCCCGCAACTGCACCCGTCCCACGGTCGGCCGGTGCTCCTCGACCTCCACCACGTATCCGTCGAAGACCTCCCCGATCCGGTCCTGGAGCAGCGCCGCCTCGACGATGTCGACGCACTCCCGCTCGACCGTGCCCGCGCGCCGCGCGCCCTCGGCCATCTGCTTGGGGAGGGTGTCCAGCGCCATGAGCGCCCAGTCCGGCGGGGCCTCCCCCGCGGCCGCGGCCAGGCACAGCTCCGAGGCGTAGCGGTCGGCGAGGCGGCGCAGCGGCGCGGTGCAGTGGGCGTACGGCGCGGCGACGGCCGCGTGCGTGGTGACCGCGGGCAGCGCGCCCTCCCGGAAGACCGTGTACCCGGCGCCGCGCAGCAGGGTCGTGCACTCCTGGAGGAAGGCCGCGTGGCGGGGGCGCTGCGGGTCGAGGGAGCGGATCAGCGCGGAGTACGGGACGTGGTGCGGCCAGTCGATGTGCAGGGCGGCCGCGGTACGGCGCAGGCGGGCGACGGCGCCGTCGGGGGCGGTGGGCAGGGTGCGGAGCACGCCGGTGCCGTGGGCCAGCATCAGATCGGCCGCGGTCATGCCGGTGAGCAGGGAGATCTGGGCGTTCCAGGCCTCGGCGGGCAGCGGGGCGCGGTAGCTGAGCCGGTAGGTGTGGTCGTGCTCGACGACCTCCTGCTCCGGCACGTTCAGGGAGATGCCGCCGCGTTCCGCCTCCAGGCGTTCGCGGGCCAGGCCGACCTCCCTGAGCAGCGCGAGGGGCTCCTCTGCCGTCCCGTCGTCGATCCGGCGCTGTACGCCCGCGTAGTCCAGCCTGGCCCGGCTGCGGACCAGGGCCCGGCGGACGTCGGCGGTCAGGGTCCGGCCGTCCCCGTCCAGGTCGATGGTCCACAGGACGGCGGGGCAGGTCTGGTCCGGCAGCAGGCTGGCGGCGCCCTCGCTCAGCACGGCGGGGTGCAGCGGGACCTTCTCGTCCGGGAAGTACAGCGTGTTGACGCGGTGGTGCGCCTCGGAGTCCAGGGCGCCGCCGGGTACGACGAAGGCGGCCACGTCGGCGATGGCGTACCGGACGCGGTAGCCGGTGCCGTGCCGGGAGAGGTGCATCGCCTGGTCGAGGTCGTTCGCGGTGGGCGGGTCGACGGTGAGGAAGGGGATGTCCGTCGCGTCGTGGCCCGGCACCGCCGGGTACCGGGCGGCGCTCTCGGCCTCGGCGAGGACCTCGGTCAGGAAGCCCTCCTGGACGCCGAGGTCGGCCCGGAGCGCGGCGAGCGCGGCACGGAGGGGAGCCTCGGGGGCGCCCTTCACGCGGATGTGGCGGCGGGGCATACGACGAGCGTAGTCACATCGCGCCGGTCCGGCGCTCTACGCTGGCGCGCAGTGCCCCTGACGGACGCCGACGACCGGCGTCCGCCCCGACGCCGCCGACCGGTGCCGGGGCGGGGCCGAGGAAGAGGAGTACGTGTGCTGGTCCTGCTGCCGCCCTCGGAAGGCAAGGCGTCCTCGGGCCGCGGTGCCCCGCTGAAG
This sequence comes from Streptomyces sp. NPDC104367, assembly GCF_055583825.1. Taxonomy (NCBI): domain Bacteria; kingdom Bacillati; phylum Actinomycetota; class Actinomycetes; order Kitasatosporales; family Streptomycetaceae; genus Streptomyces; species Streptomyces sp. NPDC104367. The sequence continues at coordinate 225,431 of NZ_JBVJND010000011.1, read as the reverse complement.
CCGGAGTCGCTGTCCCTGCCCGGGCTGGCCGGGGCCCGCGAGGCCGTGCTCGCCGAACTGGTCGAGCTGTGCGCCGGCGACGAGGAGAAGGCCCGCGAGGTGCTCGGGCTGAGCGAGGGGCTGCGCGGCGAGGTCGCGAAGAACGCGGAGCTGCGGACGGCGGGCGCGCGCCCGGCCGGGGAGATCTACACCGGGGTGCTGTACGACGCCCTGGACCTGGCCTCGCTGGACGCGGCGGCGAAGCGGCGGGCGGCGCGGTCGCTGCTGGTGTTCTCGGGGCTGTGGGGCGCGGTCCGGGTGACGGACCGCATCCCGTCGTACCGCTGCTCGATGGGGGTGAGGCTGCCGGGGCTGGGCGCGCTCGGGGCGCACTGGCGGCGGCCGATGGCCGAGGTGCTGCCGGAGGCGGCCGGGTCCGGGCTGGTGCTGGACCTGAGGTCGGCGGCGTACGCGGCCGCGTGGAAGCCGAAGGGCGAGGTGGCCTCGCGGACGGCGACGGTGCGGGTGCTGCACGCGCCGACGCGCAAGGTGGTGAGCCACTTCAACAAGGCGACCAAGGGGCGGATCGTGCGGAGCCTGCTGACCGCCGGGGCCGTGCCGGGCGGGCCGGCGGAGCTGGTGGAGGCGCTGCGGGAGCTGGGGTACGAGGTGGAGGTGGCCGCGCCGGGGAAGGCGGGGCAGGGGTGGTCGCTGGACGTGCTGGTGACCGAGGTCCACTGACACCGCTGACACGGCTGCACCACTGACACCACCCTGGCGTTGCAGGGTGCGCAACGCTGATTGCACACCCTGTGGCGGCTCGTCAGGATGGGCGCCATGCCCACCTCCGTGCTGGATATCGCGCCCGTCGTCCCCGTCGTCGTGATCGAGGACGCCGCCGACGCGGTACCGCTGGCCCGCGCGCTGGTGGCCGGCGGGCTGCCCGCCATCGAGGTGACGCTGCGGACGCCGGCCGCGCTCGACGCGGTCCGGGCGATCGCCGGCACGGTGCCGGGGGCGGTGGTCGGCGCGGGGACGGTCCTCACCCCGGAGCAGGTCGCGCGGTGCGTGGCGGCCGGGGCGCGGTTCCTGGTCAGCCCCGGGTGGACGGACGGGCTGCTGGGGGCCATGACCACGGCCGGGGTGCCGTACCTGCCGGGGGTGTCCACGACCTCGGAGGTGGTGGCGCTGCTGGAGCGCGGGGTGCGGGAGATGAAGTTCTTCCCGGCCCGGGCCGCGGGCGGCACGGCCTATCTGCGGTCGCTGGCCGGACCGCTCCCGCAGGCCCGCTTCCGCCCGACGGGCGGGATCGGCCCGGAGAACGCGCCGGAGTACCCCGCCCTCCCCAACGTCGGCTGCGTCGGCGGCACCTGGATGGTCCCGGCAGACGCCGTGGCGGCGCGGGACCGGGACCGGGTGGAGTCGCTGGCCCGGGTGGCGGCGGGGCTCAGGGGCGCAGGTGGGACGTGTCGTTGAAGAGCCGTACGCTCGCGTTGCCGTCGGCGTAGTACGCCACGGCCGACAGGGAGGCCGCCGACAGTTCCATGCGGAACAGGGACTCCGGCGGGGCGCCGAGGGCGAGCCGTACGAAGGTCTTGATCGGGGTGACGTGCGTGACGAGGAGGACCGTGCGGCCCGCGTAGGCCGCGACGAGCCTGTCGCGGGTGGCCGCGATCCGGGTGGCCGTCTCGGCGAAGCTCTCGCCGCCGCCGGTGGGGTGGGCCTCCGGGTCGGCGAGCCAGGCGTTCAGGTCGTCCGGGTGGCGGTCGCGGACCTCGGCGAAGGTGAGGCCCTCCCAGGCGCCGAAGTCCGTCTCCTTGAGGCCCTCCTCGATCGTCACGTCGAGGCCGAGGCGGTCGGCGACGGCGCCGGCGGTCTGCCGGGTGCGGGTGAGGGGGGAGGCGAGGATCGTCTCGACGGTGCCGCGGCGGGCGAGGGCCTCGGCGACGCGGCGCGCCTGTTCCAGGCCGGCGTCGGAGAGAGCGGGGTCGGTGCCGCCGCTGCCGGAGAAGCGCTTCTGGGGGGTGAGCGGGGTCTCGCCGTGCCGGAGGAGGACGAAGGTGGCGGGGGCGCCCATGTCGGGGGCCGCGCTCCAGCCGGGGCTCGCGACATTGCGGGCGGCGCGGGTGTCGGCGGCGGGTTCGGCGGTCGTCGTCGCAGTGCCGGTGCGCGTTGTCGTCGCGGTGCCGGTCCGTGCTGTCGTCGCGGTGCCGGTCCGTGCTGTCGTCGCGGTGCCGGTGCGCGTTGTCGTCGCGGTGCCGGTGCGCGTTGTCGTCGCGGTGCCGGTGCGCGTTGTCGTCGCGGTGCCGGTGCGCGTTGTCGTCGCGGTGCCGGTGCGTGGGGGCTGGTCGCGTCCGCGCGGCGGAGCCGCACATGTCTCGGCCCCGCGCCCCTTGAGGGGCGGGTGCCCGCCCCTGCCGTCCGCGGCCGGTTCCGTCGCGGGGAGGGGAGGTGACCACTGTTCGCCGCGGGTGCCCGCGTCCATCGCCTCGTTGGCCAGGCGGTCCGCGTGTTTGTTCTCGGCCCGGGGGATCCACTCGTAGGTGACCTGGTCCGCCGGGAACACCCGGCCCGCCTCCAGGGCGAGCGGCTTCATGTCGGGGTGCTTGATCTTCCAGCGGCCGGACATCTGCTCGACGACCAGCTTGGAGTCCATGCGGACGTGGACCGCGGCGGCCGGGTCGAGGGCGTGCGCCGCACGCAGGCCCGCCAGCAGGCCGCGGTACTCGGCGACGTTGTTGGTGACGACGCCGAGGTACTCGGCCGCCTCCGTCAGCGTCTCGCCGCTCGCCGCGTCGACCACCACCGCACCGTAGCCGGCGGGACCCGGGTTGCCCCGGGAGCCGCCGTCCGCCTCGACGATGAACTCCCTTGCCACGTGCGCCCCTTACGTGTTCCTACAGGCCCGACTCGGTGGTGCGTACGAGAATGCGACGGCAGTTCTCGCAGCGGACCACGGTGTCGGGCGCGGCCTTGCGGACCTCTGCCAGCTCGGTGATGGCGAGCTCCTGGCGGCAGCCCTGGCAGGTGCGGGCGTACAGCTTGGCCGCGCCGATGCCGCCCTGCTGCCCACGGAGCTTGTCGTAGAGGGCCAGCAGGTCCGCGGGGACCGAGGCGGCGACGACCTCGCGCTCCTTGGTGACCGTGGCCGCCTCGCCGTCGATCTCCTCGAAGGCGGTGGCGCGGCGGGCGGTGGCGTCGTCGATCTTGCCCTGGACGGCGCCGACCCGTTCGGTCAGTTCGGCGACCCGCTCCTGGACGGACTCGCGGCGCTCCATGACCTCCAGGACGACGTCCTCGAGGTCGCCCTGACGCTTGGCGAGGGAGACGATCTCCTTCTGGAGGTTCTCCAGGTCCTTCGGGGAGGTGACCTTGCCGGAGTCCAGGCGCTGCTGGTCGCGGGCGGCGCGCTGGCGCACCTGGTCCACGTCCTGCTCGGCCTTGGTCTGCTCGCGGGAGGTGTCGCTCTCCTCGGTCTGCGCGGCCACGAGCAGGTCGCGCAGCTGCGTGAGGTCCTTGGTCAGCGAGTCCAGCTCGGCGTGCTCGGGCAGTGACTTCCGCTTGTGCGCCAGCTGCTGGAGGCGTACGTCCAGCGACTGGACGTCGAGAAGTCGGATCTGGTCGGCGGGCGCTGCGTTCAGTTGGGGGCTCCAAGGGACGGTGAGTGGCTGGTCCAGGGGTCGGTGACCGTCCTGGAGACGTGCACGCGCAGGTCCCAGCCGTGGCGGTCGGAGATTTCGTCGAGCTGGGCCGCGGCCAGCTCGCACCAGGGCCATTCGGTGGCCCAGTGCGCCGCGTCGAGCAGCGCGAGGGGGCTTCGGGCGACCGCTTCGGAGGCCGGGTGGTGGCGCAGGTCGGCGGTGAGGAAGGCGTCGGCACCGGCGGCGCGCACGGCGTCGAAGAGGCTGTCGCCGCTGCCGCCGCTGACGGCGACGGTACGGACGACGGCCTCGGGGTCGCCGGCGACGCGGATGCCCTGCGCGGTGGCGGGCAGCCGGGCGGCGGCCAGGGCGGCGAGTTCGCGGACGGTGACCGGGTGGTCCAGTTCGCAGACGCGGCCGAGGCCCCGGCGGCCCTCCGGGTCGGTGGGGTCCGGGACGAGGGGGCCCACGACGCGCAGGTCGAGGGCTCCCGCGAGCGCGTCGGAGACGCCCGGGTCGGCGGAGTCGGCGTTGGTGTGGGCGACGTGCAGCGCGATGTCGTTCCTGATGAGGGTGTGCACGACCCGGCCCTTGAAGTGGGAGGCCGCGACCGTCGTCGTACCGCGCAGATAGAGCGGGTGGTGGGTGACGAGCAGGTCGGCGCCCAGTTTCACCGCCTCGTCGACGATCTCCTGGACCGGGTCGACGGCGAACAGGACCCGGCCGACCTCCTGGTCGGGATCGCCCGCGACCGTGCCGACCGCGTCCCAGGACTCGGCCCGCTCGGCGGGCCACAGGTTGTCCAGCGCGGCGATGACTTCTGACAGACGGGGCACGGGGAAAAGGCTACCTGCCTGTTCCGCGGGGCTGTACCTGCTCGCCCGCGGGAGACGGCGCTCAGCACATCCGTCCCGGTTTCCTCAGGTGAATCGCCGGGCGTGCATCCGTATGTGTGAAGCCATGGGTGGCCGGTCCCCCGCCTGTGCGTGCGAAAACTAGCTTCGTGGCCGGAGGTGACCGAACGATGACGGCCTGTGCGATCGAACCCTCGGTGACGGACGAGGAAGACAGCGCGCCGGGGGCGGGCTGCGCCATCACGTGCGCCATCACGGTGGACGGGGCGTACGCGGCCCGGCTGGCTCAGCAGGATGGTTCCTGCTTTCCGGAGCGGTGGACGCTGGACGGCCCGGAGCCCTACGCCGTGCCGCTCCCGGGAAACCAGCCGGAGGAGCCGGAGACGGAGGTGCAGCCGATGGGCGACGGGCGGGTGCTGATCCGCCGGCTGGCGGACGGGCGGCACCACTTCGCCCTGCTGTACCCGACCGGACCGGGCACGGGTGAGCTGCCGCTGGGCGCGGTGGAGTGCCCGGACGAGGGTGCCTCGCTGCGGCTGCTGCCGCCCGCGCCGGGGGGCCGGGAGGCGTACGCGCTCGCCGTGGGCCCGCGTTCCTCGGCGGTCTGGCTGGTGGCGGGCGGGGCCTTCGGGCCGGAGCAGCTCGCGGTGGTCCCGGGGCGGTGCTCGGGCGGGGTCTGGCTGGACCGGACCGGGCGGATGCTGGCGCTGGACCGGGAGCTGGGCGGGCGGACCAAGGCGGTCGTGGTCGATCTGGAGCGGGCCGGCGAGGTGTCGCCGCTGCTCCAGATCGCGGCGCACAGCGACGACCGGCTGCTGCTCGCCGATCCGGACAGCGGGCTGATCCTGGTCGGCTCGGACGCGCCCTGCCCGGGGCAGGAACGATTGGGCTGGGGCGTTCTCGGCAGCACGCTGCCGGTGCGCTTCCCGGAGAGCCTGCGGGTGCCGGAGGTCCCGGACTGCACGGTGACGCCGTTCGCGATCCAGCCGGGGCAGGTGCTGACGCCGGAGGGCTGCGGGGTCGCGCTGCGGATCGAGGGCGCGTCCGGCAGCTGGCTGGGCGCCTGGCGGCCCGGGCAGCGCGGGGTGCGCCATCTCCCGGCGCCGGAGGGGTGGTTGAGCGGCGCCGGGGTGTGGACGCAGGACGGGGTGCTGCGGCTGCCGTACGCCACGGGGGAGGTCCCGTGCGGGGTGGCGGCGGTGGTGGTGCCCTGGGGGGAGAAGGGGGGCGCGGGGGAGCACGGGGGTGCGGGGGATCCGGAGCGGGGCGGGACTGCTGCCGGGGTGTCGGGGGCGCCCGGGGAGCCGTCGGAACCGGATCCCCCGGAGCCCGCCGTGGCCCGGCCGGTGCCCCTTCAGCAGGCGCCGCTGGCCCGGCTCGTAACGAACGGGCGCGGGCTTGTAACGAAGTAGCCGCGGTCGGCGCGCCCGCCTGGATCCGCCCCGTGGTGGGTTGGCTAAACTCGCCGCGCTGTAAGAAAGATCATGTTGACGGGGTGAATTCTTCCGATGAGCGACGCCAGCACGTCCCAGCAGCCGTCCGCCGGCCTTCCGGAGCCTGACGGCCACGGCAGGCACCGTGGTCAGGTCTCGGGCCAGGAGAGCGAAACGGCCCCCAGCGGCCGGCACCGCAAGCAGGAGCCGGCCGAGTCGGCGGCCTGACGGTACGTACAGCGGCGGCTCCGCCCCCTCGGGGGGGCGGAGCCGCTGTCGTTCTCCCGGGGCCGGGCCCGCTGTCGTTCTCCCGGGACCGCGGCTACTGGCGCTTCAGTCCCAGTACCTCCGCCGCGGCGAACGTCTCCCCCTCCGGGCGGTCCGCGTAGTGCGGGGTGATCAGGGCGTCCAGTTCGTCGTAGTCGAAGGTGTCCTGCTTGCTGTCGAACTTCGCCTGGACGCGCGGTCGTTCGACGATCGCGACCATGCCGCCGTGGACGACGAGGAGCTGGCCGTTGATCCGTTCGGCGGCCGGTGAGGCCAGATAGCCGACGAGCGGGGCGACATGCTCGGGCGCCAGCGGGTCGAGGCCCTCGGCGGGCTGCGCGAACCCGGCGAAGACGTCCTCGGTCATCCGGGTGCGGGCGCGCGGGCAGATGACGTTGGCGGTGACCCCGTACTTGGCGAGCGCGAGGGCGGTGGAGGTGGTCAGCCCGACGATCCCGCCCTTGGCCGCGGCGTAGTTGGGCTGTCCGGCGGAGCCCGCGAGGAAGGCCTCGGAGGAGGTGTTGACGATCCGGCCGTAGACCTTCGCGCCGCCCGCCGCCTTGGACCGCTCCCGCCAGTGCGCGGCCGCGAAGCGGGTGGTGTTGAAGTGGCCCTTGAGGTGGACCCGGATCACCGAGTCCCACTCGTCCTCGGTCATCGAGAAGACCATGCGGTCGCGGAGGATGCCCGCGTTGTTGACGAGGATGTCCAGCTTGCCGAAATGGGTTGTCGCCAGCGCGACAAGGTCTCGCGCCTGCGAGAAGTCGGCGACGTCCCCGGTGTGGGCGACGGCCCGGCCGCCCTCGGCGCGGATCTCCTCGGCGACCTGTTCGGCGGGGCCGGTAGACGCCCCGCCCGATCCGTCCCGGCCCGGCTGCCCGAAGTCGTTGACGACGACGGCAGCGCCGAGCCGGGCCAGTTCGAGCGCCTCGCCGCGGCCGAGCCCGCGGCCGGCGCCGGTGACGATCGCGCTGAGCCCTTCCAGTGGCCTGTCCGGCATCCGGCGGCCCTCAGATCTCTATGCAGGTGCGCAGGGCGGTGCCCGTGCGCATCTGGTCCAGTGCCTCGTTGATCCCGGCGAGCGGTACCCGGTGGGTGATCAGTCCCTCCAGGTCGATGCGGCCCGCCCGCCACAGGGCGATGGTCCGCTCGTAGGAGCGCACCACGTCGCCGCCGCCGTACATGGACGGCAGGATGCGCTTCTCGTCGAAGAACAGCTCGAACATGTTGAGCTGGAGGAAGTCGTCCATGGCACCGGCGCCGACGACCACGAGGGTGCCGCCGCGCCGGGTGTTCTCGTACGCGGTGCGGGCGGTGGCGGACCTGCCGACGACCTCGAAGACGTAGTCGAAGCCCTCGCCTGCGGTGACCTCCTGCTTGGCGCCGGGCAGCTCGTCCGGTGCGACGGCCCTGGTGGCGCCGAACCCGAGCGCCGACTCGCGCCGGGAGGCGACCGGGTCGACGGCGACGATCTCGGCGGCGCCCTTGAGCCGCGCCCCCTGGATCGCCGAGATGCCGACGCCCCCGCACCCGATGACGGCGACCGACGAACCGGCCTCCACGTCGGCCGTGTTGAGGGCCGCGCCGAGTCCCGTCGTCACCCCGCAGCCGATCAGCGCGGCGATGTCGAAGGGCACGTCGTCGGGGATCGGGACCGCGCACCCGGCGTCGACCACGACCTCCTCGGCGAAGGTGCCGGTGCCCGCGAAGCCGAAGACGTCACCGGCGGGGCGCCGGAAGTTGGGGGTGCCGGCGTTCATGAAGCCGGCCAGGCACAGCTCGGTCTGGCCGCGCCGGCAGGCCGGACACGCCCCGCAGGCCGGGAGCCAGCAGACGACCACCCGGTCGCCGGGCTTCACCCGGGTGACGCCCTCCCCCACCTCCAGGACCTCGCCCGCGCCCTCGTGGCCCGGCACGAACGGCCCCGGCTGCGGCAGCACCCCGCTCATCGCCGACAGGTCCGAGTGGCACAGCCCCGTGGCGCGCACCCTGATCCGCACCCTGCCGGGCCCGAACCCCACCGCCTCGACGTCGTCGAGGACCTCCAGCTTCTCCTGGCCGATCTCGTGCAGTACGGCTGCGCGCATGGTGCGGCTCCCCTCAACTGCTCACTGGTTCAAGAGTGTTCGACGATCGTGTCGGTGAGGACGGCAGCGTCGTCGCGCTCGGCCGCGCTCACCTCGACGCGGACCTCGCCGTCGCCGCGCCACATCCGGATCCGCAGGGTCTCCCCCGGGTACACCACCCCGGCGAACCGGGTCGCGTACGACCGCACCCGGGTCACGTCCCCGCCGAGCAGCGTGTCCACGACCGCCTTGAGGGTGATGCCGTAGGTGCACAGCCCGTGCAGGATGGGCCGGTCGAAGCCGGCGAGCTTGGCGAACTCGGGGTCGGCGTGCAGCGGGTTGTAGTCGCCGGAGAGGCGGTACAGCAGGGCCTGGTCCTCGCGGACCGGCCGTTCGACGGTCCGGCCGGGTTCGCCGGCGGGCGGCTCCAGGCGGGTGGCGGGGCCTCGGTCGCCGCCCCAGCCGCCCTCGCCCCGTACGAAGATCTGGGCGTCGTTGGTCCACAGCGGGCCGTCGGCGTCCGCCACCTCGGTGCGCATCACCAGGACGGCCGCCTTGCCCTTGTCGTAGACGGCGGCGATACGGCCGGTGGCGGTGGCGGTGCCCGCGACGGGGATCGGGCGGTGCAGGGTGAGGGACTGGCCGCCGTGCAGCACCCTGGCGAGGTCGACGTCGATGCCGGGCATGGACAGTCCGCTGATCACCCCGGGCGAGCCGGCGCCCGCGACGGTGGCGAAACTGGGCAGCACATGGAGCCGGGACTCCAGGGTGTAGCGCAGCTCGTCGGGGTCGGTGGCGGGCCGGCCCGCGCCGATGCCGAGGTGGTAGAGCTGGACGTCCCTGCGCTCCCAGCCGATCTCCCCGGACCGGGGTTCGGCGGCGAGGGCCTTGGCTGCGTCGATGGGCATACCGCTCCTGAGATGTCTCAAGACCTCGGCACGGCCGTCCGCACCGTCGACCGCACCGAGGTCGTCCACGGGCGGTTCCAGGGGGTGCCCGTCGGATCCCGCCGGCGTCGCGGGCCCTGGCACCGTCCCGGTCCGCCGGCCTGATCCGCCGGACCCTGCCTAGAACGCGTTCCAGTCCAGCGCCCCTTGTATAGCCCAGCGCTCCGCAGTTGTGAAGTCTCCTGACGTAGTGTCAGATGTGTCGCCGCCCGGACCGTCTGCGGCCGTGACATTTGTCCTGCCCGGGACCGTACGTCCGCCCCTGCCCCGCGCGGGCCGCCTTCCGTAGGGTCGTACCGACGGAGCACACGGATCGGGCGGAACACGCGGATCGGGGGAACCTGGACATGTCGTGGCGGCGGAAGGCGGAGTGCCGGGCGGACGCCCGGCAAACGGCACGCACCTCACCCGGGCACCCGGGCCCGCCGGCCACCGGCTTCTCCCTGCTGCCCTGGCTGCTGATGGGACTGGGCTCCTTCGCCAACCTCCTCCAGGGCAGGACCCCCAACCCGTGGATCGGCGGCCTGGGCCTGCTCGCCTTCAACTCCCTGTACGTCTACGTGACCTTCCGCTCCTTCCGCCGCGAGGCCCGCGAGTCCCTCTCCACCCGGGTCGCCCTGCTGCTGATGGGCCTGCTGACCACGGGACTGGCGCTCGGCTACGGCGGCGACTGGCTGATGTTCTTCCCGCTGCTGGGCCTGGCCACGGGCGCGGTGCTGCGCGGCCCCTGGCTGGGCCGGACCGGGATCCTGCTGGCCGCCTTCGCGTGCGCGGTCTCCTGGCACCGGGACGGCCCGGACGCCGTCACGATCGCCTACGGCACCTTCCTGTCGACGATGGTCACCGCGGCGATCCTCTCCCTCTCCGAGGCCGTGCGGGACCTGCGCGCCGCCCGCGAGGAGCTGGCCCGGCGCGCGGTGGAGGAGGAGCGGCTGCGCTTCTCCCGGGACCTGCACGACCTGCTGGGGCACACGCTCTCGGTGATCGTGGTGAAGTCGGAGGCGGCCCGGCGGATCGCGCCCCGCGACATGGACGCGGCGCTGGCGCAGGTCCGCGACATCGAGTCGGTCGGCCGCCAGGCGCTCACCGAGATCCGCGAGGCGGTGACCGGCTACCGGGAGGGCAGCCTGACCACGGAGCTCACCCGGGCCCGCTCGGTCCTCGCGGCGGCGGGCATCGAGCCGGTGGTCCGGCGGTCCGGGACGCCGCTCGCCCCGCAGACGGAGGCACTGCTCGGCTGGGTGGTGCGCGAGGCCGTCACCAACGTGGTCCGGCACAGCGCCGCCGCGCGCTGCGAGATCTCCGTCGGCGGCGGCGCCGACCTGGTCCGGCTGACGGTGGCCGACGACGGCCCGGGTACGGCGGCGGCCGCCGAGCCGCGCCGCGAGGGGGTCGGCGGCACCGGACTGACGGGGCTGACCGAGCGCCTCGCGGCGGCGGGCGGCTCCCTCAGGGCCGGCCCGTCGCCGCGCGGCGGCTTCACGGTCACCGCGGAACTCCCCGCCGAGGTCCCCGGCTCACCGGCCCCGGCGGCGGCCGTTACGGCGCCCAGGGCGAGCTGACGGCCCAGCTCACGTCGTCGGTCCACGACGTGGCGCTGTCCCAGGCGTTGGAGCCGCCGTCGCTCGCTATGTAGAGGTTGTAGTCGTAGTGGCGCAGGTATTTCGTCGGGTAGTTGTACGACGCGAACGAGGTGCCCGTGCCGCTCTTGCCGGTCGTCGGACAGAAGGTGGCGTCCTGCCGGAACGTGGTGGTGCCGTCCATGGGCTGCCGGTAGATCTTGTAGTTGTAGTGGCGCAGGTAGTCGCCGGGGTAGTTCCGGGACTCGAAGGACACGCAGGAGCTGCTCGCCAGACCGGGGCGGACGATCCAGGTGGCGTCGTTCTTGTCGAGGGTGGAGCTGCTGGAGGTGACGGCGGACAGGACGCCGGCGTTGTTCTGGTGGCGGACGTAGTCCGTCGTGCAGCAGGACGTGGTGGCCTGGAGGGAGATCTCCGAGGCGGCGCCGAGGCTGCCGGTGGAGCCGGTCGCGCCGCCGTAGCCGACGGAGACGATGTTGGACTGGACGCTGTCGTCGGCGGCGTCGGTCGGGATGCCGGACGTCATCACGCCCTCGAAGAACGAGCCGATCGAGCCGTTGCTGTTGTCGCCGCCGGTGCCGAGGACGATCGCGCCCTCCTGCTGCATCGGCGAGTAACCGCTGCTGGTGGTGGGTTCACTGCCGGAATACGTGGTCGTCAGGCCGCCCGATTGCGCGTTTCCCCATTTCAGTGCGAAATGGTCCTGACCGTTGTTCTTCAACAGGGCGGTGACGAACGGTATCGCCCCGGTGCCCGTGTTGGACGAGTTCGTGCTGTAGCCGAGGTTGGACTGGAACAGCCCGTTCTCCAGGTCCGCCTGCACCCAGGGGCCCGAGCCGTAGCAGGGCGAGAACCAGCACTCGGTGCCGAAGTTGATGGCGTCCATGTGGCCGTTGCCGGTGTCCTTGTTGTTGGTCTCGGCGTTGCCGTAGTCGAAGCAGCAGCTGCCGTTCACATGGGTGCCGGAGGTGACCATGTACATCCCCTCGGCGGCGCCGCCGGTGGCGACCCCCGAGGTGGCGTTGTCCCGGTAGCCCATGCCGGCCGAGATCTCCAGGCCGTAGACCTGGTGCCCGCCGACGGTCACCGGCAGCGCGTCCGCCGGGGCGCCGACGTCGGCCGCGCCGGCCCCGCCCGCGCCCTCGACGGTGAGGTCGTTGTGCTTGCTGGACTGGTCGTAGATCTTCGTGATGATGCAGGTCGTACCAGCGCAGAAGGAGTCCTGGGCGGCCGCGTTGGCGTACCCGCCGGTGGCCAGCAGGCCGATGTTCGCGGTGGTGCTGTCCGAGGCGCGCTGCACCTGGTAGAGCGAGCCGCTGTAGGACGAGTACAGCGCCCGGACCATGCTGTGCGCGGCGACGCACGGGGTGCCGGCGGCGGCGTAGACGTCACAGGGCAGCGAACTGGCGGCGGCGGCATCGGGGGCGCCGGCCCCGACGACGAGCGCGGCGACGGTCGCGAACGCGGCGAGCGCGGACAGGACGGCTCTCCTGATTCGCCCCGGACCTGGGCGTGCGGCTCTTGGGATCACTGAGAACACGGTGCACCTCTTCCTGTTCCTCGTAGGGCGGTGCGGGTTCTGGTCGGTATACCGAACGACGTTCGACCGAAATACCGAACCTATTCGGCGGTCGAAATGCCGACCGTTCGCCGGCCATTCGGGGAATTGCAGAGGCGATTGTTTGAGCACGGTCAAGCGCCGTCAAGCCCTGCGGAGCGGAACAATGACGAGTCTTTAATTGCCGCCCCCGAAGCTACGCTTGGGCTGTGAACGAGATGCCCAGGTCCCACCGGCCCGCCAAGTCCGTCAGGGTGCTGCTCGCCGAGGACCAGGGGATGATGCGCGGAGCCCTCGCCTTACTGCTCGGGATGGAACCGGACATCGAGGTCGTCGCACAGGTCGGCAGGGGTGACGCGATCGTGGACGCGGCGCTGCTCCACCGGCCCGACGTGGCGCTCCTCGACATCGAACTGCCGGGCATGAGCGGGCTGGACGCGGCGGCGGAGCTGCGCGACCAGGCGCCGGACTGCCGGGTGCTGATCCTCACCACCTTCGGCCGGCCCGGCTATCTGCGCCGGGCCATGGAGGCCGGGGCGGCCGGCTTCCTCGTCAAGGACGGCCCGGTGGAGGAGCTGGCCCAGGCGATCCGGCGGGTGCTCACCGGGGAGACCGTGGTCGACCCGGCGCTGGCCGCGGCCGCGCTCAGCGCCGGACCCAACCCGCTCACCGCCCGCGAGTGCGACGCGCTCAGGGCGTCGGCGGACGGCGCGACCGTCGCCGACATCGCGGCGAAGCTGCACCTGTCGGAGTCGACGGTCCGCAACTACCTCTCCGCCGCGATCGGCAAGACCAGCACCCGCAACCGCACGGAGGCGGTACGGGAGGCCCGGCAGCGGGGCTGGCTCTGACCTCCCGGCAGGTTCGCCGACGGGGCTACTTCGTCACCTCCGCCGCCTGGTAGACCGTGCCCTGCGGGGCCACGCAGACGAACCAGTTCGCCGTCGGGAAGCCGTCGACCGTGCGGATCGCGTTGCCGTCGTCGTGCGCCGAGAAGCCGTCGGCGGGGCGGGCCACGCTGGTCCGGCCGTCCTTCCAGCGGCAGGTGACCTCCTGGGCGGTCTTGGCGACCATGCCGATCACCAGCCGCCCCGAGCTCACGGAGTCGGACGAGAACCGGGTCGCGATGGCCTCCAGGTCCGTGCCCGCGTAGGGCTCCGGTGTGCGGACGGTGTTGAACATGACCTGCTGGACGTGCTCCTGACCCCAGCCCCGGGTCGCGAAGTAGGAGATCTTGCCGATCAGATCGGCGGGCCCGCGGACGTCCGCCGGCTTCATGCCCAGTTCGGCCATGGCGTCGAACTGCCGGTCCGCCTCGGTCTCGTTGCGCGGCGCTCCCCACACCTGGACACTGACGTCCCACTCCTCGCCGTGGTACGTGCCCCGTGAGACCTCGGTCCGCTGCGGCTCGTACACATGCCGCGCCTCGGGTGAGGCAGGCGGTGCCGCCACCTGCGTCCGGTGCTCCCCGGGCAGCCCGGCGAACGCCAGCGTGACACCCGCCGACCCGCCCAGCACCACCACCGCCGTGGCCGCCGCCACCGCCCACCGCCGGGCCCGGCGCCGCCTGCCGCCGCGCATCACCGCCTGCACGGGGGCTATACCGATCTCGACCTCGTCCGTGGCGTCCGCGAGGAGGAGTGCGATGTCCGCTTCCGCCTGTGTCATGTCGTGGTTCTCCCAGTCCGCGCTCATCAGTTACGCCCTCCCTGCGCCACCATGTCGGCCAGCCCCGGTATGGCACGGAGTTTCGCGATCCCCTTGGCCGCGTTGCTCTTCACCGTGCCGACCGAACAGCCCATCGCCTCCGCCGTCTGGGTCTCCGTCAGGTCCTCCCAGTAGCGCAGCACCACCGCCTCCCGCTGCCGCGGCGGCAGTTGGGCGAGCGCCTTGAGCAGCGCGCTGCGGTCGTCGGCCTGGGCGATCCGGTCCCCCGTGTCCGGCACCTCGCGCACCAGGCCCGAGTCGTCCCTGGGCGCCAGGAACTCCTTGAGTTTCCTTCTGTGCCGGCGCGCGTGCGCGTTGATCATCACGCGCCGTACGTACGCCTCCGGGTCGTCGGCCGAGCCGACCTTCCGCCAGGCCACGAAGACCTGTTCGAGCGTCGACTGGACCAGGTCCTCGGCGGCGTGCTGCTCCCCCGTGAGAAGAAATGCCGTACGCATCAGCCGCGGCCAGCGGCCGATCACGAAGCTCTGGAACTCCTCGTTCCGAGCGTCCTTCCGCTCCCCCATGGACACCTCCTAGATGTAAAGAGGAGTCCACGAGCCCCCCGGACCGTTGCCTGCCGCGCCAGAACTCTCCGGCCCACCCCGCAAGGACTCTCCGGCCCACCCCGCGACGGCTCTCCGGCCCACCCCGTCGGCCTGCACCACTCAGCGCCGTCGTACGGCCTGCACCACTCCGCGCCGTCCTACGGCCTACACCGCCCCGCGCAGCAGCGTCACCACGGCCGCCCCGCCCAGGCCGATGTTGTGGGCGAGGCCGACGCGCGCGCCCGGCACCTGCCGGTCCCCCGCCGCACCCCGCAGCTGCCACACCAGTTCCGCGGTCTGCGCGAGCCCGGTCGCGCCCAGCGGATGCCCCTTGGAGATGAGCCCGCCCGAGGGGTTCACCACCCAGCGCCCGCCGTACGTGGTCGCACCGGACTCGACGAGCTTGCCGGACTCCCCGGCGGGACACATGCCGAGCGCCTCGTACGTCAGCAACTCGTTGACGGAGAAGCAGTCGTGCAGCTCCACGACGTCGACGTCCTCGATACCGAGGCCGGAGCGGTCGTACACCTGCCGCGCCGCCGCCCGGCACACCGGCTGCCCGACGACGTCGATGCACGAGCCGGAGGCGAAGGACTCCTCCGTGTCGGTCGTCATCGCCTGGGCGACGATCTCGACGAGCCCGGTGAGCCCGCGCCGCTCGGCGAACCGCTCCGAGACGACCACGGCCGCCGCCGCGCCGTCGGAAGTGGGCGAGCACTGGAGCTTGGTGAGCGGCCGGTGGACCGTGCGCGCGGCGAGGATCTCGTCGACCTCGTACACGTCCTGGAACTGGGCGTACGGGTTGAGCGCGGAGTGCCGGTGGTTCTTCGCGGCCACCGCGGCGAGCTGGGCCTCGGTCGTGCCGTACCGCTCCATGTGCTCGCGGGCCGCGTTGCCGAAGATCTGCGCGGTGGGCGGGGTCATCTCGAAGCCGTGCCGGGCCGCCATGATCCCGTAGTGCCGGGCGACCGGGGACGTGGCGAAGTCCCCTCCGTCGGCACCGCCGCCCAGCGCGCCCTTCTTCATCTTCTCGAAGCCGAGGGCGAGCACGCAGTCGGCCGCCCCGCCCTCGACCAGCTGGCGGGCCAGCATCAGGGCGGTCGCGCCGGTGGCGCAGTTGTTGTTGACGTTGTAGACGGGGACGCCGGTGAGACCCAGTTCGTAGGCGGCGCGCTGACCGGCCGTGGAGGGCTGGAAGCAGTAGCCGACGGGAACCTGTTCCACATCGCCGTACGAGATCCCCGCGTCCGCGAGGGCGGAGCCGCCGGCTTCCCGGACCATGTCCCAGTACTGCCAGTCACGGGTCTCGGGCTTCTCGAACTTCGTCATCCCGACCCCGGCGACATACGCCTTCATGACCCTCGTGGCGGCATCCATGGCGCGTGAGACTAGAACACGTTCCACCAACAAGCCAGCCCCTGACGGCAGATCAGAAACCCATGGGACGGTCAAGAATTCGTTAGCAGCTCGAAGCAACGGAATAGTTGCCTGCGCATACGAGGTTTACCGGGCACTTATCCCGCACGGATGCCGCACTTCCCGTCACTCTCCTGGCCCGGAGGCCTCACTCAATGACGCACACGACGACCGACCAGCCCGCCCGGGGCGCGAGCGGGGCCGTGGTCCCGGTCCTCGCCTTCGCGGGCATCGTGGTCGCGGTGATGCAGACCCTGCTCGTCCCGGTCATCAAGGACCTCCCGCAGCTGCTGGGCACCGAGCCCAGCAACGCCACCTGGGTCCTCACCTCGACGCTCCTGTCGGGTGCCGTGGCCACCCCGATCATGGGCCGCCTCGGCGACCTGTACGGCAAGCGGCGGATGCTGATCCTCAGCCTCGCCGTGATGGTGGTGGGCGCCCTCGTCAGCGCGCTCACCAGCGATCTGGTCACGATGATCGTCGGCCGCACCCTCCAGGGCTTCGCCATGGGCGCGATCCCGCTGGGCATCGGTCTGATGCGCGACATGCTGCCGCGCGAGAAGCTCGGCTCGGCGATGGCCCTGATGAGCTCCTCGATCGGCGTCGGCGGCGGCCTCGCGCTGCCCGCCGCGGCCCTGGTCGCCCAGCACACCGACTGGCACGCCCTGTTCTACGGCGCCGCCGGCCTCGGCGTGCTCTCCATAGTCCTGACCCTCCTGACCGTCCCGGAGTCCCCGATGCGCGCGGAGGGCTCGTTCGACGTGGCCGGCGCGCTCGGCCTGTCCGCCGGTCTGGTGCTGCTCCTGCTCCCCGTCACCAAGGGCAGCGACTGGGGCTGGGCGTCCGGGACCACGCTCGGCCTGTTCGCCGCCTCCGTCACCGTCCTGCTGCTGTGGGGCCTCTTCGAGCTGCGCCACCGGGCCCCGCTGGTCGACCTGCGCACCACGGCCCGCCCCGCGGTGCTGTTCACCAACCTCGCCTCGATCATGGTCGGCGTCAGCTTCTACGTCGTCTCGCTGGTCCTCCCCCAGCTGCTCCAGCTCCCGAAGGCCACGGGCTACGGCCTGGGCCAGTCCATGGTCGGCGCGGGCCTGCTGGTCGCCCCGCTGGGCCTGACGATGATGTTCACGGCCCCCGTGTACGCGCGGCTGTCCGCCAAGTACGGCCCCAAGACCACCCTCATCATCGGCATGCTGATCATCGCGATCGGCTACGGCGCCGGCCTCGGCCTGATGAGCGCGGCCTGGCAGAGCCTGGTCATCGCGGTCGTCCTCGGCGCCGGCATCGGCCTCGCCTACTCCTCCCTGCCCGCGCTCATCGTCGGCGCCGTCCCGGCGTCGGAGACGGGTGCGGCGAACGGCCTCAACACGCTGATGCGGTCCATCGGCACCTCCGTCTCCAGCGCCGTCATCGGCATGGTGCTGGCGAACACGGCCAACGACGTGGGCGGGGTCGCCGTCCCGACCATGCACGGCTTCCGGGTCTCCTTCCTCATCGCGACGGCCGCGGTGGCGGTGGGCCTGCTGTTCGCGGTCTTCCTGCCCGGGCGCAGCAGGGCGGCGGCGGAGGCCGTCCGGCACACGCGGCTGCGGGCCAGCAGCGAGGAGGACGCGAACCTGGAGCGGGCCGAGGAGGTCCTGCGGGGCTTCCGCGGACGCGTCCTGTCCGCCGACGGCGCGCCGGTCGCCCGCGCGAAGGTCACCCTGATCGACCGGCGGGGCCGGCAGGCGGGGGCCACGCTGTCCGGCGAGGACGGCTCCTACGCGCTCGCCGTGCCGGCCGAGGGGGCGTACGTGCTCGCCGCGAAGGCGGCCGGCCACGAACCGCTGGCGTCCTCGGCGACGCACGCGGGGAACGCGCGGGCCGTGGACCTGGACCTCGCGCTGCCCGGGAAGACGGTCAGCGCCTGACGGGGCGCGCCCCGAGCGGGTCCGGAGCGTGACATCCGCACCCCCTGTCGGTTCGCCGGCGGGGGGTGCGGCAGCATGGGGCGCCGAGACCGTCGTACGACCGAAGGGACCCCGATGGCAGCGCCCGAGCCCAGGACTCTCGCCGCGTTCGAGGAGGCCAAGGGCTTCATGCCCCCGCACGAGGGGCTGGCGCTGCACGCGGCCGCCGTCGAGGCCGGGACGCTGGGGCTCCCGCTCCTGGAGGTCGGGACGTACTGCGGGCGCTCCACGCTCCTGCTCGCCGACGCCGCGCGCGCGGCCGGGGTGGTCGCGGTCACCGTCGACCACCACCGGGGCAGCGAGGAGCAGCAGCCGGGGTGGGACTACCACGACCCGGAGACGGTGGACCCGGAGATCGGGCTGATGGACACGCTGCCGACGTTCCGGCGGACCCTGCACCGGGCGGGCCTGGAGGAGCACGTCGTCGCGGTCGTCGGCCGCTCGCCCCGGGTCGCCGCGTTCTGGAACTCCCCCCTCGGCCTGGTGTTCGTCGACGGCGGGCACACCGACGAGCACGCCACCGCCGACTACGAGGGCTGGGCCCCCCATGTGGCGCAAGGCGGGTTCCTCGTCATCCACGACGTCTTCCCCGAGCCCGAGGACGAGTTCACCGGGCAGGCCCCCTACCGCGTCTACCTCCGCGCGCTGGAGTCCGGCGCGTTCACGGAGGTCTCCGCCCACGACTCGCTGCGCGTGCTGCGGCGAACGGGGGCGGGGATCTGAGGGCGCGGTTAGAGTCGCTGACGTGTCGTACACAGGACCGGAATTCCCCGCCCCGCAGCAGCGCCGCTCCCGGCGGACACCGCTGACCGTCGCCCTCGCCGCGCTGGTGCCCGGCGCACTGCTCGGCTGGGTGGTGTACGAGCAGGTGGGCGGCCCCGGCGGCGACGGCACCGGGCAGGCGGACGCGGCCACACCCGGGTCGGCGCCGGCGTCGGCGGGGACGCCGGCCGGTGGCGACGCCAAGGCGGCGAGCCCGACGCCCGCCGGCTCGCTCGCGGGCAAGGTCGTCGTCATCGACCCGGGGCACAACCCGGGCAACTTCCAGCACACGTCCGAGATCAACCAGAAGGTGGACATCGGGACGAACTGGAAGGAGTGCGACACGACGGGGACCTCGACCAACGCCGGTTACAGCGAGGCCCGGTTCACCCTGGACGTCGCGCACCGGCTGCGCGCGCTGCTGGAGAAGCAGGGCGCCACGGTGAAGCTGACCCATGACGGGGACCGGCCCGCGTGGGGGCCGTGCGTGACGAAGCGCGCCGAGATCGGGAACGCGGCGCACGCCGACGCCGCCGTCTCCATCCACGCCGACGGGGCGCCCGAGGGCGACCGCGGCTTCCATGTGATCCTGCCCGCGTCCGTGCACTCCGGCGCCGCCGACACCCGCCCGATCGTCGCCCCCTCGCGCACCCTCGGCGAACACGTGGAGACCGGCTTCGCGAAGTCCACCGGCAGTGCCCCCTCCAACTACGTGGGCAACGGCACCGGTCTCGACGTACGCAAGGATCTCGGCGGTCTCAATCTGTCAACGGTTCCCAAGGTGTTCATCGAATGCGGCAACATGCGCGACAGCAAGGACGCGGCACTGTTGACCAGCGGTGCCTGGCGGCAGAAGGCGGCGGAGGGAATCTCTGAGGGAATCGTGAGTTTCCTGCGCGGGTAGGCATCGGCGGACAGGTCCGGGCGGACACCCCGGGCACACGGGCGATATTGTCCTTCTAAGATTCCTACGATTTCCGCAATCGGTTCCTGGGATGAGGGGCACACCCCCGCGACGCCTCCTCCGCCGACGAGACGACCTACGAAGGACCTGAAGTGAATATCCGCTCCCTCACTAGAGGCGACGGCGTGGTGATCGGAGCAGCGGTGTTGCTGTTCATCGCGTCGTTCCTCGATGCCTACTCGTACTCCGGCTCCGGCTACTCCATCAGCCGGAACGCATGGGACGACCTCGGAACGGGCCTGGGCACGTACATGGGGGCCGTCATCGGCGGCGCGCTGATCGTTCTCCATCGCGCCCTGCCCCAGCAGCGCAAGGTGCTCGGCCTGGACCTCGGCATGGTCGGCACGGGCTTCGCGATCCTCTCCGCCTGGACCCTGTTCTGGTCGCTGGTGGACCTCTCCGACGGCGTGGACGCCGGCGCCGGCCTGTTCCTCGGCCTGCTCGCGGCCCTGGCCATCGCCGGGGCCGCCGTCGCCACCCCGCTGGTCCCCGCTCTCCAGACGGCCCTGGTCCCGGCCCCCGCGCCGCCCGCCCCGCAGCCCTACGGCGCCCAGCCCCCCGGCGGCTACGGCTACCCGGGCGCCGGCGCCCCGCAGCCCGGCCAGCCCTACGGCGGCCAGCCGCAGCCCGGCCAGCCGTTCGGCCAGCAGAACCCGCAGCAGCCCCCGGCCGCCGTGCAGCAGCCGCCGGCGCCCGACTTCTCGCCGTTCTGGTTCGCCGTCCCGGTGGCCCGGCCGCTGTTCTCGGAGGACGGCGCGTCCGCGCCGATCGCCGAACTGGCGCCCGGCACCTGGTACCTGGCGGTGGAGCAGCGCGGCAGTGCCCTGGTGGCGCAGACGCAGGACGGCCGTCGTGGCGTGCTGCAGGACACCTCCGGGATCCAGCGCGGCTGAACCGGCCCGTACGCACGGCCCCTTGCCCTTCCGGGTGAGGGGCCGTTGTCGTACAGTCGGTCGCCGTTCGGCGGTCTGATGTTCCGTCAGGAGGTCGTGATGCGGCTCGGGTTGGCTCTCGGCTACTGGGGGCGCGGTCCCTCGCCCGACCATGTGGAGCTGGCCCGGGAGGCGGAGCGGCTCGGGTACGCGTCGGTGTGGACGGCGGAGTCCTGGGGCTCGGACGTCTTCACCCCGCTGACCTGGATCGCGGCGCGGACCTCGACCATCGAACTGGGCACGGCCGTCGCCCAGATGGCGGCCCGGTCGCCGACCACCACCGCGATGCACGCGCTGACCCTGGACCACCTGTCGGGCGGCCGGGTGCTGCTGGGGCTCGGGCTGTCCGGGCCGCAGGTCGTCGAGGGCTGGTACGGCCGCCCGTTCCCGAAGTCGCCGCTGACCGCGACCCGGGAGTACGTGGACGTCGTACGGCAGGTGCTGCGGCGGGAGGGGCCGGTCGAGGCCGCCGGGCGCTTCCACCCGCATCCGTACCGGGGACCGGACGCCACCGGGCTGGGCAGGGCACTGAAGCCGATCACCCACCCGCTCCGCCCGGACCTGCCGGTCCTGCTCGGCGCGGAGGGGCCGAAGAACGTCGCCCAGACGGTCCGGATCGCCGACGGCTGGCTGCCGCTGTACTGGGCGCCGAGCCGGCCCGAGGTGTACGGCCCGGCGGTGGCCGACCTGCCGCAGGGGTTCCGCGTCGCCCCGCTGGCCCAGGTCAGGGTCTGCGACGACGTCGCGGCGGGGCTGCTGCCCGTGAAGGCCATGCTCGGCTTCTACATCGGCGGGATGGGCCACGCGGCCCGCAACTTCCACGCCGACCTGATGGCGCGCATGGGGTACGAGGAGGAGGCCCGGCGGATCCAGGAGCTGTTCCTGTCCGGTCGCCGCGAGGAGGCCGTGCTGGCGGTGCCGGACGCGTTCGCCGACGAGATCTCACTGGTCGGCCCGCGCGAACGCATCGCCGAGCGGCTGGAGTTGTGGCGCAAGGGGCCGGTGACGGACCTGCTGGCCCTGGCACCGGACCCTCACACGCTGCGGGTGCTCGCGGAGCTGAACTCCTAGCCTCCGGCGAGCTGGCCGGCCGACGGCACCTGGTTGTGCACCGGGGCGCCGGCGTTCTGCCCTGCCTCCTTGACCTTGTTGATGATGTCGTCGAAGGCACCGGCCGCGTTCCCGTCGCCCTTGCGGAGCTTGGACGGCAGGTCCTTCAGGGCGTCGATGCCCGCGGTGAGCGGCGCGATCGCCTTGGAGAGCAGCGGGTCGCCCTGGGCGTTCGTCTTGGCGGCCTTGAGCCGGTTGTAGGCGAAGGCGCCCGCGGCGGCGGCCTTGATCAGGGTGAAGGTGCGTCCGTGGGCGCCCTTCTTGAACTTGCCCGCCTTCCACGGCTTGACGATCCACTGGTAGGTGGCGCCCGCGGCGAGACTCGCGTTGGCGACGAACCTGGTCTTGGCGAACTTCTGTTTCTCCGCGGACGTACTCGGACTTGGCGTGTCGGCCACGGGGACGGCCATCAGGCCGGTGTCCGTGGACTTGCTCTGGGCGCTGCCGGCACAGGCGGTGGCGCCTGCGACCAGGGCGCAGCACAGGGTCAGCGCGACGACGAGGCGCCGTATCGGTACGGGCACGGGGACCTCCCGTGTGTCTCGGTGTCCTCCCCGAGCGGGTGCTTCCTCCGGCAGCCTCACCCAGATGGGCGTACTCCGCCACTCGGGGCGGTCCGCGAGACCGGCGCCGTCCGGGTTTCAAGCGGCGTTCGGCGGCAATCCGGAAAGGCATGTCCGCTGAATCTCGCAAGGGTGCCAATCAGGCAGGAACGGTCGTCGCGGCCGTCGCCGACGTCATGGCCCTGATCCTGGGCCTCTGGATCCTGATGTACCTGCTGGACGCGAACCGCGCGAACAGCCTGGTGCGGTTCGTCCACGACGCGGCCGCCTGGCTGGCCGGCTGGTCGTACGACCTGTTCACGTTCGACAGGGCGTGGGCGAGGGTGGTGGCGGGCTACGGCCTGGCCGCCGTCGTCTACCTGTTCGTGGGACACGCGATAGCCAACCGCATGCACCGGCACTGAGTGCCCTAGGCGCAGCAGTCCGCCTCCAGCCCGGACGGCAGCTGCTCCCCGCCGAACACCGCGCACGTGGCGTCGTGCCCGCCCAGCGCGGCCACGGCCAGCAGCAGCGACCCCGCGGTCCAGGTGGTCAGCTCCCGGGGCCAGATCGCGTCGTCCTCGAAGACGTACCCGGTCCAGTACAGCCCCGACTCCGCGTCCCGCAGGTGCTGGATGGACTGGAGGATCTCCAGCGCCCGGTCGGACTCGCCGACCGCCCACAGGGCCAGGGCCAGCTCGGCCGACTCGCCGCCCGTCACCCACGGGTTGGGGACCACGCACCGCACCCCGAAGCCGGGCACGACGAACCGGTCCCAGCCCTTGCGGATCCGGTCGCCCGCCTCCGCGCCGGTCAGCGCGCCGCCCAGGACCGGGTAGTACCAGTCCATCGAGTAGCGGTCCTTGTCGAGGAACCGCTCCGGGTGGCGCCGGATCGCGTGCCGCAGCGTGCCGACGGCCAGCTCCCAGTCCGGCTGGGCCTCTTCACGCTGCTCGGCGATGGCGAGCGCGCAGCGCAGCGCGTGGTGGACCGACGAGCTCCCGGTCAGCAGCGCGTCGGCGGCGGGGGTGCCGTCGTCCTCGCGGCGCCAGCCGATCTCGCCGCCCGGCTGCTGGAGCCCGAGCACCCACTCGACGGCCGCGTGGACGGCGGGCCACATCCGGTCGAGGAAGGTGTCGTCGCCGGTGGAGAGGTAGTGGTGCCAGACGCCGACGGCTATGTAGGCGACGAAGTTGGACTCGCGGGCGCGGTCGGTGACGTCGTCGTGGGCGCCGTCGGCGTAGGCCGCGTACCAGGAGCCGTCCTCGTTCTGGTGCCGGGCGAGCCAGGTGTACGCCCGCTCGGCGGCCTCGTGCTCGCCGGCCGCGTCCAGGGCCATCGCGGCCTCGGTGTGGTCCCAGGGGTCGAGGTGGTGTCCGCGGAACCACGGGATCGCGCCGTCCTCCCGCTGCACGGCGAGGATGCCGCGGACGGTCGCGGCGGCCTGCTCGGCGGTGAGGACCCCGGGCAGGACGAGGTGTTCTGTCCGGGGGGTGGTCACTTGGCGGCCGCCCCGGTCTTCGCGGTCGTCCCGGTCTTCGCCGCCTTGTCGGTCGTCCCGGCCTTGTCGGCCTTGTCGGCCTTGTCGGCCTTGTCGGGGACCGCGGGCAGGTGCGGCTTGGTGGCGTAGACGACGAAGCTCTTGCCCATGACCGGGTTCAGCGCCTGCTCGGCGACCCGGGTGGCCAGCGGCTTCTTCATGATGTCCCAGACCAGCAGCTTGTGGTACGCCCGTACCGGCAGCGCCTTGTCGTTGTCGACGCCGAAGGCGCACTTGAGCCACCAGTACGGCGCGTGCAGGGCGTGCGCGTGGTGGCTGCCGTAGGGCCGCAGACCGGCTTCCTTGATCTTGCCGACCAGTTCGTCGGCCTTGTAGATGCGGATGTGACCGCCCTCGACCTCGTGGTAGGCGTCGGAGAGGGCCCAGCAGACCTTCTCGGGGCCGTAGCGGGGCACGGTGACGGCGATCCGGCCGCCGGGCCTGAGCACGCGCACCATCTCGGCGAGCACGCCCTTGTCGTCGGGGATGTGCTCCATGACCTCGGAGATGATGACGACGTCGAAGGACTCGTCGGGGAAGGGCAGGGCCAGCGCGTCGCCCTCCATGGCGGTGGCCGTGGCGCCGGCCGGGGCCTCGCCGGCCTCCTTCATCGCCGCGAACCACTTGGCGACCTCGCGGATCTCCTCGGCGTTCTGGTCGAGGGCCACGACCTGGGCGCCGCGCCGGTAGCACTCGAACGCGTGCCGGCCGGCCCCGCACCCGAGGTCCAGGACGCGGTCGCCCGGCGCGAGCGGGAACCGGGAGAAGTCGACGGTCAGCACGTGGCCCTGCCTTCGGGAGTGGATGCAACGTCTGCGAGGGGGGCGGCCGCGGGGCGGCCGGGGTGCCGGGGCGCGGGGCGGCCCGCGGTCCGGGGTGACGCGGAGCCGTCGCCCGCGGCGCGGGCGATCGACTCCCGGTAGTGGGAGACGGTGCCCTCGGCGGCCCGGGCCCAGGTGAAGTTGGCGAGGACCCGGGCGCGGCCGGCCGCGCCGAGGCGGGTGCGCAGGTCGGCGTCGCCCAGCAGCCGGTTCAGCGCGGCGGCCAGTGCTCCGGGGTCGCCCGGCGGTACGGCCAGACAGGTCTCGCCGTCGCGGCCGGCGACCTCGGGGATCGCGCCGCCGGTGGTGGCGACCAGCGGGGTGCCGGTGGCCATGGCCTCGGCGGCGGGCAGCGAGAACCCCTCGTAGAGCGAGGGCACGCAGGCGACCTCGGCCGAGCGGACCAGGTCGACGAGTTCGGCGTCGGAGATGCCCTTCACGAACTCGACGGCGCCGTCGAGGCCGTAGCGCTCCACGGCCTGCGCGACGGGCCCCTCGGTGGGCTGCTTGCCGACGACGACCAGGTGGGCGGCCGGGTGCTCGGTCCGCACCTTGGCGAGGGCCTCGACGAGGTACACCAGCCCCTTGAGCGGCACGTCGGCGCTGGAGGTGGTGACGATCCGCCCGGGTACCCGGGGCACGGCGGGATCCGGCGAGAAGAGATCGGTGTCGGCGCCGATGTGGACGACGTGGACGCGGTCGTCCCGGACCCCGAGGTGGTCGACGATCTCCTGGCGGGAGGTGCCGGAGACGGTGAGCACGGAGGGCAGCCTGCGGGCGACCCGCTTCTGCATCCGGGTGAAGGCGTACCAGCGCCGTACGGAGTACCGCCGCTGCCATCCCCCGGCCGCGTCGAGCTCCAACTGCCGGTCGACGGTGATGGGGTGGTGGATGGTGGTGACCAGTGGCGCGCCGACGTCGCCCAACAGGCCGTACCCGAGCGTCTGGTTGTCGTGGACGACGTCGAACTCACCGGCGCGGGCGCGCAGATGGCGGCGGGCGCGCAGCGAGAAGGTCAGCGGCTCGGGGAAGCCGCCCGTCCACATGGTCGCGACTTCGAGGGCGTCGACCCAGTCCCGGTACTCGTCCCGTTTCGGGGTGCGGAAGGGGTCCGGGGACCGGTACAGGTCGAGGCTGGGCAGCTCGGTGAGGGTGAGGCCGGGGTAGCCCTCGTCGAGGACGGGATACGGCTGTGAGCCGATCACCTCGACGCGGTGGCCGAGCCGGGCCAGTTCCCGCGACAGGTGCCGTACGTAGACGCCCTGGCCGCCGCAGAACGGGTTCCCTTTATAGGTGAGGAGCGCGATGTCGAGCGGTCGCTCGCCGTCGGCGGCGGGGTCCTTCCTGACACCCGCCCGCCTGGCCTCAGCGGTCACTCCGGGCCCCCTTCTCCCTGCACTTTCCCGCGAGAGTACGCCGGGACGCTAATCTAGAACAAGTTACAGACTTGATCGTTCAGGAGGCTCTGAATCTACCGGCAGGTAGGGGTGGAGTGAGCAGTGGATCAGGTGATTCGCGCCACGGCGCGAACCCCTGCCATGCTGTCTGATCACTCGCCCCGAGCACTGCCCTCACCGACTGTCACGGACGGGACCCATGCCTGCGGAAGCCAAGGTGGACATCGGCGCCAGATCGGCCACCCCGCCGCTCACCGAGCGGCAGGAGGCCCGGCGCCGCCGGATCCTGCACGCGAGCGCCCAGCTGGCCAGCCGGGGCGGTTTCGACGCGGTGCAGATGCGCGAGGTGGCCGAGTCCTCACAGGTCGCCCTGGGCACGCTGTACCGCTACTTCCCGTCCAAGGTCCATCTGCTGGTGGCCACCATGCAGGACCAGCTGGAGCACATGCACGGCACGCTCCGCAAGAAGCCCCCGGCGGGCGACACGGCGTCCCAGCGGGTCGCCGAGACCCTGATGCGCGCCTTCCGCGCCCTCCAGCGCGAGCCCCACCTCGCCGACGCGATGGTCCGCGCCCTCACCTTCGCCGACCGCAGCGTCTCCCCCGAGGTCGACCAGGTCTCCCGCCAGACGACGGTGATCATCCTGGACGCGATGGGCCTGACCGACCCCACCCCGGCCCAGCTCTCCGCCGTCCGGGTGATCGAGCACACCTGGCACTCGGCCCTGATCACCTGGCTCTCCGGCCGCGCCTCCATCGCCCAGGTGAAGATCGACATCGAGACGGTGTGCCGCCTGATCGACCTGACGGAGCCGGAGGCGCCCGCGGGCCGCCGGGCATGAGAAGACCTACGAGACGGGTTCCCTTCGCCGGCATGGTCCGGATCAGGTGATGGGGGTCGCCGTCCGGCCCGACCACTGCCTTCCGACCTCTCAGCCCGACCGTCGACGTCGGCACCGGCGGATGCTTCTGCATCTGCGTCACGCCAGAGTCGGCTACTGCGCTCGGACTCCCTCACTCGCCTCGCAGGCTGTTCCCAGCATAGAACGCCCGGGCGAGAAGGGAACCCCCAAAGCTGGATTTTCTGGACTTTTTCTGCTAAGTGTGCGCATGTGTCGCGCCCTGCCGGGCACACTCGCCGCGCCGAGTCGGAAAGTCCCTGGCCGGGCCCGTCCGCGCGGTCCGAGAATCGCCCCATGGCAATCATCCACCGCACCACGCTCAAGCCCACCAAGCTCGAACTCCTCGCCGCCTGGCTGCCCACCCGCCCCTGGTACCGCGGCTCCGCCGCACCGGAGCCGGTGAAGGCGGGCGGGTTCCGGCTCGACGACCCGGCGGGCGAGGTCGGGATCGAGTTCATGGTCGTCACCGAGGGGCCGGAGGCCTACCTCGTGCCGCTCACCTACCGCGGCGCCCCGCTCGACGGCGCCGGGCACGCGCTCGTCGGCACCATGGAGCACGGGGTGCTCGGACCGCGCTGGGTGTACGACGGCTGCCACGACCCGGTGCTGACGGCGGAGCTGCTCGCGCTGGTCGAGGGCCGCGCCCGGGCGCAGGCGCAGAGCCTGACCGACACCCCCGACCGGGAGGTCGTCCGCGCCTACGCCGGGGCGGGACCGGTCGCCGGCCTCGGTGCGCCCGCCGACACCGACGGGAGCACCGAGTTCGCCGTACCGGGCGGCGGGCTGGTGCTGCGGCTGCGGCGCGTGCTGAGCGCCGGTTCGACACCGCCGGACGGCACGGTGGGACACGTCTCCGGCGCCTGGGAACAGCCGGACGGCACCCGCGCCCGGGCCCTGTTCGTCAGCCTGGCGAGGGGTTAGGGCGCCTGTGACGGATCTCCGCGGAACGCCGCGACGCCGCGGAGATCCATCACGAGCGCCTAGTCCTCGGGCGGGAAGACCGGCTCCCCGGTGTCCAGCAGGGTGATCGTGATGGCTTCCACCGGGCAGTTCTCCGCCGCGTCCAGGACCCTGCCGTTGGCGTCGGTCTCCGGCTCCACGGGGTGCGACTGCATGGCGGAGTCGAGGCGGAAGGCCCCGGTGGCGCGGTGGACGCACTGGGCCGAGCCGATGCAGACGGCGCGGTCGACCTCGACGTGCCAGCGGTCACCCATGGCGGCTCACGCCTCCCAGCCGGCCGGCAGGTGGATCATCTTGTGTTCCAGGAACTCGCCGTAGCCCTCCGGCCCGAACTCCCGGCCCAGACCGGAGTTCTTGTAGCCGCCGAACGGGCCGAGCATGTCCAGGCTGAAGGTGTTCACGGAGTACGTCCCGGTCCGGACCTGGCGCGCGATCTCGATGCCGTGCGCCACGTCCGCCGTCCACACGCTTCCGCTCAGCCCGTAGTCCGAGTCGTTCGCGATCTTCAGCGCCTCGGACTCGTCGCCGTAGGGCAGGAGGCAGATCACCGGGCCGAAGATCTCCTCGCGGGCGATCCGCATGGAGTTGTCGACGCCGCCGAAGAGGGTGGGCTCGACGTACCAGCCCCTGTCCAGGCCCGGCGGGCGGCCGCCGCCGGTGAGGATCTTGGCGCCCTCCTCCTGGCCGATCCGGATGTAGTCCAGGTTCCGCCGCTGCTGGCGGCGGGCGACGAGCGGGCCCACCTGGGTGGCCGGGTCCAGCGGGTCGCCGACCTTCAGGGCGCCGGCCGCGGCCGCGAAGGCGTCGGCGAACTCGTCGTAGCGCGAGCGCGGCAGCAGGATGCGGGTCTGGGCGACGCACGCCTGGCCGTTGTTCATCCAGGCCGCCGGGACGATCCCGGCGACGGCGGTGGCCACGTCCGCGTCCGGCAGCACGACCGCCGCCGACTTGCCGCCCAGCTCCAGGGTGACGCGGGTGAGGTTCCTGGCGGCGACCTCCATCACACGCCGGCCGGCCGCGACCGACCCGGTGAAGGAGACCTTGTCCACGCCGGGGTGCCCGACGAGGTACTCGCTCACCTCGCGGTCCGCCGGGAGGATCGAGAGCACCCCGTCCGGCAGGCCGGCCTCCTTGGTGATCTCGCCGAGGATGTACGCGTCCAGCGGCGATTCCGGGGACGGCTTCAGCACCACCGTGCAGCCGGTGAGCAGCGCGGGGGCGAGCTTGGCGGCGGCCACGAACTGGGGCACGTTCCACGGCACCACGGCCGCCACCACCCCGACCGGCTCCCGCCGCACCAGGATCCTGCCCAGCACCCCGTCGCGGGTCTGCTCGTAGGTGAAGTCGCGCGCGACCCTGATCGCCGCGTCCCAGACCATCATCGCGCCGAGCGCCTGCGCGAGGACGCTCCAGGAGTACGGGGAGCCGTTCTCGGAGGAGATGACCCGGGCGATCTCCTCGTGCCGCACGGCGATCGCGTCCTTGATCCGGGTGACGACCTCGATCCGCTCGTCGAGGGTCATCCGCGGCCAGGGCCCCTCGTCGAAGGCCTGCCGCGCGACCGCGACCGCCCGGTCCACGTCCTCCCGCGAGGCGTGCGGCACCCGCCCGAACACCTCCTCGGTGTGCGGCGAGATCACCTCGATGACGTCCTTGCCCAGGGGGTCGGTCAACTCCCCGCCGATGAACAGCTGTCCGTGTTCCAGGAACTCGGTCATGGCGCCCCGCCACCCTTCCTGACGATGTCTCAGAACTGATACCAGTTCTAGTTGAACTAAGCCAGGGCGGTGCGCTCCGGCGCCGGACGGGGAGTCCGCGGGGGAACTTTCCGGCGGGCCGTCCGATGTGAAACCAGTTCTAGTTATAGTGAGCGATGGCCGTGCGGCGGTGCGGGGGCGGAGGGCGGCAGGATGGCGAACAGTCAGGGCGGGTCGGCTTCGGCGGGTGCGGGAGCGGGAGCGGTCGTGCACGACCACGGCGGGGGTGTGCGCTCCGTCGAGGTGCCCATCCCGGACAACCCCCTCGGGTACACGCTGGTGTACGTCGTGGACACGGACCGGGGGCCGGTGCTGGTCGACACCGGGTGGGACGACCCCGGGTCGTGGGACGTGCTGGTGGCGGGCCTCGACGCCTGCGGTACGGGCGTGCGGGAGGTCGCCGGGGTCGTCATCACCCACCACCACCCGGACCACCACGGGCTGTCGGGGCGGGTGCGGGAGGCGTCCGGGGCCTGGGTGGCGATGCACGCGGCCGACGCGGCGATCGTACGGCGGACCCGGGAGACCAGGTCCGAGCGGTGGTTCGGCTACATGGCGGCGAAGCTGACGGCCGCCGGGGCGCCCGAGGAGCACGTGGCACCGCTGCGCGGCGGGCGTCGCCGCGCCTCCCTGCCGGGGCTCTCCCCCGCCCTCCCCGACCGCGAGATCGTGCCCGGCGAACTGCTCGACCTGCCGGGGCGTCGGCTGCGTGCCGTATGGACGCCCGGACACACCCCCGGCCATGTCTGCCTGCACCTGGAGGAGACGCATCCGGGTGAACTCCCGGGCCACGGAAGGCTGTTCTCCGGCGACCACCTGCTGCCCGAGATCACCCCGCACATCGGCCTCTACGAGGACCCCGACGACGCGACGGTGACCGACCCGCTCGGCGACTACCTCGACTCACTGGAACGCGTCGGGCGGCTCGGCCCCGCGGAGGTCCTCCCGGCCCACCAGTACGCCTTCACCGACGCGCCGGGACGGGTAAGGGAGTTGCTGGCCCACCACGAGGAACGCCTCGCCGGACTGCTGCTTCTCCTCGAACAGCCGCTCACCGCATGGGAGTTGGCGGTACGGATGGAGTGGAACCGGCCCTGGGAGCAGATCCCCTACGGTTCACGGAACATCGCCGTCTCGGAGGCGGAGGCCCATCTGCGGCGCCTGGTGAAGCTGGGCCGCGCCGAGGCGGTGACGGGCACCGATCCGGTGACGTACGTGGCGGTGCGGTAGAAGGCGCGGGCGGCGGTGGACGGCGCGGCCGGGCCGCCGCGTGCACGGACTAGCCCTCCAGGCCGGCCGCCTTCCGTTCCGCCGCCGACAGGGGGGCTTCGGCCAGGGGGCCCTTGCGGGGGCCGGCGAGGACGTTCCAGAGCATGTCGGGGGCGAAGAGCCGGGTCGGCGGGGTCCTCAGGCTCATCACGTCCAGCAGGCCGTGCAGCGCGCGCGGGTTCTCCGCGCCGGCCGCCACCGCCCTGTCGACGTACGCCGAGAGCAGCCGTTCCACCGCCGTGGGCGGCTGCGGGGCCGCGCCGGGGTAGTTCGCGTCCTGTCCCACCGCCAGGTTCCACGCGTTGCCCACCGGCCGGGCCACCGCGCGCTGGATACGGCGGCCCGTGCCGGGCGTACGGGCGCCGTGCCGGTCGAGGACCTCGCGGATCGCGATCGCGCTCTGGGCGGCGACCGAAAGGCCGTGGCCGTAGACCGGGTTGTAGCCGGCGACCGCGTCGCCGACCACCGCGAAGCCCTCCGGCCAGACCGGCGCGTTCTCGTAGTAGCGGCGGCGGTTGGCCGTGCTGCGGGTGGTCACCGGGTCGGTCAGCGGCTTGGCGCCGGCGATCAGCCGGCCGATCACCGGGTCCGCCAGACCGCGCAGCGCGAACCGCTCGAACTCGCCAGGATCGGCGCTCGGCCGGCCGCCGCGCGTGCCGGAGAGGGTGACCAGCCAGCGGCCGCCCTCGACGGGGACGAGGACCCCGCCGCGGCCGGGGGCCTGGCGCGGGTCGGCCTGGACGTTCACGACGGGGTAGCGGGGCACGGCGGTGGTGGCGGGCGGGGCCTCGTAGACGCGGCTGGCGTAGGCCACCCCGGCGTCCACGACGCGTTCCACGACCGGCGGCAGGCCCAGTTCCGTCAGCCACTGCGGGGTCCGGGAGGCGCGGCCGCTCGCGTCGATCACCAGGTCGGCGTACAGGACACCGGGCTCGCCGCCGCCGTCACCACCGCAGTCAACGCCGTTGGTGCCACCGTTGCCGTCAGTACCGCCGTTGCCGCCGTTGCCGTCGGTGCGGGAGAGCCGGACTCCGGTCACCCGGTGGCGGTCGCCGACCAGGCCCGCCACCCGGGTGCCGTCCCGCAGGGCGACCCGGCGCCGGCCCAGGACGTCGGCGCGGACCGCCGCGTCCAGCAGGTCCCGGCTGCACACGATCATGCTGTGCCGGGCGTCGGTGAACCGCCGGAACCACTGGCCCGTCGGCGCCTTGCTGACCAGGTCCCGCATCACGTCGATCAGCCCGGCGCCGCGTCCGACGAGTTCGCCGGTGAGGCCGGGGAGCAGGTCCTCCAGCGCGGCCACGCCCCCGGACCACAGGAGGTGGGCGTGCCGGGCCTGCGGCAGGCCCTTGCGGTGCTCGGGGCCCTCGGGCAGCCGGTCGGCCTCGACCACGACGACCTCGTGGAAGCGGGTGGCGAGCACCGAGGCGGTGAGCAGTCCGGCGGTGCTGCCGCCGATGACGATCGCGGTGCGGCGGCCCGCTGCGGTTGCGCTGTCGGGCATGAGGTCAGACATGGATGCGGAGACCTTCTGTGGCGGCCGCCTGCCGGCGGAACGTTTCGATGACCGGCGAGTGCGCCCGCAGCGCGTACGCCACGGACTCCAGCTCGCCATCGGGGACATCGGTGCGGGCGCTGTGACGGGCGGGGGGCGGGGTGCCGGGCGAGGTGCGATGCACGGCGGTGGGCGCGGTGCCGGGCGAGGTGGCGTCCAGGGCGGTGTGCGGGGCAGGGTCTGTGGCCGGGGCCGGGGCCGGGGCGGTGTGCTGGGCAGGGTCTGTGGCCGGGGCGGTGTGCGGGGCGGTGTGCGGGGCGGGGTCTGTGGCCCGGTCGGCGGAGGTGGCGGCGCGGGCCGCGTCCGTGGCGACCAGGATGTCCACCGCGCCCGCGATCCCCCGCGCAGCGGCCCCGCTGTGGCCGGCGGCCTCGGCCGCGCGCCGGACCCGCTCACGGCGTGCCGCGCTGAGGTGGGGGGCGAGCCCGAGCAGGCCGTCGTTGATGGCCGCCCGGCGCAGTTCCAGCCGGAGCGCGGCACCAAAGACGCGGCAGGTGGCCGGGGCCGGTGGCGCGCCCACCGTCAGCATGACCCGCCACAGCGGCTCCAGCCGGCGGTGACTGCGCCGCAGCC
Organism: Streptomyces sp. NPDC104367; assembly: GCF_055583825.1. Classification (NCBI taxonomy): domain Bacteria; kingdom Bacillati; phylum Actinomycetota; class Actinomycetes; order Kitasatosporales; family Streptomycetaceae; genus Streptomyces; species Streptomyces sp. NPDC104367. The sequence goes on along the minus strand of NZ_JBVJND010000011.1, from coordinate 192,403 downwards.
GCCGCTGTTCGTCGGCGTACGGTCCGGCCTGGCCGGCGATGAAGCCCACCGAGACCAGGAACGCCTCGGCGATGGCGAACGGCGGGGCCACGTAGGTGGAGAGCCAGTCCCAGTCGCGGCCCGCCCAACGGGCCGCCACGGCGGTCGTCTTGGCGATGTCGAAGACGAACCCGAGCGCGTAGGCGACCTGGAGGCAGACCACCGCGCGGCGCAGCCAGGTGTCGGCGATCTCCTTGAGCCAGGCCCACAGGATGGCCGCGGCGACCACGGCCGACACCATGTGCGCGAGGAGGTAGAGCATGATGTGCTCGCGCATCCAGGGGGTGTCGGCGTAGTACGTGTCCAGGTCCCGGAGCCGTTCGACATGGTGGTCGCCGAGCGCGAAGGTCACCCAGAGGCCGACGATGATGACGCCGTACCCCGCCCACACCAGCCGGGTCCTGCGGCGGCGGGCGGCGGACGGCGGCTCGCGCCAGGTGATGATCAGCCAGAGGCAGGCGCCGCAGTAGGCGGTGAGCAGTGAGTAGACCCATAACCCGGCGAAGTTGGGCACGCCGGTGAGCTCGTTGATGCGGTGCAGGTTGGCCGGCGGGAGCGACGCGAAGACGACCGCCCCGATGCCGAGCAGCAGCGCGGTGGCGCGCAGGATCTGGTCCTGCCAGGCACGCCGGAGCAGCGGCAGCTTGATCGCGAAGGCGACGGCCATCAGCGCGGCCGGGACCGCGTAGGCGGCGAGGCAGCCCGCCATGTCCCAGTGCCGGTTCGCGTCCACGGCCATCACGGACCGCCGATGTTGCCCAACGAGGACGACAGCCGGTCGGTCAGGGTGTCCTGGGTGGTGCGGCCGGTCGCCGCGTACGGCCCGACGACCTTGCGGAACTTGGCGGCGAGCCGCAGCCCGCACTCCTCGGCCTCCCACTCGGCGCGCTCGGCGGGGGCGGCGGGCGAGCGGGTGGCCAGCGCGACGACCCGGCCCCAGGGGACGTCCTCCTCGGCACGGGCGAGGAGGACGCGCGCGGCGGCGGGCACGCCGGACGGGTGGTGCACGTCGAGCGTGCCGAAGCGGATGTGGCCGGCCTCGTGCCCGGTGATCACGAACTTGTGGGCGGCGGCGGCCCGTTCCTCGACCACGACGATGTACTCGTCGTCCATGGCGAGGGTGATCCCGGAGACGCCGAGTCCGGGCGGGAAGGCGACGAACCTGAGCCTGACCGGGCGGTCCAGCTCCGGGCCGAGCGTGGCGCACAGCGCGTGCAGGAACGCCTCGGGTTCCGTCGGCGGGTCCAGCGTGCGGGCGGTGTCCCGGACGAGCCGGTCGACGAACCGCTTGGGCGATCGTCTCGGGCTCATGCGCCGGCGCCCTCGCGTGCGGTCGGCGTTCCTGACGGCATTCGGCGTCCTCGGAGTCGTGGTGCGGTGCCTGAAGGTGTGCGGCGGTGCGCCCGGCGGGCGGTGTTCAGTGGGCGGCGCCCCCGGAGGTGATGATCATCTCCGCCAGGTCGGCGAGCGTGGTGAGCTGACGGGCGTTCATCTGCGGTGCGCGGGCGGCCAGCCGGCCCAGGCCGCACTCGCGCAGCCGGGACAGCGGGTCGGCCTGTGCCTCCAGCCCCTGCAGCACCGGCTGGAGCGCCTCGTGCAGCGCCTCGGGCTCGTCGGCGGTGAAGAAGCCGGGCGGCAGGCCGAAGAACCTCCGCAGCCGGTCGGTGTGTTCGAGGCTCGGCAGCCCGCTCTTGCGCCACTCGCTGAGCCACTGCCTGCTGGTGCCGGCGATCGCGGCCAGTTCGCCCAGCGAGTACCGCTTGCCGTCCGGCCGGCGCCGGTTCTCGCGGATGAAGTCCAGCCGCTGGCGCACCCGTTCGGCGAGCCCGGCCTCGGGTGCGGCCCCGCCGGCGAGGAGTTCGGCGACGACCCCGACGGGAATCCCGGTGCGGTACGACAGATCGGCCACGTCCAGCACCTCGGACAGCCTGCCGGGGCGTCCGGTCAGCTCCCCGAGCCGTATCAGTACACCGGTCAACGGGGCGTGGGCGTCACTCACCAAGGTCCCCCAGGACGCGTGTTCGTCGGTCGGTCGGCCGACCAGACGCGAGGCTATCGAATCGCTCTGCCGCCCACCAGACATGGCAAGGACCACTGCACAACTGGGCAGCAATTGTTGACATATGACGGTCAAACAGGAAAGGATCACGTCGCCAGGCCACGGTCGAACCGACCCGCCCCGGGTGCCGCCTATGGGGGAGTGGCACCCGGGGCGACCAGCCGCCCGCCTCGTCCCCGTAAAAGTGAGGCGAACCGATGCCTGAGCCCCTCCTGCTCCTCGGCGCCGGTCGCCGGTGCGCGTACGACGAGTTCGTGCTGACCCGTCTCGCCGCCGCCCGTCCCGTGGTGCTGGTGGACGCCGCGCCGCCCGCCTGGGCACATCCGTGCCTGGCCGGTCATCTCGCGGCGGACCCCGGCAAGGACGGGGCCACGGCGTCGGCGGTGATGCGGTTCGCGGTCCGGCACCGGGTCCGCGGTGTGCTGACCTTCACGGGCGAGTACGCGGTCGCCGCCGCACGGATCGCCGGGCAGTTGGGGCTGCCCGGCACCTCCGTCGCCACCGCCGCCGCCTGCGCCGACCCGCCCGCGCTGCGCGCCCTGCTGGCCGGCCACAAGGTCCCGGCCGAGGACCCCGTCGCGGGCCTCGCCGAGGCGTCCGCCGACAGCCCGGCCCCGGACCGCGTCTCCGCCGAGACGATCGTGCTGGACGGCGAGATCCGGATCGCCGCGCTCACCCGTACGACCCTGGGCCCGGAGCCCGCGCGGCGGCCGCTGCGGCACACCGTGCACGCCCACGACGGGCTGCTGCACAACCGTTTCCTGCGCCTGGCCGTGGACCGCACCGTGCGCGCCCTGGGCCTGACCCGGGGTGTCCTGCACATCGGGCTGCGGATGACCGAGCGCGGCCCCCGGGTCACCGACGTCACCCCGCACCTGCCGGGGGACCTGATCCCGCTGCTGGTCCGGCGGGCCACCGGTGTCGACCTCGTGCAGGCCGCCGCCGTGCTGGCCACCGGCGGGGTGCCGGACGCGGCGCCGACCCGGCAGCGGACGGCCGCGGTCCGGTTCGCCTACCCGGAGGCCGCCGGCCGCCTCGACCGGCTGGACCTCTCCCCCGACGTCACCCGGGAGCCCGGCGCCGACCGCATGATCCTCATCCGGCAGGCCGGCGACCACGTCACCACCACCGACCGCCTGGCCCTGTGGGTGGCGGTCGGCGACACCCCCGCCGCCTGCGACGACACCCTCCGCCGCATGCCCCGCCACCTCACCACCGCCCTCACCCCCACCGCGGCCCTGGACCCCCCGGCCCACCGCACACACGTGGCCTAGCCGACGCGCGGCCCGCGGGCCGTCCCCGCGGGCCGTCGGGCCTCGCGTCGGCGCCGGGTCCGAGAGCGGGGTCACATCCGGCGGCGCCGGGGCGTGAGGCGCCGTACGCGGCCGGTGACGCGACCGGTGAAGCACCCCACATGACGCAGGTCACCTACGATCCGGGGCAGTAGTAAGAGTTTTCCGCTTTGTCCGTTTCGACAGCGCCACTGACCTGCACTTTGAGAGCCACGCCACACAGCGGGCTTTTCCCCCGCATGCGACCACAACTAGTAAAAGGGGTGATTGCGGACGGGGTTCCGGCCTGCTTGTCTGGACGACGTCGCCAGGCACCACGAGCCCGTCAGGGCCGCGGCACCGACGCACACGGACACCGCTTCGCACGGGTTCCGGAGCACGGCGACTCCCTGTCCCCGATGAACGAGGTTCTCCGTGTCCGTGTCCTTCGTCCGCCGCATCGCTTCCCCGAAGAAGGCCCTCACCGCCGCCGCCGTGGCCGCCGCCACCGCCGGTATGGCACTGAGCGCGGCGCCCGCCCAGGCCGCCACCACCTCGGCCTCCTCCGCGCAGTCGATCGCGCACCGGATGATCCCGGACGCCGCGCAGTACAACGCGTTCAGCAACATCGTCTCCCACGAGAGCGGCTGGAACATCTCCGCCACCAACTCCTCGTCCGGCGCGTACGGCCTGGTCCAGGCGCTGCCCGGCTCGAAGATGGCCTCCGCCGGTGCCGACTGGAAGACGAACCCGGCCACCCAGATCAAGTGGGGTCTGGACTACATGAACTCCCGCTACGGCAGCCCGGCCGCCGCCTGGAGCTTCTGGCAGGCCAACGGCTGGTACTGAGCCGCCCGCCCCGCTCCGGCAGACTTTCCGGCACCCTCGCCCCGTTCCCCCGGGCGAGGGTGCCGACGTATGTCCGGACGTGGTGGACTTGCCCGGAGCCGGCCCGACCCGCCGGCCCGACCCGCCGGTCCACCCAGCCGGTCCGACCCGCCGGAGGAACGATGACGACGGCCGCACCGATCCGCGACCCCGAGAGCCGCGGTGTGCGGCTGGTGGTCGTCCTGCTCGCGCTGACCGTGGTGAGCGGTCTCATCGACGCGGTCAGCTATCTGGGCCTCGGTCACGTCTTCACGGCGAACATGACCGGGAACGTGGTCGTGCTGGGCTTCGCCGCGGCCGGCGCACCGGGCTTCTCCGTCCCGCACACGGCGACCTCGCTGGTCTGCTTCCTGCTGGGCGCGGCGGTGGGCGGCCGGGTGGCGGCCCGCCTCGGTGGCGGTTCCCGCCGGACGTGGACGCGGCTGACCCTGGCGGCGGAGGCGCTGCTGGTGGGGGTCTGCGCGGTGGCCGCCTTCCTGTGGCCGGGCGCGGAGGGGACGACGTACGCCCTGATCGCGCTGACGGCCTTCGCGATGGGGCTGCGCAACGCGACCGTGCGCAAGCTGGGCGTCGCCGACCTGACGACCACGGTGCTGACGATGACCCTGACCGGCCTCGCCTCCGAGTCCCGCTTCGGCGACGGCACCGGGCACCGCTCGCCGCGCCGCACGGCCTCGGTCGTGGCGATGTTCGCCGGCGCGGCCCTCGGCGCCTGGCTGGTGGTCCACCACGACCTGGGCGTCCCGCTGCTCGTCGCGGCCGTGGTGTCCGGGGTGCTGGCGGTGGCCGCGTCCGGGCGGGAGTGACACCGGGGGACGCCTCGGGGGAGGCAGGAACGGGGCGTCGGGACGGGGGGTGCTCCTGCCTCCCTCGGGACGGGCCGGCGGCGCCGGGAGCCGTCGGCCCGGGTTCACGGGGTGCTACGACGTGGTGACCCGCAGGTGCTTCACGCCGTTGATCCACGCCGAGCGCAGCCGGTCCGGATCTCCGACCAGGCGCAGGCCGGGCATCGCGTCGGCGATCGCGTTGAAGATCAGGTCGATCTCCAGGACGGCGAGGGACTTGCCGAGGCAGTAGTGCGGGCCGCCGCCGCCGAAGCCGAGGTGGGGGTTGGGGTCGCGGGTGATGTCGAAGCTGTCGGGGTCGGCGAAGACCTCGGGGTCGCGGTTGGCGGAGGCGTAGAAGACGCCGACCCGGTCGCCCTTGCGGATCAGCTTGCCGCCCAGTTCGGTGTCCTGGGTGGCTGTGCGCTGGAAGGAGTTGACCGGGGTGGCCCAGCGGACGATCTCCTCGGCGGCGGTCGCGGGACGCTCGCGCTTGTAGAGGTCCCAGGCATCGGGGTGGGTCAGGAAGGCGTGCATGCCGTGGGTGATGGCGTTGCGGGTGGTCTCGTTGCCGGCCACCGCGAGCATCAGCACGAAGAAGCCGAACTCGTCGGAGTTCAGGTTGCCCTCGTCCTCGGCCGCCACCAGCTTGGAGACGATGTCCTGGGCCGGGCACTGCTTGCGGTCGGCGGACATGTTCATCGCGTAGGCGATCAGCTCCGCGGCCGACTCGGCGCCCACCTCCTCGGTGATCGCGTACTCCGGGTCGTCGTACGAGATCATCCTGTTGGACCAGTCGAAGATCTTGGCCCGGTCGTCCTGCGGGATGCCGATCAGTTCGGCGATCGCCTGGAGGGGGAGCTCACAGGCGACCTCGGTGACGAAGTCGAAGGGTCCCGCGTGGGCGCGGGCCGCCTCGACGATCGCCCCGGCCCTGGCGCGCAGGCGTTCCTCCAGGGCGCGGATGGAGCGCGGGGTGAAGCCGCGCTGGATGATCTGGCGGACCCGGGTGTGCTCCGGCGGGTCCATGTTCAGCAGGATCAGCCGCTGGGCGTCGATCGCGTCCCGCTGCATGTGCTCGCCGAAGCGGATGATCGCCGTGTTGAGCCAGGACGAGAAGATCTCGGGGTGCGTGGAGACGTACTTGACGTCGGCGTGCCGGGTGACGGCCCAGTAGCCGTCGTCCGCGAAGCCGGCGATGCCGTGCGGCTGTTCGATCCAGCGGACCGGTTCGGCCCGGCGCAGTTCGGCGAACTCCGGCAGCGGCACCCTCTGGTGGAGCAGATCGGGGTCGGTGAGGTCGAACCCGTCGGGCAGCGCGGGACAGGGCATGAGCGACTCACTCCCACCGTGTACGAGCCTGGACATGTGTTCTGACGGTCCATCAGAAATGGCCGGTTGTCCGTGAAGGTAGTAACGGGTTCTACAAGTCGCAAGAGGCGCGGTCGCCCCAATTGCATGCAACCCCCTTGCGGTTGCGGACAGGCTGTCAGCAGACTGCACACAGAACTAGTACGCGTTCTAGTTCTGCGTGGCGGGCCGGGCCGGGACGCCCCTGCGCCGCGCGGGTGACCGAGGAGAGGACCGAGCCCCCATGGCCGCGGAACCCGTGATCGTCGAAGCCGTACGCACCCCCATCGGCAAGCGCGGTGGCGCGCTCGCCAACCTCCATCCCGCCTACCTCCTGGGCGAGACCTACCGTGAACTCCTCGGCCGCACCGGCATCCCCGCCGACGCGGTCGAGCAGATCGTCGGCGGCACCGTGACCCACGCCGGCGAGCAGTCCATGAACCCCGCGCGCACGGCCTGGCTGGCCATGGGGCTGCCGTACGAGACGGCGGCGACGACCGTCGACTGCCAGTGCGGCTCCTCGCAGCAGGCCTCGCACATGGCCGCCAACATGATCGCCGCCGGGGTCGTCGACGTCGGGATCAGCTGCGGGGTCGAGGCGATGTCCCGCGTGCCGCTGGGCTCCGGCTCCAAGCACGGGCCGGGCAAGCCCTTCCCCGACGAGTGGAACGTCGACCTGCCCAACCAGTTCGAGGCCGCCGAGCGCATCGCCCGCCGCCGGGGCCTGACCCGGCGGGACGTCGACTCGCTCGGGGTGCTCTCGCAGGAGCGGGCGGCGCACGCCTGGGCCGAGGAGCGCTTCAAGCGGGAGACGTTCGCGGTGCAGGTGCCGACGACCGAGGAGGAGCAGCACGCCGGGCAGGGCATGTGGCGCCTGGTCGACAGGGACGAGGGGCTGCGGGACACGTCGGCGGAGGGGCTGGCGGGCCTGAAGCCGGTCATGCCCACCGCCGTGCACACCGCGGGCAACTCCTCGCAGATCTCCGACGGGGCGGCCGCGGTGATGTGGGCGTCGAAGCGGATGGCGCGGGCGCTGAAGCTGCGGCCCCGGGCCCGGATCGTCGCCCAGGCCCTGGTCGGCGCGGACCCGCACTTCCACCTGGACGGGCCGGTCGACGCGACCCGGGCCGTGCTCGGCAAGGCCGGGATGACCCTGAAGGACATCGACCTCGTCGAGATCAACGAGGCCTTCGCGTCGGTGGTGCTGAGCTGGGCCCAGGTCTTCGGGCAGAACCTGGACAAGGTCAACGTCAACGGCGGCGCGATCGCCCTGGGCCACCCGGTGGGCGCCACCGGGGCCCGCCTCATCGCCACGGCCCTGCACGAACTGGAGCGCACCGACAAGGAGTTCGCCCTCATCACCATGTGCGCGGGCGGCGCCCTGGCCACCGGCACCATCATCCAGCGCCTGTAGGCGGGGCGCGGCCGGACGCGGGCGCGGGCCGGTGTCAGCCACGGGCCGGCGCCGGCTCCCGGTCCCCCGCGGCGACCACCGCCGGCCGGGCAGGGCGGGCGCGCGGGCCCTGGAGGAGACGGCCGACGGCGAAGCCCGCGGCGACCACCGCCGCGCCGCCGAGCGCGTCCAGGACCCAGTGGTTGCCGGTGGCGATGATCGCCGAGACCGTGAAGAGGGGGTGGAGGAGGCCGAGGGCCTTCATCCACTTCCTCGGGGCGGCCACGGCGATCACGATCCCGCACCACAGCGACCAGCCGAAGTGCAGCGAGGGCATCGCCGCGTACTGGTTGGTCAGCTCGGTGAGGGTGCCGTAGTCCGGCCTGGAGAAGTCCTGCGGGCCGTGGACCGTGTCGATGATGCCGAGACCCGGCATCAGCCGGGGCGGGGCCAGCGGGTAGAGCCAGAAGCCGATCAGGGCGAAGCAGGTGGCGAAGCCGAGGGCGGTGCGCGCCCAGCGGTAGTCGACCGGACGGCGCGCGTACAGGACCGCGAGGACGGTCAGCGGGACGGCGAAGTGGAAGGACTCGTAGTAGAAGTCGAGGAAGTCCCGCAGCCAGCCGATGCCGTGGACCGTGTGGTTGGCCCAGTGCTCGATGTCGATGCCCAGGAACCGCTCGGCGTCGTACACCTGGTACCCGTGCAGTTCGGCCCGGGCCCGCCCGGACGTGCCGTCGCCGTCGCCGGCCGCGGCGAGCCGGATCTGCGCGTAGGCGTAGTAGACCAGCCGTATCGCGACCAGTTCGAGGAAGAGGTTCGGGCGGCTCAGGACCCGGCGCAGGGCGGGGGCCCGCGGGACGAGCCGGAAGCGGGCGGGCACGGGGCGCGCGTGGTCCGTGGGCACCGGGCGCGCGAACTCCGGGGCGGTGCGCGGCAGGAAGGGCACGGCCAGGGCCGCGGCGAGGGCGGCGAGCAGCACGACGTTGTCCCGGACGGGCAGGAACAGCGGCTTGTCGGGGAGCAGCGCCTGAGCGGGCAGGGTCATCACCAGCACCACCACGACCGGCCACACCGTCCGGTCGGAGGCGCGCCGGCCGGGCCGCCCGACCACCGCGAGCAGCACCCACAGCAGCTGGTGCTGCCAGGCGGCCGGTGACACCGCGACGACCGCGCAGCCGGTGATCGCCACCGCGAGCAGCGGCTGGCCGTCCCGGGCGTAGCGCACCGCGCGCCGCAGCGCGACCGCGGCCACGGTCGCGGCGAGCACCAGGAACAGCACGATCTCCGGCGGGCCGCTCAGCCCGGCCCGCAGCAGGGCGCCGTGCAGCGACTGGTTGTCGAGCGCGTCGGCCTCGCCGCCGAGCCCCACGCCCGCCATGTGGTGGACCCAGTAGGTGGACGAGTCGTGCGGCAGCGCCGCCCAGGCCAGCACCGTGCAGGCGGCGAAGGCCGCGCCGGTGGCGAGGGCGGCCCGGCGGCGGCCGGTGAACCAGAGCAGCGGGGCGAACAGCAGCACGGCCGGCTGGAGCGCGGCGGCCAGCCCGACGCACAGCCCGGCGGTCCGCTCCCCGCGCACGGCGCAGCAGCCGAGCAGCACGAGGAGTACCGGGATGACGCTGGTCTGGCCGAGCCAGAGGGTGTTGCGGACCGGCAGCGAGAGCATCAGCAGGCTGATGGCGACCGGGGCGGCCAGCAGCGAGGTGCGGCGGCCCACGGGCTTGGGCAGCGCGCGGGCGACGACCAGGCCGAGGGCGACCACCAGCAGCAGCGTGCCGAAGGTCCAGCCCCAGCCGAGGGCCTGCTCGGCGGCTCTGGTGAGCGGCTTGAGCACGAGCCCGCCGAAGGGGGTGCCGGTGAACCGGGTCGAGTCGTACAGGGAGCCCTTGACGTGGAGCACCCCGTCCGGGCCGACCCAGGTCTCCAGGTCGGTGAGCCGTTCGCCGCCGGGAGAGCCGAGGACGGTGGTCATCTGCCGTACGGCGAGGATCGCGGCCACCGCCCACAGGCCGAGCCGGGCCGCTCTCAGCCGGGCTCCGGCCTCGTCGCCGCCGAACGCGTCCGCCGGTCGTCCTCTGTGCCCCAGGTTCGCCACGCCCCGTCGGCCTCCCGCCCCGCTCGCTCGTTCCGAGAACCCTACGAGGCTCCCATTCCCTCCTGAAAGAGACGCGGGCACCCCCTCGTCATCCGATGTCCTCCTCCGATTTGTCCGGAAGTCGACAGTCGGCGGGGGCGCGGTTGCGCCCACGGAGCGCGACAAGGATCACAGTGCGCGGTCCGCGTACGCCGGGGTGAGCGGGCATACGTCCCTGCGTACGGCGCATTTAGCTGCACTATGCATCGACTTGCGTACGCGACGTAACCGACCGAACCGGTCCTATGGTCGCTTTTCGGCCCGTCCGCCGCCGTGCGGGCCGCGTACCTGTCCCCGTCGAAAGGTAGGCGAGCCCCGTTTTGGCGACCGCAGCAGCCGTCACCCCGTCCCTGAAGATCCCCGGACCCCGCACGGCCGCCCCCGCGCCCATGGTCACCGACCCCGCGCTGGTGCGGCGAGCCGTGAAGGCGGCGGCGCTCGGCAACGCCATGGAGTGGTTCGACTTCGGCGTCTACAGCTACATCGCGGTGACCCTGGGCAAGGTCTTCTTCCCGTCCGGCAACCCGACCGCCCAGCTGCTGTCCACGTTCGGCGCCTTCGCCGCGGCCTTCCTGGTCCGCCCGCTCGGCGGCATGGTCTTCGGCCCGCTCGGCGACCGCGTGGGCCGCCAGAAGGTCCTCGCCCTCACCATGATCATGATGGCCGCGGGCACCTTCGCGATCGGCCTGATCCCGTCGTACTCGGCGATCGGTGTCGGCGCGCCCCTCCTGCTGCTCGCCGCCCGGCTGGTGCAGGGCTTCTCCACCGGCGGCGAGTACGCCGGCGCCTCCACCTTCATCGCCGAGTACGCCCCGGACAAGAAGCGCGGCTTCCTCGGCAGCTGGCTGGAGTTCGGCACGCTGGCCGGCTACATCGGCGGCGCGGGCCTGGTCACCCTGATGACCGCCCTGCTCAGCTCGGACGACCTGCTCTCCTGGGGCTGGCGGATCCCGTTCCTGATCGCGGGCCCGATGGGCATCGTCGGCCTCTACCTGCGGATGCGCCTGGAGGAGACCCCGGCGTTCGCGGCGGAGGTCGAGAAGTCCGAGCGGTCCCGCCCCAAGGTCCCGCTGCGCGAGATGGTCACCGGCCAGTGGCGGGCGCTCCTCCTGTGCATGGCGCTGGTGCTGGTCTTCAACGTCACCGACTACATGCTGCTGTCGTACATGCCGAGCTACCTGACGAGCGAGCTGAAGTACGACGAGACGCACGGCCTCCTCGTCGTCCTCGGCGTGATGGCGCTGATGATGATCGTCCAGCCGTTCGCCGGAGCGCTGACCGACCGCGTCGGGCGCCGCCCGGTGATCGCCGCGGGCTGCGCGGGCTTCCTGCTGCTCTCCGTCCCGGCGCTGCTCCTGATCCGCCAGGGCAGCCTGCTGGCGGTCGCCCTGGGCATGGGCGCCCTCGGCCTGCTGCTGGTCTGCTTCACGGCGGCGATGCCGGCGGCCCTGCCCGCCCTGTTCCCGACCCGGGTCCGCTACGGCTCCCTGTCGATCGGCTTCAACGTCTCGGTCTCCCTCTTCGGCGGCACCACCCCGCTGGTGGTGACGGCCCTGATCGGGGCGACCGGCAACCTGATGATGCCCGCCTACTACATGATGGCCGCGGCGGTCGTCGGCGGCTTCGCGGTCTGGCGCATGACGGAGACCGCGGGCAGGCCCCTGCCGGGCTCGGCGCCCTCGGTCGAGGCACCGCACTGACCCTCCCCCGGGTCCCGCGCGGCACCTGAGGCGCTCCGGACGTGTCCGGAGCGCCTCAGGGCTCGTCGGTCTCCGCCTCCAGCGCCGCCCGGGTGGCCGCCCCGTACACCCCCGAGTCGTCGGTGAGGATGCCCCGCGACAGCTGGTACGTGCGGACCGCGCTCTCGGTCCGGTCGTCGTACTCGCCACTCGCGTCCCCGGAGTAGAGGCTCACCTGCTTCAGGCGGAGCTGGAGCTCGGTGACCTCGGCGCCGCTGTCCCCGGGACGCAGGACCGGTGGCGTGGTGGGCTGCGCGGAGGCGGACGTGCCGGTCACCGGCGCCGAGCGGGTCGGGCTCGCCGAGCGGGAGGGCGTCGGGGACGGGGACGCGCTCGACGGCGTGGCGGAGGGGCTCGCACCGGCCGACGCGGACCGTGAGGCCGACGGCGAGGGCTTCGCCGAGGTCGCCGACGCCGTGACCGAGGGCGACCCCGAGCTGGGGGTCACGTCCGGGACGCTCTCCCGCACGTCCTCCGGAGCCGCCGTGTCCCGTGCCGGCGTCAGATGGGCGAAGAGACCGCCGACGAACCCGGCCACGGCGATGATCGCCACCACCGCCCCGGCGACGGACAGCAGCACCACCCGCCGGGAACGCCGCCGCGGAGTCTCCCCGCCGTCCTCACCGGGCTCGCCGCAGGACTCCGCACCGTCCCCGGACCGCGCCGCCTCCGCACCCGGCACCGGCACGGCGGCCGCCGTCACGACCGGCACCGGAACCGGCACGGCAGGCTCCGTCACGACCGGCATCGGCGCGGTCGCCCCGCCGTCGTCCCCACCCTCGGCATCGGCGTCCGCGCCGGCACCGGCACCGGCACCGGCGCCTGGCCCGGCATCTCCTGCCCCGGCACCGGCTGCCGCGTTCTCCAGGTCGATGTACGGCCGTATCCGCAGCGGGTCGAAGTCCTCCGCGGCCGCCTGCTCGGCGGTCCGCGCGTCGCGCAGGGCGTCGGACGTCCGCTGGTTGCAGTCGCAGGCCGGAGTGTTGTCCGGCCCCCTCGGCTCCCCGCACTCAGGGCACCGATGGCCCCCGGTCGTATCCGTCACAGCGTTCGTCCCTCCCCTCACGAACTCCACAGATTATGCGGAGCATCCACACGTACGTTCGCCGGAGCCCCATGTCTCAGGAGCCGCGAAGGGGACTCGACGGGCCATAACGGGTGACACCGTCCACGATGGAAGGTGGCCGCAGAACCCCGGGAGGTCTCCATGGCCCTGGACACGACGCACACCCCGGCGAAGGACGCGGAGCACGTTCCCGGCAACGTGCTCGTCCCGATCGGCGCGCTGCTGCTCGGCCTGCTGCTGGCCGCGCTGGACCAGACCATCGTGTCGACGGCGCTGCCGACGATCGTCAGCGACCTGGGCGGTCTGGAGCACCTGTCGTGGGTGGTCACCGCCTATCTGCTGGCCTCCACGGCCGCCACCCCGCTGTGGGGCAAGCTCGGCGACCAGTACGGGCGCAAGCGGCTCTTCCAGACCGCGATCGTGATCTTCCTGATCGGGTCGGCGCTGTGCGGGATGGCCCGGAACATGGGCGAGCTGATCGGCTTCCGCGCACTGCAGGGCCTGGGCGGCGGCGGGCTGATCGTGCTGTCGATGGCGATCGTCGGCGACCTCGTGCCGCCGCGTGAACGCGGTCGCTACCAGGGGCTGTTCGGTGCCGTCTTCGGCGCGACCAGCGTGCTCGGGCCACTGCTCGGCGGGCTGCTCACCGAGCATCTGAGCTGGCGCTGGGTGTTCTACGTCAACCTGCCCGTGGGCATCGTCGCGCTCGCCGTGATCGCCGCCGCGCTGCACATCCCGCGCCGGACCGCCCACCACGTCATCGACTACCTCGGCACCTTCCTGATCGCCGCCGTCGCCACCTGCCTGGTGCTGGTCGCCTCGCTGGGCGGCACCACCTGGGGCTGGGACTCGCCGCAGATCGTCGGGCTCGCGGTGATCGGGGCCGTGCTCGCCGTGGCGTTCGTGGCCGTGGAGCGGCGGGCCGCCGAACCCGTCCTGCCCCTGAAGCTGTTCCGCGTCCGCACCTTCACGCTCGCCGCCGTGATCAGCTTCATCGTCGGCTTCGCGATGTTCGGCGCGATGACCTACCTGCCGACCTTCCTCCAGGTCGTGCACGGCATATCGCCGACCATGTCCGGGGTGCACATGCTGCCGATGGTGATCGGCCTGCTGCTGTCCTCCACGCTCTCCGGCCAGATCGTCAGCCACACCGGCCGCTGGAAGGTGTTCCCGGTCGCGGGGACGGCCGTGACCGCCTTCGGCCTGCTGCTGCTCCACCAGCTCGACGAGTTCAGCTCGACCGTCGAGATGAGCAGCTACTTCTTCGTCTTCGGACTCGGTCTCGGCCTGGTCATGCAGGTGCTGGTGCTGATCGTGCAGAACGCGGTCTCCTACGAGGACCTCGGCGTCGCGACCTCCGGGGCGACCTTCTTCCGCTCGATCGGGGCCTCCTTCGGCGTGGCGATCTTCGGTTCCGTCTTCGCGAGCCGTCTCGCCGACAAGCTCGCCGACGCCTTCCGTGGCGTCCGGCTGCCGGCCGGCGCCACCCCGGACGCCCTCAAGGCCGACCCGCGCGGCATCGCGGCGCTGCCGGCCCAGCTGCGCCCGGCGGCGCTGCACGCGTACGCGTCGTCGATCACCGACGTCTTCCTGTACGCCGCTCCGGTGGCCGCCCTCGGCTTCGTCCTCGCCTGGTTCTTCAGGGAGGACCCGCTGCGCGGCTCGGTGACCGCTCCGGAGGCCTCGGAGACCATCCCGCCCAACCCGGTCCAGCGGTCCTCCTACGACGAGTGCTGCCGGGCGCTGTCCGTGCTCGGCAGCCGCGAGGGGCGCCGCGAGATCTACCGGAAGATCAACGAACGGGCCGGGTACGACCTGCTGCCGGCGGCCGGCTGGCTGCTGCTGCGCATCCGCCGGTACGGCTCGGTGGAGCCGGGGCGGCTCGCCGAGCGCGGGCCCGTCCCGCTGAAGGTCGTCCTGGAGGGTGCCCGACAGCTGGAGGAGCGGCACCTGGCCGACCGCCTGGGCCTCGACCTGACGCTGACCGAGCGGGGCCGCGAGGTCGCCGAACGGCTGGCCGGGGCCCGCGAGGAGTCGCTGGCCGAACTGCTCGGCGACTGGTGGGGCCCGAACCGGCCCACCGACCTGGACCGCCTGGTGCGGGAGCTGACCGACGAGCTGTGCGGCACCGAGCGCGAGCAGCCGCAGCCGCAGCCACAGCCGCCCGGGGCGCGGCGGGTCAGCTGAGCAGGTCCTTGCGGAACCAGTGCTCGGCGTGGGCGTCGTCGTTGTGCCGTTCGGTCTCCGCGTAGCCGAGCCGCGCGTACAGGGCGCGGGCCTCCACCAGGTCGGTGCGGGTGTCCAGGACGATCCGGCGGGCGCCCAGGGCGCGGGCCGCCTCCTCGGCGGCCGCGACGAGGAGCGCGGCGCCTCCCCTGCCGCGCAGCCCCTCGCGCACGAAGACCCGGGTGAGTTCGGCGGTCCCGGGCCCGAGGAGCCGTACGCCCGCGCAGCCGCCCGGCTCACCGTCGTACCGGGCGAGGAGCAGCCCTCCGGTGGGCGGGGCCAGTTCGGTGCCCGGCCGGGCGGCGATCTCCCGTTCCAGCTCGGCCGGGTCGGTGCGGCGGCCCTCGTGGAGGAGGTACCAGCGGTCGCTGACCTCGGTGTAGTACGCCCGCCACAGGGCGAGGGCGGCCGGGGAGCCGGGGTGTTCCGGGGCGAGGGTCCAGGAGGCCATGGACCGTAGTCTCGACCGGGGGCGGGGTGTCCGCGCAACCGGATTCGCGCGGCCCCGGGCGCCGGCCGCTACGCCCGCGGGCCGGGTTCCGGGCCGGCCGCCTCCCGGCGCTCCCGCCACTCGCGTACGACCGCCTCGACGTCGTACGGCTTCCTGCCCAGCGGGGGGCCGGGCGGGGGCTTGAACATCATGTCGCGGATCTTCGCGTTGACGTCCGTGATGATCCGGCGGACGAGTTGCTCGGTGGGGGCGGCCCAGGCGGCGGCGAGGGCGTCCTCGGCCTCCTTGCGCAGGGCGAGCGTCGGCGGCAGCATCGCGAGGCCCTCCCGGGCCATCTTCCGCCTGACCCACCACAGCTCGTCGTACGGCGACTCCAGCGCGGCGGGCAACGGCTCGCCGGTGCCGGGCAGTTGATCGAACTCGCCGCGCCGCTGCGCGTCCCCGATCTGCTTGTCGACCCAGGACTCGAACGGCACCCCGGGTGGCTTTCGCTCGGTCATGACTCCATTGTGCCGGACGTGACCGGGCCGGGCGTTTTATCATGCGGCCGAGATCCACGAGGGATTTCGGGAAAGACCCAGGAAAAGCAGGGGGAACACACGTGCTCGAACTCACCATGGCCTCCGTGTCCGGAGACGCGGGCGAGACGGCCGGCATGCTCATGGCCGACGCGCCCAGCGACCCGGGTGCCGTGCTGCGGGTGGGCCGCGACGGGTCCGTGTGCCGGCTCGCGACGCCCGACGACTGGCTGTTCGTCTCCAGAGTGCATCTGGAGTTCCTGTGCGGGCCCGAGGGCGGCTGGCAGGTCACCTGGCTGCGCGGCTCCCAGGCCGAACCGTCCTCCGAGGTGCTGCTGAAGGTCGGGGAGTACGCCCAGACCATCACCTACGGCGGGACCGTCGCGCTGCCCCGGGGCGGCTCCGGCGAGATCGTCGTCCGGGACCGCACCGCGCCGCGCAGCGTCAACGTGGGCTTCTACCACGAGGGTTGAGTGACACCGGCCCGGGCGCCGCCCGTCAGGCGAGCACCCGGGCCAGGGCGAAGCCGTCGTAGCCCTTGCTGCCGACCGTCTGGATCGCCGTGCCGCTCAGCCTCGGGTGGGCGGCGATCAGCTCGATCGCGGCGCGGGTGCCGAGCACGTCCGGCTCGGTGCTGTCGGCGTCGGCGACCCGGCCGCCGCGCACCACGTTGTCGATGACGATCAGGCTGCCGGCCCGGGTGAGCTTGAGCGCCCACTCCACGTAGTGCGGGTTGTTGGCCTTGTCCGCGTCGATGAAGACCAGGTCGAAGGGGGCCGGGTTCTCGTCCGCGAGCTTCGGCAGCGACTCCAGGGCGGGGCCGACGCGCACCTCGACGATCCGCTCCAGCTCCGCGCGGGCGATGTTGCGGAGCGCGACCTCGGCGTGCCGGGCGCTGTACTCCAGCGAGATCAGCCGGCCGTCGGCGGGCAGCGCGCGGGCCAGCCAGATCGTGCTGTACCCGCCGAGCGTGCCGATCTCCAGAATGTTGCGGGCGTCCTGCATCTGCGCGAGGAGCTGGAGCAGCTTGCCCTGGTTGGCGGTGACGTTGACGTGCGGGAGGTCGTTGGCCTCGCTCTCGCGCAGGGCCGCCTGGAGCGCCTCGTCGTCCGGTGAGAGGTGGCTGGTGAAGTAGAAGTCGACGTCGTCCCAGAGCTGAGAGCCGCTCATGCGTCCGCTGCCTTTCGGGTGTCCCGGAGCTGTCCGCTGACAGCTACCCGCTTAGCACTACTCAGACGACCCGCCCGTCGCCGGTCCACCGCCCCGGCGCGGTCCTGAACTCAGCCGATCGGCGCAGGGGGCCCGGCCGGCGGGGGCCCCACGGGCGGCGGGGGCTGCGTCGGCGGGGGCGGCAGGACCGGGCGGCGGGAGCGCCGTACGGCGGCCAGGGAGGCGGCCGTGGCGGCCAGCAGCAGCCCGCCGACGGTCGTCAGCAGCCAGGCCGGGATCCCGGCCACCGAGCGCAGCCGGTCCTCGTAGACGACCTGCTGGAACGGGGTGTCCGAGGCGGCCCGCCGCAGCACGTGGTCGTCGGAGATCCGGGACGGGTACGGGAACTCCTGGGCGATCGCCGTCAGGTAGGGGGCGCCCGCGGCGAGTTCGCCGAGCGCGCCGGAGGGACGGGCGAGCCGGCCGGCGTAGACGACCCTCGGGCGGTCGCCGCCGATCGCCGCGCTCGGCTCCATGCGGTGCGCGGCGAGGACGTACAGGCCGAGCGACTGCGGGGTGGCCGCGAGCCTGGACAGCCGCATCGGGTAGACCGGGCGGTCGCTGGCGAAGGCGAGGCGCAGGGGGTCGAGGGCGCCGTTCAGGGCGGTGTCCGCGCTGTCGGGGGCGAGCCGGACCGCGACGTACTCCCAGCGGTGCTGGACGTACGGCCGCAGGGCGGTGTTCAGACGGGGCGGGAAGGGGAAGCCGTTGCTCCGCAGCCAGGCGTCGAGGGCGTCGGGGTCGGTGGCGGTCAGCTGGGCCACGTCGAAGGGGCCGAGCCGCTGGCGGTCGACCACGCCGACGCCGGGGGCCGGGGCGCCGACGCCGGGCGGGCCGGATCCGGCCGTGCCGCCGCTGGTGAGGGGCCAGTCGCCGTCCTCGGGCCAGAAGTGGTAGCGGGTGCGGTGCGCCGGCGCGGTGACGGTGTGCAGCTGGTCGAAGAGGGCGGGGTCGGCGAGGGCGACGGTGGCGCGGTGCGGTACGGGCATGATCCAGGCGGCGCTGTCGGCGTCGCCGCTGACCGTCAGGCGCATCACGATCTGCTCGCGGGTGCCGTCCCAGCGCAGGACCGACTCCTCCCGGCCGACCGCGACCTGCTGTTGGCCGCCGGGGACGAGGGCACCGCAGGCGCAGGCGTAGGCGGGGGCCGCGAGCCCGCCGAGCTGGATGCCGACGAGGATCAGGAGGACCGCGAGCAGACGTGCGCGCCGGCGTGGTCGCCGCTGGCCGATCATGAGCCGATGCCCTCCGTCCTACCGCCGTTCAGGACTACAGACGGTATAGCGCGGGCCACGGTTCGTAGGACCGTTCCGGACAGCTACCGCCTGTCGACCGACAGTACGGACGGTGCGGCCGGTTGGTTCGAAAGGCGCAGGTGGATGGGGGATTTGCGCAGTTCCCCGGGGCCGCGCCGGGCGGTCAGCCGAGGTGGACCCGTACGGTCCCGTCCCCCGCGGCCGCCACCCGCACCCCGGTCAGGTCGCGTACGGCCGCGTCCGGGCCGTGCGATCCGGCGCGCGGGCCGACGCCCACGACCCGCATGCCCGCCGCGCGGCCGGCCGCGATGCCCGCGCCGGAGTCCTCGAAGACGAGGCAGTCGGCGGGGGCGACGCCCAGTTCGGCCGCCGCCTTCAGGAAGCCCTCGGGGTCGGGCTTGCTCGCGCCGACCGACTCCGCGGTGACGCGCACGTCCGGGAGGGGCAGTCCGGCGGCGGCCATCCGCGCGGTGGACAGGGTCACGTCCGCCGAGGTCACCAGCGCGTGCGGCAGGCCGGCCAGCGAGGCGAGGAAGGCCGCGGCGCCCGGGACCTCCACCACGCCGTCCATGTCGGCGGTCTCCTCCGCAAGCATCCGCGCGTTGTCCGCGAGGTTCTGCCGGACCGGCCGGTCCGGCAGCAGCACCGCCATGGAGGCGTGCCCCTGCCGCCCGTGGACGACCTTCACGACCTCGTCGCCGTCCAGCCCGTGCCGCTCGGACCAGCGCCGCCAGATGCGTTCCACGACGGCGTCCGAGTCGACGAGGGTGCCGTCCATGTCGAGCAGGAGGGCGCGGGCGGAAAGGACGGTGGCCGTCATCGGGCAGCTCCTAGTGCGTGGGAACAAGGCGGCCCCGCCCGCCGGTCAGGGAAAACGGGCGGGAGCCACTTTGTTTCTCCACGGTACAAAACAGAACGGCGTTCCCGCCACCGTCTTCGCCGACCGTTCACCGAGTCTTCGGCTCAGGCCGCGATCGCCTCGTACAGGCTCCACACGCCCAGCGCCAGCATCAGCACGGCGGCGATCTGCGTGATCAGCCGCAGCGGCACCTTCTTCATCAGCGCCTTGCCGCCGACGATGCCCAGTCCGGCCACGGCCCACAGGCCCAGCACCGCGCCCAGGCCCACGGAGACCGGGTCGTCGTAGCGGGCCGCGAGGTTCGCCGTCATGATCTGGGTGAGGTCCCCGAACTCGGCGACCAGGATGAGCATGAAGCCGGTGCCGGCGACCTTCCAGAAGGACTGGTCGGAGGGCTTGCGGACCTCCTCCTCTTCCTCGTCCTTCTTCAGCAGGAGCATGGCCGCGCCGCCGAGGAAGAGCACGCCGGTGAGCGCGTGCACGATCTGCTGCGGCAGCAGGGTGAGCACGCTGCCGGCCGCGACGGCCAGCACGACGTGCAGGAGGAAGGCCGCGGCGACACCGGCGAAGACGTACGACGCCCGGTAGCGCGTGCCCAGGACGAGACCGGCGAGCGCGGTCTTGTCGGGCAGTTCGGCGAGGAAGATGACGCCGAAGACGAGCGCCGTCACGGTGATGCTGATCAAGGGTCCTCAATCGGTCGGGGCCGCCCCGCCGAGAGTGCTGCATTCCTGAAAGCGGACGCCTCGGCATGGCAGCACACAACGTCACCCCTGCCGTACGGCACGGGCGTGCACTGCTTGCCGAAGGTCTCGCTGGCGGACTCGTGGCCGAGATCCGCCTCCGGGCGCCGGCTCAGACGGGCTGAGCAGTATGTCGACGGTCCGGCGAAGAGCTACTCCCCTTCAACACACACCACAGTACGTGACGGTTCAAACAATCCCAAGACCGGACGTCCCAGCTGTGAGTCACGTCGCACGTCTTGTCGTGTCATGGACGCGTCATTAGCTTCTTACCGAAAGCTCACCCGCCGGCAACACCGCGGCGCGAGCATTCCCTAGCTCGCGCTCCAACATCCCACCCCCACAAGGGAGTTCGCATGCCGAAGATCTACGCGCGTCGACGCCTCAGCATACTCGCGGCCCTCACCGGACTCATAGCCGCCGTCGGACTTCTCAACCCGCCGAGCGCCTCCGCCGCCCTCCCCACACCGGTCAGCGCGTCCACCGCCCGCACCTACCTCGCCTCGCTGACCGTCGCGACCGAGAGCCGCACCGGCTACGACCGCGACCTGTTCCCGACCTGGATCACCATCGAGGGCACCTGCAACACCCGCGAGTACATCCTCAAGCGCGACGGTACGAACGTGGTCACCAACTCCGCCTGCACCGCCACCAGCGGCAGCTGGTACTCCGTCTACGACGGCGCCACCTGGACCGCCGCCTCCGACGTCGACATCGACCACCTCGTCCCGCTCGCCGAGGCCTGGGACTCCGGCGCCAGCGCCTGGACCACCGCCCAGCGCCAGGCGTTCGCCAACGACGTCACCCGCCCGCAGCTCCTCGCCGTCACGGACAACGTGAACCAGTCCAAGGGCGACAAGGACCCGGCCGAGTGGATGCCGCCGCTCTCCTCGTACTACTGCACCTACGTCCGCGCCTGGGTCCAGGTGAAGTACTACTACGGCCTCTCGGTCGACTCCGCCGAGAAGAGCGCGCTCACCAGCTACCTGAGCAGCTGCTGAACCACCCGGCGGCCGAAAGGTCCCGCTTCCCCCGCGTTCCGGCCACGCACCGCACGCCCTCCCGCCCTCCTCCCGGGCCGTAACCTCCCCGCCGACCTCCGTCGTTCCGTACCGTACGGGGCTACAGAGGCGAACCGACCGAGGAAGAGGGCGGGGCGATCGTGGCCGGACTGCGCCTGGGACCGCTGCTGAGGTACACCGACGGCTCGTCGGCGACCGTATGGGTCGAGACGAGCCGTCCGGGTACCGCCGGGGTGCGCTGCGCGGACGGGGCCGGCGGCACCGCGCGCACCTTCCAGGTGGCGGGCCACCACTACGCCCTGGTCCCGGTGACCGGGCTGGCACCGGGGACCTCCTCGCCCTACGAGGTGCTCCTGGACGGCGCGCGGGTGTGGCCGCCGGCCGGCTCCCGGTTCCCGCCGCCGGAGATCCGGACCCGGGCCGAGGGCGATCCGCTGCGCGTGGTCTTCGGCTCCTGCCGCTGGGCCGCGCCCCCGGCCGACGGCCACGACCCGGCCGGCCCCGACGCCCTCGGCAGCCTGGCCGCGCGGGTCGCCGCCGGCGGTGAACGGCCGGACGTGCTGCTGCTGTTGGGCGACCAGGTGTACGCCGACGAGACCTCGGAGGCGACCCGCCGCTGGCTCGCCGCCCGCCGCGACCCGGCCGAGGCGCCCGGCGCCGAGGTCGCGGACTACGAGGAGTACACCCGCCTCTACCACGAGTCCTGGCTCGACCCGGAGGTGCGCCGGCTGCTGTCCACCGTGCCCAGCTGCATGATCTTCGACGACCACGACGTCGTCGACGACTGGAACACCTCGGCCGCCTGGCTGGCCGACATGCGGGCCACGCCCTGGTGGCAGGAACGGCTGCTGAGCGGCCTGATGGCGTACTGGGTCCACCAGCACCTGGGCAACCTCGCGCCGGACGAACTGGCCGCCGACCCGCTCTACGCCGCCGTGTGCGCCGTCCCCGACGGCACCGACGTGCTGCGCGCCTTCGCCGCCGGGGCCGACGCCGACCCGGCCTCGGTGCGCTGGAGCTACCGGCGGGACCTCGGGCGGGTGCGGCTGCTGATGGTGGACACCAGGGCGGCACGGGTCCTCGACGAGCAGAACCGCGCGATGCTCGACCCGGGCGAGGCCCAGTGGCTACGCGAACAGGCTCTGGCCGAACGGGAGTCGTACGACCACCTCCTGGTCGGCACCTCGCTGCCCTGGCTGCTGCCGCACCTCGTGCACGACGTCGAGACCTGGGACGCGGCGCTGTGCCGGGGCGAACGGGGCTCGCGCTGGGCCCGGTTCGCAGAGCGGCTGCGCCGCGCGGCCGACCTGGAGCACTGGGCGGCCTTCCCGGCCTCCTTCGCCGAACTGGCCTCCCTGTTCGCCCGGGTGGGCACGGGCCCCGGGGCGCCGGCGTCGGTCTGCGTGCTCTCCGGGGACGTCCACCACGCGTACGTCGCCGAGCCCTCGTGGCCGGATGGAGCCGCACTCGACTCCCGTGTGCTGCAACTCACCTGCTCCCCCGTCCACAACTCCGTACCCGCGTCCATGCGGGCCGGCTTCCGGTTCGGCTGGAGCGCCCCGGCCCGCCTCCTCGGGCGGCGGTTCGCCCGGCACGGGCGCTGCGCCCGAGGGGCGGTGACATGGCGGAAGCGGGGCGGTCCCTGGTTCGGCAACCAGCTCATGACGCTGACGCTGCACGGCCGTTCGGCCCGGCTGCGGCTGGAACGGGCCCACCGGGACGGAACCCTGCGGACCGTGGAGGAGTCCACCCTCACCACCCCATGAGGGACAACTGTGGCGTGTGGGACGCGCGTTGGCTTCTGCTAACCACGGCGGCATGATGAGGTGGACCGTCCGCTTCCCGATGTGCCGCGGGCGGCGAGCCAGCCATGCGCCCCCACTGCCCGGGAGTCACGTCCTTGTCCTCCTTGCCCCAGGAATCCGTGCCGGTCTCCGTCGCCCTGGTCGGCGCGGGCCCGCGCGGCACCAGCGTCCTGGAACGTCTGTGCGCCTCCGCCCCCGAGCTGCTCCCGCCGGGCCTGCGCCTCACGGTCCATGTGATCGACCCGGCGCCACCGGGACCGGGCCGGGTCTGGCGCACGGCGCAGTCGGCCGAGCTGCTGATGAACACCGTGGCGAGCCAGGTCACCCTGTTCACCGACGACAGCGTGGACTGCTCGGGACCGGTCCTGCCCGGCCCCAGCCTGCACGAGTGGGCGGCCGGCGCGCTGGGCCCGGACGACTACCCGACCCGCGCCCACTACGGCCGCTACCTGGAGTGGGTGTTCGCGCGGACGGTGGAGCGGGCCCCGGCGGCGGTCAGCGTCCACACGCACCGCGCCCGTGCCGTACGGCTGGCCGACGGCCCCGACGGACGCCAGAGCCTGACCCTCGACGACGGGCGCACCCTGCCCGGCCTGGCGGCGGTGGTGCTGGCCCAGGGCCACCTCCCGGCGACGGCGTCCCCCGAGGACCTCAGCCACCGCGCCCACGCGGCCCGCCACGGGCTGCGGCACGTCCCGCCCGCCAACCCCGCCGACGTCGACCTCGACCCGGTCGCGCCCGGCGAACCGGTGCTGCTGCGCGGCCTCGGCCTCAACTTCTTCGACCACCTCGCCCTGCTGACCACCGGCCGCGGCGGCCGCTTCGCCCGCACCGGCGACGGCGGGCTGCGCTACACGCCCTCGGGCCGCGAGCCCCGCCTGTACGCGGGCTCCCGGCGGGGCGTCCCGTACCAGGCGCGCGGCGACAACGCCAAGGGCCCCTACGGCCGCCACACCCCCCGGCTGCTCACCCCCGAGGTGATCGCGGGCTTCCGCAAGCACGCGGACTCCGGCGAGGCGCCCGACTTCCTCGCGGAGATATGGCCGCTGGTGGCGAAGGAGGTGGAGACGGTCTACTACGCGGCCCTGACCGGCGACCCGGACACCGCGGAGCGCTACCTGGCCGCCGACGGCCGCGGCGCGGAGGCCGCCGTGCTGGACCGGGCCGGCGTCCCGGAGGACGGCCGCTGGTCCTGGGAGCGGCTCCAGCGCCCGTACGGGGAGCGGCGGTTCGCGGACGCGGCGGACTGGCGCGGCTGGCTGCTGGGCCATCTGCGCGAGGACGCGGCGCAGGCCGCCCTCGGCAACGTGCGCGGCCCGCTGAAGGCGGCCCTGGACGTGCTGCGGGACCTGCGCAACGAGATACGGCTCGTGGTCGACCACGGCGGCCTGACCGGCGGCTCCCGCCGCGCCCACCTGGACGGCTGGTACACCCCGCTCAACGCGTTCCTGTCCATCGGCCCGCCGCGCCGCCGGATCGAGGAGCTGACCGCGCTGCTGGAGGCGGGGGTGGTGGAGGTGCTGGGCCCGGGGCTGGAGGTCGGGCGCGAGGACGGCGCCTGGGTGGCGCGCTCGCCGCGGGTCCCCGGCCGGGAGGTGCGGGTCGGCACGCTCGTGGAGGCCCGGCTGCCGGAGCCGGACCTGCGCCGCACCGCCGACGACCTGCTGGCCGGGCTGGTGCGCGAGGGGGCGTGCCGCCCGCACACGGTGGACGGCCACGAGACGGGCGGCCTGGACGTGACGCCCCGCCCCTACCGCCTCGTCGACCGCCGGGGCCGGGCGCACCCCAGGAGGCTGGCCTTCGGGGTGCCCACGGAGGGCGTGCACTGGGTGACCGCGGCGGGGACCCGGCCGGGCGTGGACTCCGTGACCCTCTCGGACGCCGACGCGATCGCCCGAGCCCTCCTCCGCACAGCCGCGACCGAACCGCCGAGCACGGACCCCGCCCCCCACACCGAACTCGCAGGCATCGCCTAGCCCTGCCCGACCCGCGGCGGAGCGGGGAGGGGGCCGGAGCGGGGCGGCAAGGGGGGCGGGGAGCCAGAGCCAGGCGATGCGAGGCGGCGCGGGGCAGGGAGCCAGAGCGAGGCAGCGCGGGGTGCAGAGCCGGAGCGGGGCGGCGGCCGGGCGGCAGCGGGGCGAGGAGCTGGAGCGAGGCAGCGGGGAGGTGCAGAGCCGGAGCCGGGCGGCAGCGGGGCGGGGAGCCACAGCGAGCAGCGCGGGGCGGGGAGCCAGCGCGAGGGCGGCGGCGGGGCCGGGCACGGGCGGGGCGGCAGCGCACGAAGGGAGGCGCGGCGCTGGGTGGTGGGGCGGCAGCGGGGTGGCGGCGGGCGGGGTGGGCGAGTTGCTGGGACGGGTCTGGGGCGGTCGGGAGCCTTGTGGGTCTCGTGAGCCCCCCGTGAAACTCCTGTCACACCCTCCGCGTACGCTGTATGGCTGTCGTCCGGGGGGCGGCCGATCGGACAGTCACGGGGGAACCGCGGTGTGGGAAAGCATGGGCTCGCTGGAGGCCGGGCCATGGGTCTACGCCCTGGTCGCGCTCTCCGTGCTGCTCGACGTGTTCCTGCCGGTGCTGCCGAGCGGGGTGCTGGTCATCACCGCGGCCACGGCAGCGGCGGCGGGCTCCGGCGCGTCGACCGGGGAGGTCCCGCACGCCGTGCCCGACATCCTGGTGCTGACGTTCTGCGCGGCGACCGCCTCGGTCCTCGGTGACCTGGTCGCCTACCGGCTGGCCTGGCGCGGCGGCGCCCGCCTGGACCGCGCCATCGCCCGCTCCCGAAGGCTCAGCAAGGCGCAGGAACGCATCGGCGACGCCCTGTCCCGGGGCGGCGGCGCCCTGGTCGTCCTGGCCCGTTTCGCCCCGGCCGGCCGCTCCCTCGTCTCGCTCGGCGCCGGCGCGACCCACCGCCGTATCCGCGAGTTCCTCCCCTGGTCCGCCCTCGCGGGCCTGACCTGGGCCGTCTACAGCGTCGCCCTCGGCTACCTGGGCGCGCAGTGGCTCGGCGCGACCTGGGTGACGACGGCGATATCGGTGGCGGCGCTGTTCGGGGCGGGAGCGGGAGCGGGTCTGCTGATGCGCCGCCGACCGGTCTGACCTCCGGCCGCACGCACAGGCACCAGCACCAGCACCAGCACCGGCTCACGGCCGCCTACGCGGTCCCCCGCACGGCCTGGCCCCGTACCTCCAGTCCCCCGAGCAGTTCGGCGGTCGCGGCGGCGACCGCGTCCACCGCCCGCTCGAACACCTCCTGGTTGTGCGCGGCCGGCGCCCGGAAGCCGGACACCTTCCGGACGTACTGCAACGCGGCAGCACGGATCTCGTCCTCGGTGGCCTCCTCGGCCAGCTGGGGCGGACGCAGGGTCTTGATACTCCGGCACATGGCCCCAGTCTCCCGCAGGCTCCTCTCGCCTGCGAAGATCTTCCCGAGGCGGCCACCGTTCCCGGGGCCGACCGACGAGAGGACAACTCCATGTCGAACACCACGCGGGCGACCCACCCGTCGGGCCCGTCCGACCCGCCGGGCCCCCGGCCCACCGTCGCCGTCCTCGGCCCGGGCGGGGTCGGCGGACTGCTCGCCGCGCTGCTCTCCCGGGCCGGACACCGCGTCCTGTGCCTGGCCGGCGAGGCGACGGCGGACGCCCTGCGCACCGGCGGCATCCAGGTCCGCAGCAAGCTGTTCGGTGACTTCACGGCACCGGTCGAGGCGGACACGGTCCTGCGCGAGCCGGTCGACGTCTGCCTGATCGCCGTCAAGGCCACCGCCCTGGACGCGGCCCTCACCCGCGTCCCGCCCGCGGTGCTGGGCGACGCCCTCGTCGTACCGTTCCTGAACGGCGTGGAGCACCCCGCCGCCCTGCGCGCCCGCTACTCGCCCGACGCCGTGGCACCGTCCGTGATCCGTGTCGAGTCGACCCGGGTCGCCCCCGGTGTGATCGAGCACGGCAGCCCGTTCACGGAGATCGACCTGACCGGTGCCGAGGTGCCCCGTCCCCGTCTGGACGCCCTCGCCGCGGCGCTCACCGAAGCGGGCCCGGTCACCCGGGTGCTGGACGACGAGACGGCGGTCCTGTGGGCGAAGATGGCGTTCCTCGCCCCCTTCGCCCTGCTCACCACCCGCTACGGCCTCCCCCTCGGCGAGGCCCGCACCCGGCACCGGGACGAACTGGCCTCGCTGGTCGCGGAGACGGCCGCGGTCAGCCGGGCCTGCGGCGCCCCCGTGGACCCGGCCCAGGCGCTCGCCCGCTACGACGCGTTCCCGCCCGCCACCAAGTCCTCGATGCAGCGCGACGCGGAGGCCGGGCGCACCCTCGAACTCGACGCGATCGGAGGCGCGTTGCTCCGAGCGGCGGACCGCCACGGAGTACCGGTCCCGGTGACGGCCCGCCTCGTGCGGGAACTGCGCGCACCCGGACACTGACCCCACCCGGCGGCCCGGGCCGACGGGGTCCGGCGCGCCCGGCCTCGGCATCGCTGCCGTGGCCGGTCCGTGCCGGGCCCCGCCCGGGAGCCGAGGGCGGACGGCGGTTCTAGGCGCCGGTGGCCCGCTCTTCCCGTGCGGGGGTCCGGGCGGCGGTGACGAAGGCGGCCATCTTCTCGCGGCTCTTGATTCCCGGCGCGGTCTCGACGCTGCTGGAGACGTCGACGCCGTAGGGGGCGAAGTCCGCGATGACGGCGGCCACGTTGTGCTCGTCGAGGCCGCCGGCGATCACGACCCTGCCGGGCACGTCCGCGACCCACGCGGGGATGGCCTCGAAGACGCCGCTGCCGGCGCTGGCGTCGTAGAAGAAGTAGCTCAGCCCCTCCGGCTTCCCGGGCGGGGTGCCGGAGGCGAGCGCCAGGTTCGGGATGTCGGCCGGCTCGTAGATCTGGATCGTGTCGACGTGTTCGGCGACCCCGGCCGTCTCGGCGTGTTCGAGGGCCACCGCGAAGACCGGGACCCGGCCGCGGGCGTACGCGGCGAGCGCGACGGCACGCTCGGGCGGGCAGTACCGCCTGCTCCTCGGGGTGACCACGATCCCGATCGCGTCGTACCCCAGCTCGACGGCCCAGTCGATCTGCTCCTCCTGGGTGAGACCGCACACCTTCACGAAGGTCCGCCGCTGCCCGCTCATCCTGTCCCCTGCTCCGTTCTCCCGCAGAGCGGGAAGGCGATCGTGCCGTCCAGACTCTCATTCCCGGGCGCGGTCGCCCGCCGCGCAGTCGCGGAAGCGTTGTCGTGGCAGTCATCGCTTCACCATGGGGAGCCACGGGTCGCCTGCCGGTGACGGCGCACGGGAACCGGGGTCCACGACTCGTCGCGTGGGCCTCGCGAACGGACTCGCCACCCAAAATCGAACAGGCGTACCATTGCCGGGTGGCTGCGACCTATGACTTCCCGAGTGACCTCCTCGCCGGCCAGGAGGAGCTGCATCAGGTCCGGGCCGAGCTGTCGGCCCTGCTGAAGCGGCTTCCCTGGTCGGTCGAGCCGCTGGACGGATTCAGCGACGACGGCGGCTGGCGCAAGGTGGAGCGGCCCGCCTCCCCGGGCTGGACCGAGGACGAGCAGGCCGAGGTGGAGAAACTGCGCCGCCGCGAACACGAACTCGCGGTGTTCGTCAGCGGGCACCGCTTCTGGGCCGCGGTCACGGCACCGGACCGCACGGACGCCCGCAGCAGCCTCAAGCACGCCCACGCCGAGCAATGACCCCGCTCACGCGGACGGCGCGCCGACAACGGGCGGGACTCGGCGGACGACGGGACTCAGGTCCGTGCCGCGAGCGGTGACCTCGGCGGCGGGGTCAGGGGCGTCGCGCCGGGTGAGGACCCACAGCACGAGCCCGAGACAGCTGAACCCGGCGCCGAGGGCGCATACGGCGCCCCAGCCGGCCAGGGCGTAGAGGGAGGTCGCGGCGAGGGCGCCGGTGGCGCTGCCGATCGAGTAGAAGACCATGTACCCGCCGATCAGCCTGCCGCCCGCGTCCGGGTGCAGCGCGTGGATCAGGGTCTGGTTGGTGACGTGGACCGCCTGCACGGCGAGGTCGAGAAGGACCACTCCGAGGGCCAGGGCCCAGAGCGAGCTGCGGGCGAAGGCCAGGGGCAGCCACGAGGCGGCGAGCAGCGCCAGGGCGATGCCGGTGGTCCGCCGGGAGAGTCCGCGGTCGTTCAGGCGGCCCGCCACGGCCGCGGCCAGGGCTCCGGCGACACCGATCAGCCCCAGCGCCCCGATCGCGCCGTGGGACAGGAAGTACGGGGCCTCGCTGAGCGGCAGCGCGACGCTGCTCCAGAGGGTGCTGAAGGCGGCGAAGACCAGCAGTCCGAACAGGGCCCGGATCCGCAGCAGTCGCTCCCGTGCGAACAGGGTGACCGTGGAGCGCAGCAGTTTTCCGTAGCGCAGGGTCGGCGCAGGGGCGGCACCGCGGCGCGGCAGAGCCCGGTACAGGACCAGGGCGAGCAGGGCGGTGAGCGACGCCGAGGCGAGGTAGACGGAGCGCCAGCCCGCGAGATCGGCCATGAGGCCGGACGCGGTGCGGGCGAGCAGGATCCCGGCGACCACGCCGCTGGTGACCAGACCGACGACCCGGCCGCGCTCGCGGGGAGGGGCGAGCGAGGCCGCGAACGCCACCAGCGTCTGCGCGACGACCGCGAGGAGCCCCACCGCGGCCATGCCCGCGAGCAGGACCGCCGCCGTGCGGGCGGCGGCCACCACGGCCAGCGCCGCCACCAGGAGCAGCAGCTGGGCCACGACGATCCGTCCGCGGTCGGCCACGTCGCCCAGCGGCACGAGGAAGAGGAGTCCCAGCGCGTATCCGACCTGGGTGAGGGTGACGACCCCGCCGACGAGCGCCGGGCTCATGGCGAGGTCGTGGCCCATGGTCACCAGGAGCGGCTGGGAGAGGTAGACGTTGGCCACCGCGGCCCCGCAGGCGACGGCGAACAGGACGACGGTGCCGCGGGACAGGACGAACGCGGCCCCACCCCCGCTCCGGACCTCGCCCCCTCGGGCCTCAATCCCGCGTGTCTCGCCCCCTCGCGACTCGCCCCCTCGGGCCACAACCCCTCGCGACTCGCCCTCACCATTGCCGGGCATCAGCGTTCCTCCGCACACCTGGTTTCATCTTGCTACCAGCGGGACGGTAACCGCCTTGGTAGCATGTTGCAACCGTCGTGAGAGAGGGACGCCATGGTGACCAGGACGCGCTTCGACGACAGCGACTGTCCGGTCGCCCGGTCGGTGGACGCGATCGGCGACTGGTGGTCCCTGCTGATCGTGCGGGACGCCTTCGACGGAAGCCGGCGCTTCGGGGAGTTCCAGCGCAGCCTCGGCGTGGCGAAGAACATCCTCACCGCACGCCTGCGCACCCTGGTCGCCGGCGGCGTCCTCGAATCCGTGCCCGCCTCGGACGGCAGCGCCTACCGCGAGTACGTGCTGACCCCGAAGGGCGAGGCGCTCTTCCCCGTCGTCGTGGCGCTGCGGCAGTGGGGGGAGCAGAACTTCTTCGCCCCCGGCGAATCCCACTCACAGCTGGTCGACCGCCGTCAGGGACGACGCCTGCGTCCGCTGGAAGTGCTGTCCGAGGACGGACGGCGGCTGGACCCCGAGGACACCACCGTCCACAAGGTCGCCCGGTGACGACCCGAGCCGGACGGGCACACCCCCGTACCGCGGGACCGCGACCCGGGCCTCCCGAACCCCCGCCCGCGCCCGGCGGCGGACGCTAGGTTCGCGGGATGACCGTACAGATCGAGTTCGTCGACCACAGCCGCCCCGTGGCCCAGTTCGAGGACCGCCAGGTCAGCAAGACGCAGCGGGAGACGCACTGCTACGAGCTGCTCCCCCACGGCGCCCTCGCCGTGTACCGGGCGACTCACCTCGTGAACAAGAAGGGTGAGCCCGTGAGTGAGCCGGCGTTCGAGGAGATCGTGGTCTACGGGCCCGGGGCCTGGTTCGCGGCGTACGGCACCCGGTTCGCGCGTCGGTGAGAGCCGTCTCCGCCCGTGCCCGACGGCTCCTGCGGGGCCGGCCGGTGTCCTGATGCACGGAGGCCCCCCGCGATCACGCGGAGGGCCTCCGACCGGTGTGGGCGCGGACGGTTTCGAACCGCCGACATCCTGCTTGTAAGGCAGGCGCTCTACCCCTGAGCTACGCACCCGAGACGAGTCGACAGCCTACATTGTCCCGGACTCCGTACCGCAATTGCGTTTCCGGGGGCCGCCGCCCGCCGTGCCGCCGCGAGGAAATGATCACACCGGCCGCGAACTGACCGGCCCGTGTGTTCGTCCTTACCGGGTGGGAGAATGAACGCACCACCAGAGCACAGGGCGCGCGACCGCGGCACGGGGAGAGGGATGTGACGGCGAGAACGACGGCACCCGGACAGTCGTGTGCGCCTCCCCCGCCGCCCCGGCGCGGCACCGCCCTGCGGGACGCCCTCACCCTGGTGGGGCTCCCGCTGCTGGCCGCGCTGGCCGTGCCCGCGGCGTTCGCGGGCGGCGGGACCCGGCGCTGGTTCGGGGGGCGGGCCGAGGGGCAGCGGGCCGAGGCGCAGGCGGCGAAGGACGCCGCCGCGGCCGCGTTCTACGAGCTGGACACCGCCCAGCGGGATCTGCGGATCTCGATAGAGACGATCTCCGCCGTCGACGACTCGCCCGCGGCCCGCCGCGCCGTCTCCGACTTCGAGGCGCTGGGGCGCCGGATCGACGAGACGAGCGACCGGTACATCCAGGCCATCGACGCGCACGACCTGGACCGGGACGACCTGGAGGCCGCCGTCGCGTCGCGGGCCCGGGCGGAGATCACCCGCGCCAAGGACGAGCTCGTGACCGTCAAGCGGGAGCTGGACCGGTTCGGGGAGTCCCTCGGGCCGCTGCTCGGCAAGGCGGAGACGCAGCTGGCGCGGCTGGCGCCCGCCGTGGAACGGGCCCGGCAGGCGCTGCTGGCGGCCAGCAACGCCCTGGACGCCGTACGGCGGACACAGCTCAGGGCCGACGACCTGGCCGCCCGGCTCGCCGCCCTGGCCCCGGAGCTGACCAGGCTCAACCAGGGCGCCGGGCAGCACGGCGCGCAGGCCACCCTGGAGCGCGCCGGGCGGGTGCAGCGGGAGGCCGAGGCGATCCGGGTCGAGGCCGAGCGGCTGCCGGAGCAGGCCGCCGAGATCGACCACCGGCTGGTGAGCCTGCGGACCCGGGCGCAGGCGCTGACCACCCGGGCCGGGCAGGTCGACCCGGTCCTCAGCGAGCTGCGGCGGCGGTTCGCCGCGGCCTGCTGGCAGGACCTCCAGCAGGTGCCGCGGCAGGCCGCCGAGAACGTCGGGCAGGCCGAGCTGAAGCTGCGGGAGGCGCAGGCCGCGCGGGACGCCCAGAAGTGGGCGGACGCGACGTCGCTGCTGTCCACCGTGCGGGCGCTGCTGGGCACCACCGACGAGGCGGTGTCGGCGGCCGGTGACCGGCTGACCCGGCTGAACGCCGTGCAGAAGGATCCGCAGGCGGAGACCGAGCGGACCCGGTTCGCGATCCGGGACGCGCAGCGGCTGGCGATGTCGGGGCGGGCCAGCCCCGACCCGCGGCACGCGCGGCCGCTGGACGACGCGGTGGCGCGGCTGGACCGGGCGGTGGGGTCGTTGCAGGGGCGGCATCCGGACTACTGGCACTTCCTGACGGAGACGGAAGCGGTACGGCAGTCGGCGGCGCGGGTGGTCGCGCAGATCCGCGAGGAGCGCGGCACCGGCGCCTGAGGCGTTTGCCGCGGAGCCGTTCCGGGCGGATATTGGGTAGGCCAGCGCATTCGTCCGCATTCGACACCAGGAGGCGGAGATGGCCTCACACGTCACGCACTCGGGGACGCGGCGGAAGATCAGCTTCGACGAGGCGCTGCCCGTCGACCACCGTCTGAACCAGGTCTACCGGATCGGGGCCGGCCTGATGGGCCTGTTTCTGCTGGCCTTCGGGATCCTCGGGCTCACCGACAACATCGGCTTCTTCGACACGGGCGGGAACACCGCGATCGGCCTGAACACCAACGGCGCGCTGAGCGTGCTGTCGATCTGCGTCGGGCTGCTGCTCTTCGTCGGAATGGTGATCGGCGGGAACTTCGCGTCCACGCTGAACATGGTGCTCGGCGTGCTGTTCATCCTGAACGGCTTCCTGTTCCTCGGCCTGCTCGACACGGACTCGAACTTCCTGGCCTTCAGGATCCAGAACGTGCTGTTCAGCTTCGTCGTCGGGCTCGTGCTGATGGTGTTCGGGATGTACGGCCGGGTCAGCACCAACCTGCCGCACGACAACCCGTACTGGCGGGCCCGCCACCCCGAGGCGGAGCAGCGGGCCACACCGGCGGCCGACGGTCAGGTGCGGTAGGCGTAGTAGTACGCGTTCGGGTACGACGCGACGAGGCTCGCCAGCGACCTGCGGTAGGTGTTGTTCGAGTGGTACGTGACGTACGGGATGCCGTTGCTCTTGTACGTCACGATCATCGTGTGGTCCTTCGACCCGTCCCGGTCGAAGTCGACCTGGATGACGTCGCCGACCTCCGCCTGGTAGACGTTGGCGAGCGCCGTCGTGCGCTTGGAGTTCTGGGCGAACCAGGACCACTCGTTGACGCCGACGAACGAGTCCGACTGGATGTCGGCGTTGCCGAACCACTTCGTGTAGTCGTAGACGTAGCCCGGGACGTGCTTCCAGCCGCCGGCCTTGAGGGACTGGCTGACGAAGTTGGTGCAGTCGCCGCCCGCCCCGTGGCCGTTGAAGTCCGGGTAGTCCGCGTTGTAGTTGTTCCAGTACTTCTCGGCGTAGGCCGCCATGGCCTTGTAGTCGTACGTGCCGCCGGTCAGCGTCTTCGGCACGGCCGCCGGGTTGCGGGTGGTGGCCGCGCGCGGGGCGTCCGGCGTGGTGTTGCCGTCGTCGGCGGTGGTCGGCGCCTTCACGGACGGCTTGGACAGCGTGTTGACGGCGAGGCCGCCGTCGTCGGTGTCCTTGATCGCGGTCAGCTGCCAGGTGCCCTGCCGGTCCGCCTTGAAGGTCAGCTCGTGGTGGGACTGGAAGCCGGTGCTCTTCGGCTCGTTGCCGGCGGCCTTCGCGTAGGTCAGCGTCGTGGTCTCGGTGACGTCGGCCTTGGCGGTGCGGCCGGTGACCCGGGTCGCGTCGAGCGTGACCCGGGTGCTGCCGGCGCTGTACTTCTCGCCGAGCTCGGCGATGCTGTTCTGACGGCCGCGCAGCTGGTTCAGCGCGGAACTCTCCGCGCGGGACTGCTTGCTGGAGAGCCGTACGTCTCCGGAGAAGCGAGAAGTGGTCTGCTTCTTCGTGCCCCCGGAGACAAGGGCCTGGGTGCGGTCGGTGAAGACCGCGTCGGCCAGCTTCTGGAAGGTCGCCTTGGTCGCGGCGTCCACGGTCGGGTCGTCGACGACGGCCGCGCCCGCGCTCCAGTTGGGCACGAGGGCGACGCCGGCGACGACCGACGCGGCCGCCGCCGTGACTATGGCCGCACGGCTCCTCTTACGGCTCAGTTTTCTGGATTTCAATGCTGTTCCCCTCTACGCCGGTACACCTAACCGGGCGACGGCATCTTCGCACGGCGTGTGAGACTGCTGTGAAGAGGGTTATGGAACCGGAACCTGCCCTCCGCGCGCCTCACTTGACGACGGTCGACCAGTCCGCCGGTGCCTGCGCCGGGTCCAGGCTGCGCAGCCGGGTCAGGGTCTCCGGGTCCTGGGCGTCGAGCCAGTCGGAAAGCTCCTTGAAGGAAACGCACTTGACGCCCTTCTTGGTGCATATCTTCGGGATGATCTGGTCGATGGCCTTCATGTAGATGCCGCCGTTCCAGCTCTCGAAGTGGTTGCCGATGAACAGCGGGGCGCGGCTGCCGTAGTAGACGCGGTTGAAGCCGTTCATGTAGGCGTCGACGGTCTGCTGTTGCCAGGTGGCGTACTGGGCCGGGTCGCCGTCGGTCTCGCCGTCGGACTGGTTGTAGAGGAAGTTGAAGTCCATCGAGAGGGACTGGATCTTGTCGCCGTACGGCAGCATCTGGAGCGGGAAGTTCCAGACGCCGTCCTTCTTCGAGGGCCAGATCTGCAGGTCGCCGGGGGAACTGGCGTCGTACTTCCAGTTGTAGCCGTACTTCTTCAGGGCCTTGAGCAGGTTGGGCTGGCCCTCCAGGCAGGGGGCGCGGCCGCCGGCGACCTCCTGCTTGAAGTCGAAGGGCAGGGCGGGGATGTCCGTGAAGCCGGTGTTGGTCTTCCAGTTCTCGGTGAACTTGTAGAACTGGTCGATCTCGCTCTTCCACTGGGCGACGCTCCAGTCGCCGCCGCCCTTGGCCTCGCAGAAGTGGCCGTTGAAGTGGGTGCCGATCTCGTTGCCCTGGTCGTACGCCTCGCGCAGCTGCTCCAGCGTGGTGCGGATGTGCTCGTCGGTGGCGTAGTCGATGGCGGCGTCGCCGGGCTGGTGCATCGGCCCGGTGTAGAGGCTCTTCTTGCTCTTGGGCAGCAGGTAGATGCCGGTGAGGAAGAAGGTCATGTGGGCGTTGTACTCCTTGGCCATCTCCCGGTAGTGCGAGAAGAGATGGTCGTCGCCCTCCAGGGCGCCGTCCCAGGAGAAGACCACGAACTGGGGCGGCTTCTCACCGGGCTTGAGCTTCTCCGGCTTCAACTGGCCCTTCTGCGGCCCGGTGTACGAGGTGGAGCCGTCGCCGAGGACCTTGGTCTTGCCGTCCCACTTCGGTGACGCGGACGCCGACGGGCTGGCCTTCCTGGTGCCGGAGGCGGTGGGGGTGGTCTCGTCCTGTCTGGTGAGCACCAGATAACCCGCGACGAGGGAGGCCACGACCAGGAAGGCGGCCAGGGTCAGGAACTCCGGACGGGCGGGACGGCGGCCACGGGCTCGCGCCTTGCGGCGACGGCCGCCGGTTGTCGACTTCGTGCGGGGCTTCATGCGGGGCTCATTCTGCGGGTGGGTGGCATGGGGAGCGTCGGGGCCTCGGAGGTCAGCCAAGGCCCATGGCCTGTGCCCAGACCGTGTACGGGACGTTGTCGGCGCCGGTTCCGTCCAGTCCCTTGAGCGGGAGCGGCTCCAGGGACTTGTTCAGGTCGATGCGGTAGAGGACGACCGACGTCGTCACGGAGGAGACCGTGCCGGTGTACCAGGAGGCGGTGTCCTTTCCGGTCGCGTGGGTGGTGCCGGCCTTCCCGGCCGCCTGGGTGCCGCCCGCGGCGGCCGGATGGGCCAGCCGGAACGACTCGGTGAGCGCCAGCTCGACGTCCCGGGCCACGTCGTCGCGGACGGCTCGGGTCGGCTTCGGGGTGTCCAGGGCGACCTTCGCGCCGTTGCGGGTGATCTTGGAGACCGAGTACGGCTCGGTGTGGCTGCCGCCGGCGGCGAAGGTGGCGTACCCGTTCGCCATCCGGATCGCGCTGGGGGTGGAGCTGCCCATGGACAGCGCGGGCACCTGTGCCCCCATGCTCTCGGAGAGCAGCCCGGAGGCCACCGCGGTGGACCGCACCTTGTCGAGCCCGGTGTCCATGCCGAGCTGCATGAACGGCGTGTTCACCGACTGCGCGAGGGCCTGGAAGAGGCTGATCTGCCCGTACGACTTCCCGTCGTCGTTGTCGGCGTGGACCTGTTTGCCGCTGCGGTCCCAGTACGGCCCGTCCGGTGTCGTGACCGACACCTTGTCGTCCCCGTCGTAGAGCGTTCCGGGCAGGACGTCGGTGACGGCGCCGCCGCGCTCC
Organism: Streptomyces sp. NPDC104367; assembly: GCF_055583825.1. NCBI lineage: Bacteria > Bacillati > Actinomycetota > Actinomycetes > Kitasatosporales > Streptomycetaceae > Streptomyces > Streptomyces sp. NPDC104367. Next base: position 155,860 of record NZ_JBVJND010000011.1, on the reverse strand, counting down.
TTGTGGACGCCGTTCTGCAGTCCGGCCGCGTACACGAACGGCAGGAAGGCGGTGCCGGCCGGGACGGTGGTCGCGTTGGACTCGTTGTAGCCCTGCGTGCGGTGGTCCGGGCCGCCGTAGACGGCGACGATCCGTCCGGAGGTGTCGACCGAGGCGGCGCCGTAGTGCGCGGCCTTCGCGAGCCCGGGGTCGCTCTCCTGGGCCGCCTTGCGGGCCTGGGTGACGGCCTTGGTGAGCGTGGCCTCCTTCTTGCGGTCGAAGGTCGTGTAGATCTGGTAGCCGCCCAGGTCGAACTGCTTGTCGGAGATGTGCGCGGCCTTCTTGGCGTACTGCTGCGCCAGTTCCACGAGGTAGTCGCTCTGGCTGCCGGTGTCGTAGACCTTGTTGGTCGACAGCGGCTCGGGGAACGTCTTGTACTTGGCCCGCTCGGCCGGCGAGAGCTTGCCGATCTTGACCATCCGGTCCAGGATCCAGGACCAGCGCTCCACCGCCCGCTGGTGGTTGGCCTGGCTGAGCGTCGGATCGTAGAGCCCGGCGCCCTTCAGCAGCGAGGCGAGCATGGCGGCCTGGCTGGCGTTCAGCTTGCCGACGTCCTTGCCGTAGTAGGCCTGCGCGGCGCGCTGGATGCCGTAGGTCCCCCGGCCGAACCAGCTGGTGTTGAGGTAGCCCTCCAGGATCTGGTCCTTGCTCATCTTGTTGTCGAGCTTGAGGGAGATCATGGCTTCGGTGAATTTACGACTAACGGTCTGATTCTGCGTGAGATAGACGTTTTTCACGTATTGCTGGGTAATAGTGGAGCCACCTTCGGTGTCCCCCTGTCCGACCGTCCGCCACAGGGCGCGGGTTATGCCTTTCACCGAGATGCCGGGGTCGGAGTAGAAACTCTCGTTCTCCGCCGCGAGCACCGCCCAGCGCACGTCGGTGGGGATGTCCTTCAGCGGCATGTCCTGGCGCTGCACCCATCCGGTCCGGGCCATCGGGGTGCCGTCGGACCAGAAGTAGACATTGTCCTGCTGGGTGGCATAGGTGTTGAGATTGGAAGGAATGTCCGTGGCCGCATAGGCGGCGACGAGGAAGAGCCCCGTCAGCCCGACGCCGCCGAGCCAGGCCCCCAGCCACTGCCGCCAGGACGGCAGCCAGCGCCGCCAGCCGGTCCGGCCGGGCCGCGGGTAGGCGGGTCTCAGCTTCCGCAGGTACGGCAGCAGCGGTTCCAACCGGGGCCCCACGAGGGCCCCGAGGCGTTCGCGGACACCGGCGGCCCGCTCCCGCGGCGTCGGCCGCGCGCTGCGCCGCCGCTCGGCCCTGCTGCCCGCGGCCGCCGACTCCGGTTCCGGAAGCGGCTGTTCGAGCACCCGGATCTGCATCGTGACGTCCGACCGCAGCTCGGCGACCTTCAGATGCAGCGTCTCGTCATGCCGTGGCGGCTCCGGCTTCTTGCGCCGACCCCCCTTGTCCGCAGCCGACTTGGCGCCGTCGGCCCCCTCGGTCCGCCCGGCGCGCCGCTCGCGCCACAGAGCTTCCGCCTTCCGGCGTGCGGCCTCCTGGGCACGCTGAGCGTCGTCGCCCTTCTGCCGCGGAGCGTGCTCCGCCCGCAGGCCGTCGACCTTCAGATGCAGGGTGGCGTCCGGTTCGAACGGCTTCTCGCCCCGAGGCCCGGCCTGGTCACGGCCGTCCTCCGGGTCGTTCGGCCGCCCCTTCGCGTCCGTCACGACTGTGTCTCCCCTCGCGACTCGGTCTTGCGCGCGCGGTGAGACACAGTGGGCGGCGTCGGCCGCGGTGAACGCGGCGCTGCGAGCCCCCCACTTCCCCGGTCTTTCAGCTCCCTCGCGGCCAGCTTAAATTATCAGCGTTCTTTTCAATATCTCCTCACAAGTATCGGACAGAATGGAACACTCATGAAATTCTGAGGTGCAGTGATGCCCATCACTTCGACGTGACAGCCGTTAGCCTGTCCTCATGCCCCGCTACGAGTACCGCTGCCGCACCTGCGGCGACACCTTCGAACTGTCCCGCCCCATGGCCGAGTCCGCGGCCCCGGCGTCCTGCCCCGAGGGCCACGACGACACGGTCAAGCTGCTGTCGACGGTGGCGGTGGGAGGGACCGCTTCGGCCTCCTCGCCCGGCGGCGCCGCGAGCGCAGGCGGTGCCCCGAGCGCAGGCGGCGGCTGCTGCGGCGGAGGCTGCTGCGGCTGACCCGCGGTGCGGGGACGCGCGCTAGGCCCCCGCTCCCCGCACCCCCTTGAGGAACTCCCGCAGGATCCGCTCCCCCGCGAGCACCCCCCGCTCGGGCAGCGCGCCGATCGCCGGGCCGGTCCACTCGACGTCGGCCAGCTCCCCGTGCCCCGGCCGCCACCCCCGGTCCGCGGCGAGCAGCAGATCGGCGTCGAGCAGCGAGTCCCCCGCCGCCAGGGTCAGTTCGGCCCCGGTCCGGCGCGCGACCTCGCGCATCGCCGCGCTCTTGGTCAGCGGCTTCGGCACGGCGTAGATCTTCCGCCCCTGCAACGACACCGTCCACCCGCGGTTCTCGGCCCACACCGCCAGGGCCTTCACCCACTCCTCCGGCAGCAGCTCCCGCTCCACCACGAGGTAGGCGAACAGGTCCTCGGCGACCCGGTGCTTGCGCAGCCACACCGGGTCGGCCGTCCGCAGCAGGTGGTCCTGGACCTCCGCCAGCGGCGCGCACTCCGCGGCCAGCCGCGCCTGCACCCCGGCGTGCCAGTCCGCGTCGGTGACCCCGTCCACCAGCAGGTGCCCGCCGTTGGCACAGATCGCGAACTCCGGCTGCGGACCCGGCAGGTTGATCCGCTGGTACTGCTTGCGCGTCCGGGTGGTCGTCGGCACGAAGACCGCCTCGTCCCCGAGTTCGGTCAGCAGCCGCGCCGCCGTCTCCGTCATGTACGACAGCGGCCTGCTCTCGTGCACCTCGACGCAGAGCAGCCGGGGCGCCCGCGGGTCCGGCATGGTCAGCGCGAGGGCCGCCGAGGAGTAGATCAGCGTCCGGTCGAGGTCGCTCGCCACCAGCACCGGCATCAGACGTTCACCGCCCGGCCGTCGGCCCCGGTCGCGCCGCGCGTGTACTTCGGGTGGATCAACCCGACACAGGTGTACGGCAGTTCGCCGACCTCCTCCACCGGTACCCCTCTCTGCTCCGCCAGCAGCCGCACATGGTCGAGGTCGGCCCCCGCCCCGGCCCGGGCCAGGATCTTCCAGGGCACCCGGCGCAGCAGCACCCGGGTGGTCTCGCCGACGCCCGGCTTGACGAGGTTCACGTCGTGGATGCCGTACTCCTCGCTGATCCGCTCGACGGCCGCCCAGCCCTCCCAGGTCGGCGTGCGGTCGGCGACGACGAGTTCCTTCACGGCCGCGTCCACCGCGTCCACGACCTCGCCGAACCGGGCGGCGACCGCGTCCAGGAAGGCCACCGACACATCGGCCCCGGCCAGCTCGCGGTAGAACTTGGCGCCGTGGAAGTCGTGCGGCCCCACCAGGTCGGTCCGCAGCACGGTCCGCGAGATCAGCCCGGAGACGGTCGAGTTGAGGCAGGCGGAGGGGATCAGGAAGTCCTCCCGGGTGCCGTACGTCCGCACGCACGAGCCGGGGTCGGCGAGCACCGCGATCTCCGGGTCGAAACCGGAGACGCCCTCCCGCTCCTGGAACTCCTCGATCGCGTCGGCGAGTTCCCGGGTGATGGCGCCCTTGCCGGTCCAGCCGTCCACGAAGACGACGTCCCGCGGGTCGTGGTGCGCGGCCAGCCAGCGCAGCGCGTTGGCGTCGATGCCGCGGCCGCGCACGATGGACACGGCGTAGTGCGGCAGGTCGGTGCCGTAGCGGAACTGCGCCCAGCGGCGCATCAGCACGCCCACCGGGGTCCCGGCCCGGGCCAGCGACACCAGGACGGGGCGCGGCGACCGCTCGGCCATCACGGTCTCGGTGACGACGCCGACGGCCCGCGCGATCCGCGCGGCCGAGGTCTCCAGGGCCGCGTGGAAGAGGGCCTGGTACCGCTCGCTCGGCTGGTACTCCACCGGCAGCGACTCGGCGTAGTGCGCGCCGCCGCTCTGGATCGCCTCCTCGCGCTCCTCGGTGGGCGCCTCCAGCGTGACGTCCGAGAGGTCCTGGAGCAGCCAGCCGACGTCCTCCGGCGGGTACGAGGAGAAGGCGGGGCCGCGGAGGGGCTCGGGCAGCATGGCGGGGCTCTCTTCGGTCGGTGCGGGAGCGTACGACGGTACGACCGCGAGCAGGACGTGCGGGGCATGCTCGCCGAGCCGGGCCAGCAGACCGTCGGGGGCATGCAGTTCGGGGGTGTCGCCGGCCGAGTCGACGAACAGGACGACCGCGTCGAAGCCGGCGCCGGCGACGTTGTACGCGTAGCGGTCGCCGGGGCCGTCGGCGGGGTCGTCGTGGGCCGGGAAGACGAGGCGGGTGCGGATGGCGTAGCCGGGGTCGTCGACGGCCAGGACGGGCGAGCGGGTGGTGGTGGAGTACCGCACCTCGGCGGCCACCAGCGCCTCCAGCTCGCGGGCGACCCGGAGGGGGGCGTACATCAGCTCTTCGAAGCCGAGCGTCAGGACCCGGCGGGTGCCGGGCGGCAGCGCCTCGGCGAGCCTCGCGGCCATGGTGGGCAGGGCCGACTCCAGGCGCATCCGGTGGGCCGGGGTGAAGCCGTGCCGGCCGCCGTCGGGAAGGCCGTGGGGCCAGTGCAGGTCGACGCGGGTGAGGTGCGGCGCGTGGGGGGTCGTGCGGTCGCCGGTCGCGCGCGGGCCGGACGGCGCCGCACCCGCCCCGCCGCCCTCCTCGTACCGGGCCACCAGTTCCTGTCCCTTTTCCAGGACGCCCTCCGGCAGCTTCACCGTCCCCGACGCCGCCGCCACCAGGTCCACCCGGGCGCCGATCTCCGCGGCGAACGACGTCAGCCGCTCCGCGTCGGCCGGTGAGCGCATATCGACCAGAGCCACCACGACGTAACGTTTCCGCGGATAGCGGGCGTGGAGGTCGCGGATCGTGTTCAGGACCGTGTTGCCGGTGGAGAACTCGTCGTCGACGAGGATCAGCGGGCCCTCGCCGCAGAGCAGGGCGGGGTCCTCCGGCAGCAGCAGGTGCGAGGTCGCGTGCGAGTGAGACTCCTCGAAGCCGCCCGCGGGCTCGACCCCGGCGACCGGGCGGCGCGTGGAGTGCAGGTACGGGGCGAGACCGACCCCGTCCGCCACCGAGTGGCCCAGGCCCGTGGCCGTCTCGGCGTACCCGAGGACGACGGCCCGCCCCGCCTCCCGCTCCCCGAGCAGGTCGCGGACCCGGCGGCCCAGGGCGAAGCCGTGGCCGTAGACCACGGACGGGGACTGCGGGACGTGCTTGCCGAGCACGTTGGAGACCAGCAGGTGGGCCCGCTTGGGGTTGCGGCGCAGGGCGAGGCCCAGCAGGGCCGTGAGGCCGTCGTCGCCCACCAGTTCGACGCCGAGGCGCTCGGCGACCCAGCTGCCGGACCAGACCCCTTGGTTCACTGCGATGTTCATGGGTTCCTCGTGTCGTCCCCTAGGGCTCGTCACCCGGGTATCCCGGCGGCGAGCAGCTCCACGAAGCCGACGTCCTCGTTGGCGACGCCGAACACCTCGGCACGGAGCATGGTCCGCTCGGCCCAGGCCCGGTGCGGCTTCACCTCGTTCATCTTGTTCGTGTAGGCCGACCGGAGTACACCCCCGCCGCCGCGTTCCGGCCTCAGGATGTCCTGGGCGTCGGAGAACTCCTCGTGACTGACGACCGACAGCGCGTGCACGGGGATGACGTGGGACGGGTGGATGCACGTCTTGCCGAGCAGCCCGTTGGCCTGGTCCAGGGAGATCTCCCGCAGCAGCCCGTCCATGGCGTGCTCGATCAGCCGCTCGCGCAGCTCCACGGCCTCGCCCTCCAGGAAGGGGCTGGACCGCAGCATCGGCTTGAACATGCGCTCGGGGACCCGGAAGTACTCCCACACCGGCCCGGTCACCGTGAATCCGGTGCCGTCGGCCCGCCCCAGCATGTTCACCACGTCGGCGATGACGGACGCGATGATCTGGACGTCGTAGGCGGTCATGTCGGGGGCCCGCCGCAGCCCGTAGGAGGAGCAGAAGTCGGTGACCCCGAGGCGCAGCGCCAGCACCTTGTCGCGGTACTTGTCGACGGCGCGGGCGATGCCCTCCAGGGCGTCGACGCGCGTCTCGCGGTACATCAGCTCCGGTGTCTCCAGGACGGGCATCCCGAAGAGCCGGCGACCGCTGCTCACCGAGGCGCCGTCCAGTGCCTGGAGGAAGGGGATGCCGCGCTCCTCGGTGAACTTCGGGAACACGAAGCCGGACAGCAGCGACACGCTCGCGCCCAGCCGCCGCACCAGGTCGGGGATCTGCTCGGGTGCGCGCACCCGGATGAAGAGCAGCGGGAGCTCCGCGCCGGCCCGCTCGCGCCCGGCGAGGTCCGCGAACTGCCGGACGAGGTTCTCCTCGCCGGCCGGCACGTCCTCGTCGCCGATGGAGTCCTCCAGGCACAGCACCATCGAGACCACGCCGAGCCCGGCCTGCTTGACGATGTCGTCGGCGAGCTTCGGCCGGGTGGCCGGGCTGTACAGCGTGGCCCCCAGGGCCGCGGCGAGGAGCCGGGCCGGGGAGTCGGCGGTGAACTCGCACGGCTCCTGGTGGAAGAGACGCTGTCGCACCTCAGAGGCGATGTGCCCGAAATGACGCATAAAACTCCCCCATGGCGTGGGCCGAGCCTGTGAAATGGGTAAAGGGTGGCCGGTAATAGTACGTACAAAGCCATGTCGAGGGTTCCCGCCGGGCATGAATTTCAGGTAACCCGCCCGTGTCGGTCGCGGGGGCCCCCGCATTGTCGTGACCAGCACCTAGAGGGCAGGATGACCGCATGACGCACGCGATGCTGAAGGGGTCGAACGTCCCGCTGGATGTCACCACGGTCCGGGCCGTGCTGCACTGGACACCCGGGCAGGGGGTCCCTGACGTCGACGCCTCGGCGCTGCTCCTCGGCCCCGACGGTCGTGTGCGCTCCGACGAGGACTTCGTTTTCTACAACCAGCCCCGGCACCCCTCCGGGAAGGTCTGGCGGCTCGGCAAGAAGCGGGTGGCCGAGGGCCTCACCGACACGATCCAGACAGATCTCCCCGGTGTCGAGCCCAGCGTCGGCCGAATCCTCCTGGTCGCGTCGGCGGACGGCATCCCGTTCGAGCACGTACCCTCCCTGCGCATCCTGCTGTACGACGCCACGGTGCCCGACGGCGAGCCGCTGGCCCATTTCGACGTCAAGCCGGAGACCGGCGCCGAGACGGCCCTGATCTGCGGCGAGCTGTACCGCAGGGGCGAGAGCTGGAAGTTCCGCGCGCTCGGCGAGGGCTACTCCAACGGCCTCAAGGGCCTGGCGACGGACTTCGGCATCTCGGTGGACGAGTCGGAGCCGATGGAGGAGCCCCCGCCCTCCCAGCCCCTGCCGCCGGAACAGCCGACCTCGGTCCCCGCCCAGCCCGCCTACGGCTACCCCCAGCCCACCTCGGCGGCCCAGCCGGCCTACGGCTATCCCCAGCCGCAGGCCCCGTCGGGCTACGGCTACCCGCCCCCGGCCCCCGTCCCGGTGACGACGGTCCCGAACACGGACTTCCGGCTGCCGCCGCAGGGGCCGCAGTTCATCGGGCGGTGACCCTCCCGGGCCCGGAGGCGGACTACTTGTCCGCCTTCGCCTTGTACCCCCGCCCCCACTGGAGCCCCCACCCGTACAGCCGGTCCAGCTCGCCCTGGAAGCCGTAGACGAACTTCACCTCGCGCCGGACGACCAGTTCGCCCTTCACGTTCTCGATCATCACCACCGCGCAGGACCGCGCCTGCGGATGCCGTTCGTCCAGGCCGATCTCGATCCGCGGCCCGTTGCTCGGGTAGAGCGTGACGATCGCGTGCGTACGGTCGAAGGCCGGTGTCTGGTCGTAGATGTACACGAAGACCAGCAGCCGCTTGATGTCGTCCCGGTGATCGAGGTTGACGTACATCGTCTCGCCGGACGCGGACCCGAACCGGTCGTCGCCGCTGAGCTTGACGTACGGCGGTGCGTTCACGTCCCCGAGCAGGCCGCCGAGCGGCTGGACGACCCCCTTGGTCCCGTCGGACAGCTCGTACAGCGCGCCGAGGTCGAGGTCGACGTTGACCATGCTCTGCCCGTGCCCGAGCACCTCCGGCGGCCGGAGCGCCTTGAAGGGGTGCCGGAACAGGCTCGTGCGCTGCGCGCCGTCGAAGTCCGGCGTCCGCATCCGCCAGGTCAGGTTGACGCGCAGGTTGCCGGTGGCCGCGCCCTGCTTGGTGAGGGACACCTGCTGGTGCCGCTTGGTGAGCTCTATGGCGTTGGACGCGGCGCTGCCCGAGTCGAACTCGGCCGCCTTCCCGCCCCGCAGCCCGTCGAAGAAACCCATTCCCGCCCCCAGAGACTCTTCCCGACGCCACGGGGCGGCCGACCGAGTCGGCCGCCCCGAACGAAGCGTTCCTCAACCTGGAGGGTGTCACACCCTCCTTTTCGGCCCGGTCGCGTCTCCGGGCCGCCCGTCAGACGCCGGACGAGACCTCAGCCCTCTCGTCCGCTCCCGCTTTTCCCTCGGCGGCCTCCAGCCGCTGGTTGCGCCGCACGGAGGACCAGAACGACCAGGCGATCAGGACGACGCCGACCAGGCCGGTGATGACCTCGTTGATCTCGTACCGGATGGTGACCATCAGGATGACGGCCAGGGCGCCGATCGCGTAGTGGGCACCGTGCTCCAGGTACACGTAGTCGTCGAGGGTGCCCTGGCGGACCAGGTAGACGGTGAGCGAGCGGACGTACATCGCGCCGATGCCCAGGCCCAGCGCCATCAGCACGATGTCGTTGGTGATGGCGAAGGCGCCGATCACGCCGTCGAAGGAGAAGGACGCGTCCAGGACCTCCAGGTAGAGGAACATGAAGAACGCGGCCTGGCCGGCCAGCAGGACGGGCGACTTCTGCCTGCCGGTGCGCTCGGCCTCTTCCTCCTCCTCGTGCTCGCGCTCCTCCTCGGCTTCGAGGCGGTCCTCGAAGAACCCGGAGAGACCGCCGACGATCATGTAGGTGATCAGGCCGGCGATACCGGCGATCAGGACCGTCTGCGCCTTGTCGACGTGGCCGCCGCCGTGCTGGTGGGCATGGGTGGCGAAGGTGAAGGAGGTGATCAGCAGGACGATCAGCGCGATGCAGACCGCCAGCATGTCGACCTTGCCGAGCTTGGCGAGCGGGCGCTCGATCCAGCGCAGCCACTGGATGTCACGGTCCTCGAAGATGAAGTCGAGGAAGATCATCAGCAGGAACATGCCACCGAAGGCGGCGATCGCCGGGTGCGCGTCGGTGACGAGCTCCTGGTAGCGGTCCTTGTTGTTGAGCGCGAGGTCGACGGCCTCGACGGGGCCCATCTTCGCGGTGACCGCGACGATGACGACCGGGAAGACCAGCCGCATGCCGAAGACCGCGATGAGCACGCCGACCGTGAGGAAGATCTTCTGCCAGAAGGCGTTCATCTTCTTCAGGATCCCGGCGTTGACGACCGCGTTGTCGAACGACAGGGAGATCTCGAGGACGGCGAGGATGGCCACGATGCCGAAGGCCTCCCACCCCCCGTAGAAGACCGCGGCGACCAGGCCGAGCGCGGTGATCGCGAACGACCAGCCGAAGGTTTTCAGAAGCACTGGCTACCCAATCGTTTTTTGGGGGTACCGCCCCGACGGAGTCCGGGGATGCTCTCCCCCGCGCCGTACTCGGCTTTACTCACTGTTGACCGGATTCTAGAGGGCCCGGGCGTCCTGTGGGTGGGGTGGCCCCCACATCCGGCTGTGAAGGTCCTATGAGACGTTCACGCCGAAGTCGAGCGCGATGCCCCGCAGCCCGGAGGCGTAGCCCTGGCCGACGGCGCGGAACTTCCACTCGCCCTGGTAGCGGTAGAGCTCGCCGAAGATCATGGCGGTCTCGGTGGAGGCGTCTTCGCTGAGGTCGTAGCGGGCGAGCTCCTGGCCGTCGGCCTGGTTGACCACCCGGATGAACGCGTTGGAGACCTGGCCGAAGGTCTGGCCGCGCTCGTCGGCCATGTGGATGGAGACCGGGAAGACGATCTTGTCGCAGCCCTCCGGGACCTTGGGCAGATCGACCAGAATCGATTCGTCGTCGCCCTCGCCCTCACCGGTGAGGTTGTCGCCGGTGTGCTCCACCGAGCCGTCCGGGCTCGTGAGCTGGTTGTAGAAAACGAACCACTCGTCGCCGAGCACCCGTCCGCCCTGGCACAGCAGGGCGCTGGCGTCCAGGTCGAAGGGGGCGCCGGTGGTGGAGCGGGCGTCCCAGCCGAGTCCGATCATGACGTTGGTGAGGTTCGGTGCGGCCTTGGAGAGGGAGACATTGCCTCCCTTGGCGAGTGTGACGCCCATTGTGCTGGTCCTCCCCTAGCGGTGCTTCTCCGGTTGTCCTGCGCGTCCGGCGCCGACCGTAAACGGTGCGGCGCCGGACAGAGCGGACTTTCGAACGGCCCGGACGCCGGTCCTCGGGGGCGGCCGGGGCGTCCGGACGGCTCAGACGTTGACGCCGAAGTCCTGGGCGATGCCGCGCAGGCCCGAGGCGTAGCCCTGGCCGATGGCGCGGAACTTCCACTCGGCGCCGTTGCGGTACAGCTCGCCGAAGACCATGGCGGTCTCCGTCGAGGCGTCCTCGGACAGGTCGTAGCGGGCGATCTCGGCACCGCCGGCCTGGTTCACCACACGGATGAACGCGTTGCGGACCTGCCCGAAGGACTGCTGGCGGTTGTCGGCGTCGTAGATCGACACCGGGAACACGATCTTGTCGACGTCGGCGGGGACCGCGGCCAGGTTGACCTTGATCGCCTCGTCGTCGCCCTCGCCCTCACCGGTGAGGTTGTCGCCGGTGTGCTCCACCGAGCCGTCGGGGCTCTTGAGGTTGTTGAAGAAGACGAAGTTCTGGTCGCTGGCGACCTTGCCCGCCGAGTTCAGCAGCAGCGCGCTGGCGTCCAGGTCGAAGTCGGTGCCGGTGGTGGTCCGGACGTCCCACCCGAGACCGACGAGGACCGCGGTCAGGCCGGGGGCCTCCTTCGTCAGCGATACGTTGCCGCCCTTGCTGAGACTGACTCCCACGAGTCCTCCCATGTGGTGTCCAGGGGCGGGGAGCCCCAGTGGTGCTTCGGATACCGGATCAACGTCTCGATCCTAGTGACGGGTTCCCGCACCCCGCAGGCCCTGGACCCCGAAGAATCACCGGGTGTCGCCCCCTAGGGGACCCACCCGGCCTACAGGGCGTCGAGCGCCGTCACGTACGCGCCGAGATCGCGGGCGTCCGGGAGCGCGTTGACCACGGTCCAGCGCACGACGCCCTCCTTGTCGATGACGAAGGTGCCGCGGACGGCGCAGCCCTTGTCCTCGGCGAAGACGCCGTAGGCGCGCGAGACCTCGCCGTGCGGCCAGAAGTCGCTCAGCAGCGGGTACTCCAGACCCTCCTGCTCGGCGAAGACGCGCAGGGTGTGGACGGAGTCGTTCGAGACGGCGAGCAGCTGGGTGTCGCGGTCCGCGAACTTCGGGAGGTTGTCGCGCAGCTCGCACAGCTCACCGGTGCAGACGCCGGTGAAGGCGAAGGGGTAGAAGAGGAGCACCACGTTCTTCTCGCCCCGGAAGTCGGACAGCCTCACGGTCCGGCCGTGGTTGTCCTTGAGCTCGAAGTCGGGTGCCTTGTCGCCGACCTGGATCGCCATCGTGGTGCATCCCTTCGTAAGGGCCTGTTCGGGTGAGACCACCCTATGCGGCGACCCTCGGGGGCGATCACGGCGGGCCCGTGGACGGACCGGGAGTCCGGTCCGTCCACGGGTGGGGCGGTCAGCGCTTCTTGGCCGCGCCCTTCGGCGTGTTCAGGCGGCTGGCGTTCCAGTCCTTGCCGACGCTGACGCTCTTGGTCTGCGAGAGGCCGGCGGTCGTGACCGCCTCGCCGATGTCGCTCGGCTCGACGTAGCCGTCGCGGCCGGTCTTCGGCGTCAGCAGCAGGATCGAGCCACCCTCTTCGAGGTAGCCGAGGGCGTCGACCAGCGCGTCCGTCAGGTCGCCGTCGTCCTCACGGAACCAGAGCACCACGGCGTCGGCCACGTCGTCGTAGTCCTCGTCCATCAGCTCGCCGCCGATGGTCTCTTCGATGGACTCGCGGAGTTCCTGGTCGACGTCGTCGTCGTAGCCGATCTCCTGGACCACCTGGTCTGGCTGGAACCCCAGCCTGACGGCAGGGGTGGTCCGCTCCTCCGCGTGGTCCGCGGTCGCGCTCACGGGTTGCCTCCTGATCATGTCTTGGTGATGAACTCAGCCACGCGCGTGCGCGAAGCATTGGCCGTAGTCCACACGGGCGGGACGGATCGCGCAAGTACCCGGCCGTTCAGACCGCCGAAACGGTGACGATCCCGGCCGTGTCGCCGCAACTCCCGGCACCGTATCGCGGAAGGGTGTGGCGCACACCACTCCCTTTTGCCCGCAATGCGCCTTTCGGAATCATCCTCACATACGACGGTCGAACGAGTTTGCCAAGCGCGTCACACCTCGGGCGTATCGTTGCGTTTTGGCCGGTCCCGAGTTACCTCGCGGTAGAGATGACGCGTGCTGTCCCGGGGTGGACGATGGACAGCGGTGCGGGGAAACGCAGGGAAAAGCAGGGAATCAGTGCCCCTCTGACAGGTAAGGAACAGCGTGGCTTCCGGATCCGATCGCAACCCGATCATCATTGGCGGCCTTCCGAGTCAGGTTCCTGACTTCGACCCCGAGGAAACCCAGGAGTGGCTCGACTCGCTCGACGCCGCCGTGGACGAGCGCGGCCGGGAGCGGGCCCGCTATCTGATGCTCCGCCTGATCGAGCGCGCCCGCGAGCGGCGGGTGGCGGTACCCGAGATGCGCAGCACGGACTACGTGAACACGATCCCGACCCGCGCCGAGCCCTTCTTCCCGGGCAACGAGGAGATCGAGCGCAAGGTCCTGAACGCGACCCGCTGGAACGCGGCCGTGATGGTCTCCCGGGCCCAGCGGCCGGGCATCGGGGTCGGCGGCCACATCGCCACCTTCGCCTCCTCCGCCTCCCTCTACGACGTCGGCTTCAACCACTTCTTCCGCGGCAAGGACGGGGGCGACGGCGGCGACCAGGTCTTCTTCCAGGGTCACGCCTCCCCCGGCATCTACGCCCGCGCGTTCCTCCTGGACCGGCTCACCGCGCAGCAGCTGGACGGCTTCCGCCAGGAGAAGTCGAAGTACCCGGACGGCCTCTCCAGCTACCCGCACCCGCGCTCCATGCCGGACTTCTGGGAGTTCCCGACGGTCTCCATGGGCCTCGGCCCCCTGGGCGCGATCTACCAGGCCCGGATGAACCGCTACATGCAGGCGCGCGGCATCGCCGACACCTCCAAGTCGCACGTCTGGGCGTTCCTCGGCGACGGCGAGATGGACGAGCCCGAGTCGCTCGGCCAGCTGTCCATCGCCGCCCGCGAGGGCCTGGACAACCTGACCTTCGTCGTCAACTGCAACCTGCAGCGGCTGGACGGCCCGGTGCGCGGCAACGGCAAGATCATCCAGGAGCTGGAGTCGCAGTTCCGCGGCGCCGGCTGGAACGTGATCAAGCTGGTCTGGGACCGCACCTGGGACCCGCTGCTCGCCCAGGACCGCGACGGCGTCCTCGTCAACCGGATGAACACGACCCCCGACGGCCAGTTCCAGACCTACGCCACCGAGTCCGGCGCGTACATCCGCGAGCACTTCTTCGGCGACGACCACCGGCTGCGCGCGATGGTCGCGAACATGACCGACGACCAGATCCTGCACCTGGGCCGCGGCGGCCACGACCACCGCAAGATCTACGCGGCGTTCAAGGCGGCCACGGAGCACAGGGGCCAGCCGACGGTCATCCTGGCCAAGACGATCAAGGGCTGGACGCTGGGCCCGAACTTCGAGGGCCGCAACGCCACGCACCAGATGAAGAAGCTGACGGTCGACGACCTCAAGGGCTTCCGCGACCGCCTGCACCTGCCGATCTCCGACAAGGAGCTGGAGTCCGGCCCGCCGCCGTACTACCACCCGGGCCGGAACTCGGAGGAGATCCAGTACATGCACGACCAGCGCAGCAAGTGCGGCGGGTACGTCCCGACGCGCGTGGTGCGCTCCCAGCCGCTCGCGCTGCCGGACGACAAGACGTACGCGACCGTGAAGAAGGGCACCGGCCAGCAGTCCATCGCGACGACGATGGCCTTTGTGCGCCTTCTCAAGGACCTCATGCGGGACAAGGAGATCGGCCGTCGCTTCGTGCTGATCGCGCCGGACGAGTACCGCACGTTCGGCATGGACTCCTTCTTCCCGAGCGCGAAGATCTACAACCCGCTCGGCCAGCAGTACGAGGCGGTCGACCGCGACCTGCTGCTCGCCTACAAGGAGTCGCCGACCGGCCAGATGCTGCACGACGGCATCTCGGAGGCGGGCTGCACGGCCTCCCTGATCGCGGCGGGCTCGGCCTACGCCACGCACGGCGAGCCGCTCATCCCGGTCTACGTCTTCTACTCGATGTTCGGTTTCCAGCGCACCGGTGACCAGTTCTGGCAGATGGCCGACCAGCTGGCGCGCGGTTTCGTACTGGGCGCGACCGCCGGCCGTACGACCCTGACCGGCGAGGGCCTCCAGCACGCGGACGGCCACTCCCAGCTGCTGGCCTCGACGAACCCGGCCTGCGTCGCCTACGACCCGGCGTACGCGTACGAGATCGCGCACATCGTCCAGGACGGCCTGCGCCGTATGTACGGCGGCGACGCCGAGCACCCCCACGGCGAGGACGTCTTCTACTACCTGACCGTCTACAACGAGCCGATCCAGCACCCGGCCGAGCCGGCCGACGTGGACGTCGAGGGCATCCTCAAGGGCGTCCACCGGATCAGCGCGGGCACGGCGGGCACGCTCCCGGCGCAGATCATGGCGTCCGGCGTGGCGGTCCCGTGGGCCGTGGAGGCGCAGCGGATCCTCGCCGAGGACTGGAACGTGAAGGCCGACGTCTGGTCCGCCACCTCCTGGAACGAGCTGCGCCGCGAGGCCGTGGCCTGCGAGGAGCACAACCTGCTCCACCCGGAGGAGGAGCAGCGCACCCCGTACGTGACGCGGAAGCTGAGCGGCGCCGAGGGTCCGTTCGTGGCCGTGTCCGACTGGATGCGATCGGTTCCGGACCAGATCGCGCGCTGGGTGCCGGGCACGTACCAGTCGCTGGGCGCCGACGGCTTCGGCTTCGCCGACACCCGGGGCGCGGCGCGCCGCTTCTTCCACATCGACGCGCAGTCGATCGTGGTCGCGGTGCTGACCGAGCTGGCCCGCGAGGGCAGGCTGGACCGCTCGGTGCTGAAGCAGGCCATCGACCGGTACCAGCTGCTCGACGTGACGGCGGCTCACCCGGGCGCGGCGGGCGGCGACGCATAGCGCTCCGCGAGGAGGCCGGCGGGGGCCGGTGGGGGCCGGTCGCGCAGTTCCCCGCGCCCCTTTCGGGGCGCGGACGCGCCCCCGCCGGCCTCGGCTGTCTCCTTACGATGCCCGCATGAAGCAACAAACGGCGCAGGCGCGTTGGGAGCAGCACACCCAACGTCCGCTGCTGGCGCTCGCGGTGGCCTTCGCCGTCGCCTACGCGCTGCCGATCGTGGACGGTTCCGCGGGGCACGTCCTCACCGCCGCGTGCACGGGCGCGGAGTGGGTGGTGTGGGGTTCCTTCGCCCTGGACTACCTGGTCCGGCTGGGCCTGGCGCCCCGCCGCAGGGAGTTCGTGCGGACGCACTGGATAGACCTGTGCGCGGTGGTGCTGCCGCTGCTCCAGCCGCTGCGGCTGCTGCGGCTCGTGGCGACGCTGACCCTGGTGGGGCGGCGGGCGCGGATGGCCTCGCAGATCCGGCTGACGACGTACGTCGTGGGCGCGGTCGTCGGCCTGCTGATGTTCGGGTCGCTGGCCGTGCTGTCGGTGGAACGCGACTCGCCGAACGGGAACATCCGCACGCTGGGTGACGCGCTGTGGTGGTCGTTCACGACGATGACGACGGTGGGATACGGCGACCACGCGCCGACGACCGGGCTGGGCCGGATGATCGCGGTGGGCCTGATGCTGTCGGGGATCGCGCTGCTCGGTGTGGTCACGGCGAACATCGCGACCTGGTTCATCGCGCGGTTCGAGAAGGACGACGTGGAGGAACGGCGGCAGACCGAGGCGATCGAGCTGCTGGCCGAGGAGGTACGGGCGCTCAGGGCCGAGGTGACCGGCCTGTGCGAGGGCGTCCGAGCCGAGGTCACGGCGTCGCGCCCACCGGCGCCTGCGGGGTGCCGCTGCGCCGCCCGGACCGCCCGGGCTACTCGGCTGCCGGCAGCCGAGTAGCCCCGTCAGGGGCGCGGCGCGACCGGCCCCCACCGGTCCGCGGCCGGGCGACGGCGCGCCACCCCCCTCCAGCAGCGCGCCGCAACCCGGACAGCCCGTCCCCATGCCCTGCGGAGGACTTGACTAACTGTGACCTGCGGCGCGTGCCGAGGGCGAGGAATCTTTAGCGGAGTCACCCTGATAGGTGAACTCCGCCCGAATCGGCGTCAGATACCGCCGTCAGATGTCGGCGTCAGATGTCGGCGTCAGATGTCGGCGTCAGATGTCGGCGTCCGACGCCGAAGTCTGATGCGGCGTCAGATGTGCCCCACACCCGCACCGGCGTCCGCGTTCTCGCCGCGCTTCGTCAGCAGCGCGACCAGGATGGCGACCGCCGCCACCCCCGCCGCGACCAGCGAGGCGAGGCTCATGCCGGAGATGAACGTGTCGTGGGCGACGCCGGTGATCTTCGCGGCGATCTGCGCGGGCGTGCCCTGGGCGACCGGCGCGACCCCGACCTGGACCGCCTCGGAGGCCTGGGCGAGCTGGGCCGGGGTCAGCTTCGGCAGCCCCGCGTCGGTCCAGTTGCCCGGCAGGTCGTTGTCGACCCTGGAGGCCATCACGGCGCCGAGGACGGCCGTACCGAGGCTGCCGCCGATCTGCATCCCGGCCTGCTGGAGGCCGCCGGCCACACCGGAGAGCTCCATCGGCGCGTTGCCGACGATGACCTCGGTGGCGCCGACCATGACCGGCGCGAGGCCGAGGCCGAGCAGCACGAACCAGAGGGACATGATCGCGCTGCCGGTGTCCGCCTTGAGCGTGGACATGCCGTACATGGCGATCGCGGTGGCCGCCATGCCGCCGGCCAGCGGGACGCGCGGGCCGAGCCTGGTGATCGCGGCGCCGGCCAGCGGGGAGCCGACGATCATCATGCCGGTGAGCGGCAGGAGGTGGAGGCCGGCGTCGACCGGGTCCATGCCGTGGACGTTCTGGAGGTAGAACGTCACGAAGAACAGGCCGCCCATGAAGGCGATGGCCATCAGCACCATGAGCACCACGCCCGCCGACAGCGGGACCGAGCGGAACAGGCCGAGCGGGATCAGCGGCTCCCCGACCTTCGTCTCCCACAGGCAGAAGAGGGCGAAGCCGAGGACGGAGACGGCGATGAAGGCCCATGTCTTGCCGTCGCCCCAGCCCCAGGTCGGCGCCTTGATGAGGGCCCAGACCAGGCAGAACATCGCGCCGGAGAGCAGGGCGATGCCGAGGAGGTCGAAGGAGCGCGGGGCGTTCTCGGCGCGGTGATCGAGCAGCATCACGACGCCGAGGACCAGGGCGAGCGCGCCCACCGGGACGTTGATGAAGAACACCGACTGCCAGCTGACGTGCTGCACCAGCACACCGCCGAGGATCGGGCCGCCCGCGGTGGAGGCGCCGATGACCATGCCCCAGATGCCGATCGCCATGTTGAGCTTCTCGGCCGGGAAGGTGGCCCGCAGCAGACCGAGCGCGGCCGGCATCAGCAGCGCGCCGAACAGGCCCTGGAAGACCCGGAAGGTGACGACCAGGCCGATGCTGTCGGACAGGCCGATGGCGCCGGAGGCGGCGGCGAAGCCGACGACGCCGATCAGGAAGGTCTGCCGGTGGCCGAAGCGGTCACCGAGCTTGCCCGCGGTGATCAGGGAGACCGCGAGGGCGAGGAAGTAGCCGTTGGTGATCCACTGCACCTGGGCGAAGGTGGCGCCGAGGTCCTTCTGGATCGCCGGGTTGGCGATGGCCACGATGGTGCCGTCGAGGGCCACCATCATGACCCCGACGGCGACCGTTATCAGGGTGAACCAGGGGTGGCCGCGCAGGCCGGAGGCCGGCGGCCGCTGCGGTGCGGCCGCCGAGGCCCCGTCCCCCGACCCCGCCGCGTCGATCGTGGTCTGACTAGTCATGCCCGCGAGGCTAGTGACAGCCTCTGACAGTTGACAAACAAATTCACAAGTCAGTAACTGTCAGGCATGGAAACGTTGCGCGAACGCAAGAAGCAGCGCACCCGGGACGCGCTGCTGCGCTCCGCGCTCGAACTGTTCGTCACCCAGGGCTACGAGCGGACCACCGTCGACGAGATCGTGGGGGCCGTGGACGTCTCGCAGCGCACGTTCTTCCGTTACTTCGCCAGCAAGGAGGACGTGGCCTTCTTCGTGCCCCGGCTCGCGGAGGCGCACTACGTCGAGGCGGTGCGCGGCCGGCCGCCCGAGGAGACACCGCTCCAGGCGCTGCGCCGGTCCGTCATGGACGGCTGGGACAGCATCGAGGAGGCCGTCGAGCGGTACGTCCCGGTCGAGCTGCTGATGCGCACGTACAAGATGATCGAGGCGACCCCGGCGCTGCACGCGGCCCATCTGCGGCGCCAGTCCGAGACCGAGGAGGAGATCGCCCGGATCGTCGCCGAACGGGAGGGCGTCGACCCGGAGAGCGACCCCCGGCCCCGGCTCGTGGTCGCCGTCTTCGGGGCGGTGATCCGGGTGACGGAGCGCCAGTGGTCGGTCGGTGAGGACTTCAGCGCCACGGCGATCCGCGAACTCACCGCGGCCTGCCTCGATCAGCTGGGACCGGCGCTCGCCGACACCTGGCGCAAGGGCTGACACAGGTCGTCGGCGGCCTGGGACGAGCCTCACCTTTGCCGAAACGTGATAACCGTCACTCGGTTACCGCGAGACCCCTTCGTTCTCCTAGTGTGTCCTCCCAGTGACTTCCTTCGACACCTCCCCGCCGCTCAACGTCTGGCGCGCGCTGCTCGCTCTGGCCGTGGTGTTCGTGATGCTCGCGACCACCGGCTGGACCGCCCTGCGCAGCCACCGTGAGACCAGTGCGCTACAGGCCTCCCTGGACAAGTGGGGCCACGGCGTCGTCCACGGGCTGCACCTGCCGGACCCGGTGGAGTCCCCCGCGCGGCTCGCCCGCTTCTTCGCCTCGCTCGGCGCGCAGGAGCGCGACCGGCTGGCGCACCGCTACCCCCTCGTGGTCGGCAACCTGAACGGCGCCCCGGTCGGACTGCGCTACCGCGCCAACCGCATCGCCCTCGACCAGCAGCGCCGGCTGGAGCGGAAACGCATGCACGACCCGCGGCTCACCGCGGCCGGGCAGCAGGACGCGGGCCGCCGGATGCACCGTTACGAGGCGCTGCTGGCCAAGGGCCGGCAGATCCTCGCCTTCGACCCCGACGGCGACGGCCGGGTCGCGGAGGTCCTCGGCGACCTGAACCGGGCCGATCGGATCTCCGTCGTCGTCCCCGGCGTCGACACCGACCTGCTCACCTTCCAGAAGACGAACCGCAAGTACACCGCGCCGGTCGGCATGGCCAGGGCGCTGTACGCGGCGGAGCGCACGGCGAGCCCGGCGACCCGTACGGCGGTGATCGCCTGGGCCGACTACACCGCGCCGGACGGCCTCGGGGTGGGCGCGGCGACGGGCATGGCGGCCGGGGAGGGCGCCGTACGCCTGAACGCGCTGCTGCGGGCGCTGCCCGGGATCACGCCGGTGTCGGTGTTCTGCCACAGCTACGGCTCGGTGGTCTGCGGGGTCGCCGCGCACGGCATGCCGCGCCGGGTGGCCGACATAGCGGTGGCCGCGAGCCCCGGGATGCGGGTCGAGAAGGCCTCCCACCTGGACACCTCGGCCCGGGTGTGGGCGATGCGGGACGCCACCGACTGGATCCAGGACGTCCCCTACCTGGAGCTCGGCGGGCTCGGCCACGGCGCCGACCCGGTCTCCGCCTCCTTCGGGGCACGCGTGCTGTCGGCACGCGACGCACAGGGACACGCCGGCTACTTCGAGCCGGGCACGGACAGTCTGCGCAACCTCGCCGACATCGGGGTCGGCGAGTACGGCGCGGTGACGTGCGCCCACGACGATGACGGGTGCCGGACGGGTTTGTCCGGCACGTCGACGGCCGGACGCGCGTAGAGACAGCAGGAAGTGCGGTGCGCACGGGGATGGGACTGACGAGCACGTGCCACATACGATGAGCCGCATGGGTGACGTACTGGCCGGATTTCATGCCGCCTGGGAGTTCGAGTCCGACTCCGTGCTCATCCGTTACGAACAGGGGATTCGAACACCCAAGCTGTTCCAGACGCTGGGTGAACGCCGGGTGCCGCTGGCCGCGCTGGCGGGCGTGACGCTGACGGCCGGGAAACGGGGCACGGTCGTTCTGCGTGCCGAGCCGCGTCCCGGCGCGGACCCGCTCGTGGAGGCGGCGGCCGGACAGCTGAAGGAGGGCAGCGACCCCTACCGTCTGGTCCTGCCGGCCGAGCACGAGACGCTCGCGGAGTACTACGCCGACGAACTGCGCCCCCTGCTCACCGGGTCCGGCCCGGTGGAGCGGTTCCTGGTGGCCG
Organism: Streptomyces sp. NPDC104367; assembly: GCF_055583825.1. NCBI lineage: Bacteria > Bacillati > Actinomycetota > Actinomycetes > Kitasatosporales > Streptomycetaceae > Streptomyces > Streptomyces sp. NPDC104367. The sequence goes on along the minus strand of NZ_JBVJND010000011.1, from coordinate 135,071 downwards.
CCCCCGAGGCACCCCGGCAGTTCAAGGCCTACGACGGGAAGGCGAGCTTCGACGGCGGCGCCGTGCACTTCCGGTGGTCCTGGACGGGCGCGTCCACGGCCAAGTGGAGGGCCGGCGACCAGAGCTTCGCGGTCGCCGACCTCGGGGGCGTGCAGTGGCGCTCGCCGGAGGTCTTCGAGGGGCATCTGCGGCTGCTGCGGCGGGACCCCGCGGGGGCGCAGCCGGCGCAGCCCGACCAGGACCCGGCGACGGTGGTGTTCGGGCTGGGGTACGGACCCGTGCACGAGTCGCTGCCGTTCGCGGCGGCGGTGCTGGAGGCGGTGCGGGCGAAGGGGGCGGCGGCGCTGCCGGCGCCCGCCGGGCGCCGCGACCCGGCCGACATCGCCGAGCGGATCCGCCATCTGGGGGAGCTGCACCAGGCGGGGCTGGTCACCGACGAGGAGTTCTCCGCGAAGAAGGCGGAGTTGCTGGCGGAGTTGTGACGGGCCGTACTCCGGCTACCCGCCGGTGGGGGCCGGCCGCGCGGTTCCCCGCGCCCCCGACGGGCCGCTGCGGTCACCGCCCGTCTCATAGAAACTGATCTTGCGGTCCAGGACCGACAAGGTGTCGTGCAGCTCCGCGATCCTCGACACGACGTCCCGGCGGGTCTGCTCCAGCAGTTCCCGGCGCTCGCCGTAGGTCGTCTCGCCCTCCCGCACCAGTTCCGCGTACCTCACCATGTCCGCCACCGGCATGCCGGTCAGCCGGAGCTTGGTCACGAAGTCCAGCCAGTCCAGGTCGCGGTTGGTGTAGCGGCGCTGGCCGGTGTGGGAGCGGTCGATGTGGGACATCAGCCCGATCCGCTCGTACCAGCGCAGGGTGTGGGCGGTCAGGCCGGTGAAGGCGACGACCTCGCTGATCGTGTAGCGGTCCTGGCCCTCGGGACGCGGGTGCCGCCGGGGTGGGGCGGAGCAGATGTCGGCGGGGGCGGGGGTCTGCCGCTCGGTGGGAGCCGCGGTCGTGGTCTGCATCACCGTCATGCACCAACGCTATGACCTTCGAGTGCACTCCAAGCAAGCGGAACCCGGTAAGAAATACCGCGACGCGGGTGACGGCCGCTGGCTAGCGTGCACGGACATGAGCCTCGTACGCCGTGCCACCCCCGAGGACGCACCGGAAGTGCTGCGTCTGCGCCAGGTCATGATCGACGCGCTCCCCGGCGGGGACGTCTCCACCCGGTGGCACGCCGAGGCGCTGCCGGGGCTCGTGGAGCGGCTGGGCGGGGCGGACGGCGACTTCGCCGCGTTCGTCGTGGACCATCCGGACCGGCCGGGGGCGCTGGCGGCGCTGGTCGCCGGGACGGTCGACTACCGGATCGGCAGGGCGGGCAGCCCGCACGGGCGGGCCGGGTACGTCTTCAGCGTGGCCACCGACCCGGCCGCGCGCCGTCGCGGGTACGCCCGCGCGTGCATGGAGGAGCTGCTGGCCTGGTTCCGGGAGCGGGGCGCGGGCCAGGTCATGCTGACCGCGTCCGCCGAGGCCGAGCCCCTCTATACGGCGCTCGGCTTCGTCCACAAGCCGGACCCCACGATGATCCTGCCGCTCTGAGCCGCTTAGGGTCGTGGGCATGTCCTTGCAGAGCCTCGCGCTGATCGAGAACTGGCCCGTGCCCACCGCCGCGGCGGGTGCCGTGCGGGCCGACGGAACCGTCCTGGGCGGCCACGGACCGGTCGGTCACCGCTTCCCGCTGGCCTCCGTCACCAAGCCGCTCGCCGCGTACGCGGTGCTCGTCGCGTACGAGGAGGGCGCGGTCGAGCTGGACGAGCCGGCCGGGCCCGCGGGGGCGACGGTACGGCATCTGCTCGCGCACACCTCGGGGCTGGCCTTCGACGAGCACCGGGTGACCGCGCCGCCCGGGGAGCGGCGGCTGTACTCCAACGCCGGGTTCGAGGTGCTCGGGGACCATGTCGCCAGGGCGACGGAGATCCCCTTCGCCGAGTACCTGCGCCAGGCGGTGCTGGAGCCCCTCGGCATGACGTCCACGTCGCTCGACGGCTCCCCGGCGAAGGACGGCGTGTCCTCGGTCTCCGACCTGCTCCGCTTCGCGGCGGAGCTCCAGGCGCCGAGGCTGCTGGACCCGCGGACGGTGGCGGAGGCGACGCTGACCGTCCACTACCCCGGCACGAAGGGCGTGCTGCCGGGCTACGGCCACCAGAACCCCAACGACTGGGGGCTCGGCTTCGAGATCCGGGACTCCAAGTCGCCGCACTGGACGGGCGCTTCGTCCTCGCCCCGGACGTTCGGCCACTTCGGCCAGTCCGGCACGTTCCTCTGGGTGGACCCCGACGCGGGCGTGGCCTGCGCGGCGCTGACGGACCGCCCCTTCGGCCCCTGGGCGACCGGGGCATGGCCGGCGTTCACGGACGCGGTACTGAAGGAGTCACGGAACTAGTGCCGCGCCGGGGGCGCGGGGAACCGCGCGGCCCGCCCCCACCGGCCCGCGGCCGGCCGCGAGGCGCGGCTACCCGGTCATCTCCCACATCAGCAGCTCGGCCGCCGTCAGCGCGTGCGCCGACACGTCCTCGGCCGCCGTGATCCGCACCGCGTCCCCGGGCCCCAACGGCTCTCCGCCCAGCCGTACTTCGCCGCGCACCACGTGCGCGTAGACGTACGCCCCGTCCGGTACCGCCGTCCGCTCCCCCGCCGCCAGCCGGCGGACGTGCAGCATCGCGCCCGCCTCCGGGACGGCGTACGGCGTCGAGTCGGCGATGCCGCGCACGATCTCGTACGCCGGCTCGCCGCCGGGGCGTACCGGCGCCAGCCACATCTGGACGAAGACCAGGGGCAGTTCGCCGTCGTTGCGCTCCACGTGCCGGACGCCCCCCGCCGAGCTGAGGCGCTGCACGTCCCCGCGGCGGACCACCGTCTCGTTGCCCTCGGAGTCGCGGTGGGTCAGCTCCCCCTCGGCCACCCACGTCACGATCTCGGTGTGGCTGTGCGGATGCTCGTCGAAGCCGGCACCCGGTGCCAGCCGCTCCTCGTTGCAGGCGATGACCGCGCCGAAGCGCAGGTTGCCGGGGTCGTAGTGCGGGCCGAAGGAGAAGGCGTGCCGGGACTCGATCCCGGCCGCCGGGTCTCCCCCGGGGTAGCGCTCCGCCGCGCGCCTGACGTCCATCACCGCCCCACCGTAGACCGCAGTCGGCACCCGGCGGCGCAGACCGCCGTCCCGATAAGGCAGTCTTGTCCACGTGCCCGAACCCGTAACGCGCAAGTCCGACCCCTCGGCTCATGAGGTCCACCCGCACTCCGCGACCCTGCGGCGACTGGAGAGGTCGTCCGGCAGTCTCGCCGCCCAGGCCATCGCGCGCATGGACGAGACCCTGTCGTGGTACCGGGCCATGCCCCCGGAGAACCGCTCCTGGATCGGACTGGTGGCCCAGGCGGGCATCGCGGCCTTCACCGAGTGGTTCCGGCACCCCGACGCCCCGCAGGCGATCTCGACGGACGTGTTCGGGACCGCGCCGCGGGAGCTGACGCGGGCGATCACGCTGCGGCAGACCGTGGAGATGGTGCGGACCACCATCGAGGTCATGGAGAGCGCCATCGACGAGGTGGCCGCCCCCGGGGACGAGAGCGTGCTGCGCGAGGCACTGCTGGTGTACGCCCGGGAGATCGCCTTCGCCACCGCCCAGGTGTACGCCCAGGCCGCCGAGGCACGGGGGGCCTGGGACGCCCGGCTGGAGTCGCTGGTCGTCAACGCCGTGCTGAGCGGCGAGGCCGACGAGGGCGCGGTGAGCCGGGCCGCGGCCCTCGGCTGGAACTCGCCGGACAACGTGTGCGTGGTGCTCGGGACCGCGCCGGACGGGGACAGCGAGCTGACCGTCGAGGCCATCCGGCGGGCCGCCCGGCACGCCAAGCTCCAGGTGCTGACGGGCGTGCTCGGGAACCGGCTCGTCGTCATCGCGGGCGGCAACGACAACCCGCTGGCCGTCGCCAAATCGCTGATCGGGCCCTATGCCGCCGGACCGGTCGTCGCCGGGCCCGTCGTACCCGATCTGCTGGCCGCCACGCGGTCCGCGCAGGCCGCCGCCGCGGGCCTCAAGGCGTGTTCCGCCTGGCAGGACGCGCCGCGCCCGGTACTGGCGGACGATCTGCTGCCGGAACGCGCCATCGCGGGCGATCCGAGCGCGCGCGAGCAGCTGGTGGAGGAGATCTACAGACCACTGGAAGAAGCGGGTTCGGCGCTCCTGGAAACACTGAGCGTCTATCTGGAGCAGGCGAGCAGTCTGGAGGGCGCCGCCCGGATGCTCTTCGTCCACCCGAACACCGTGCGCTACCGGCTTCGACGTGTGACTGACGTCACCGGATGGTCACCGTCCGATGTACGATCCGCCTTCACGCTGCGGATCGCGCTGATCCTGGGGCGTCTGGTCGATGGAGATCCCCAGGCATAGCGTTTTGTCGGGGGTCCACAAAACCCCTTCGTGTTCTTCGTCCCTGTCCCCACGGGCGGCCGTGGCCGTCCCCAAGAGAGAGTGTGAGAGTGCTCGTACTCGTCGCTCCCGGCCAGGGCGCCCAGACGCCTGGCTTCCTGACCCCCTGGCTCGACCTTCCCGGTGTCGAGGACCGTCTGCGTGCCTGGTCGGACGCCATCGGTCTCGATCTGGTGCACTACGGCACGAACGCGGACGCGGACGAGATCCGGGACACCGCGGTCGCGCAGCCGCTGCTCGTCGCCGCCGGGCTCGTCTCCGGCGCGGCACTGGGTGACTTCGTGCCCGGCGCGGTCGCCGGGCACAGCGTCGGCGAGTTCACCGCGGCCGCCTTCGCGGGCGTCCTGGAGGACACCGACGCGCTCCGCCTCGTACGGCGGCGGGGTCTGGCGATGGCCGAGGCCGCCGCGATCACCGAGACCGGCATGTCGGCGCTGCTCGGCGGCGACCCGGAGGTCTCCGTCGCGCACCTGGAGAAGCTGGGCCTGACCCCGGCGAACATCAACGGCGCGGGGCAGATCGTCGCGGCCGGCACCCTGGAGCAGCTCGCCGTGCTCGCCGAGGACAAGCCGGAGGGCGTCCGCAAGGTCATCGCCCTCAAGGTCGCCGGCGCCTTCCACACGCACCACATGGGCCCGGCCGTCGACAAGCTGGCCGAGGCGGCCAAGGAGCTCTCGCCCGCCGACCCGAAGGTCGTCTACGTCTCCAACAAGGACGGGCGGACCGTCGCCGCCGGCGGCGAGATCGTCGAGCGGCTGGTCGGCCAGGTGGCCAACCCGGTCCGCTGGGACCTGTGCATGGAGACCTTCCAGGAGCTCGGCGTCACCGCCCTCCTGGAGGTGTGCCCGGGCGGCACCCTGACCGGTCTGGCCAAGCGCGCCCTGCCGGGCGTGCGGACGCTGGCCCTGAAGACCCCCGACGACCTCGACGCGGCCCGCGAGCTCATCGCCGAGCACAGCTGATTTAGGAGCGCACTGCGATGTCGAAGATCAAGCCCAGCAAGGGTGCCCCGTACGCGCGCATCCTCGGTGTCGGCGGCTACCGCCCGACCCGTGTGGTGCCGAACGAGGTGATCCTCGAGAAGATCGACTCGTCCGACGAGTGGATCCGGTCGCGCTCCGGCATCGAGACCCGGCACTGGGCGGGCCCCGACGAGACGGTCGCGGCGATGTCGGTCGAGGCCGCGGGCAAGGCGATCGCGGACGCGGGCATCTCCGCCGAGCAGGTCGGCGCCGTGGTCGTCTCCACCGTCTCGCACTTCAGCCAGACCCCGGCCGTCGCCACCGAGATCGCCGACAAGCTCGGCACGGACAAGGCCGCCGCCTTCGACATCTCGGCCGGCTGCGCGGGCTTCGGCTACGGCCTCACGCTCGCCAAGGGCATGGTCGTGGAGGGCTCCGCCGAGTACGTGCTGGTGATCGGCGTGGAGCGGCTCAGCGACCTCACCGACCTGGAGGACCGGGCCACCGCCTTCCTGTTCGGGGACGGCGCGGGCGCGGTCGTGGTCGGCCCCTCGCAGGAGCCGGCGATCGGCCCGACCGTGTGGGGTTCCGAGGGCGACAAGTCCGAGACCATCAAGCAGACCGTGCCCTGGGACCGGTTCCACGTCGGTGACGTGACGAACCTGCCCCTGGACAGCGCGGGGAACATCAAGTTCCCGGCGATCACGCAGGAGGGCCAGGCGGTGTTCCGCTGGGCCGTGTTCGAGATGGCGAAGGTCGCCAAGGAGGCGCTGGAAGCCGCCGGACTCACTGCGGACGACCTGGACGTCTTCATCCCGCACCAGGCCAATGTGCGCATCATCGACTCGATGGTGAAGACTCTCAAGCTGCCGGAGCACGTCACGGTCGCCCGTGACATCCGCACCACCGGCAACACCTCGGCCGCCTCGATCCCGCTCGCTATGGAGCGGCTCCTGGCGACCGGCGAGGCGAAGAGCGGTGACACCGCGCTCGTCATCGGGTTCGGGGCGGGTCTCGTCTACGCCGCCACTGTCGTTACCCTCCCCTAGGCACTCCGTGCCGGATCATGCATCCGGTGCGGGAACGCCGACTGCAACACCGCAGCAACCGTCTGGAACATCTAAGAAGGAGCGCCTGACATGGCCGCCACTCAGGAAGAGATCGTCGAAGGTCTCGCCGAGATCGTGAACGAGATCGCCGGCATCCCGGTTGAGGACGTCCAGCTGGACAAGTCCTTCACCGACGACCTGGACGTCGACTCGCTGTCCATGGTCGAGGTCGTCGTCGCCGCTGAAGAGCGCTTCGACGTCAAGATCCCGGACGAGGACGTCAAGAACCTCAAGACCGTCGGCGACGCGACCGACTACATCCTCAAGCACCAGGCCTGAGGCCCTAGGCAGCCTCCGGCTGCACTGCCCCGCCACCCGGCGGTGGCGCCGTCGAATCCCGTATCCGTTGGAGAAAGAATTCCCGATGAGCCCGACCAATCGCACCGTGGTCGTCACCGGTATCGGCGCAACCACACCGCTGGGTGGCGACGTAGCTTCGTTCTGGGAGGCCCTGGTCGCCGGTAAGTCCGGCGTCCGCCTCCTGGAGGAGGACTGGGCGGCCGAGCTGCCCGTCCGTATCGCGGCGCGGGTCGCCGTCGAGCCCGGCGAGATCATCCCGCGTCCGCAGGCCCGCAAGCTGGACCGGTCCGCGCAGTTCGCGCTGATCGCGGCGCGCGAGGCCTGGAAGGACGCCGGATTCACCGCCAGGGCCGGTGAGGACGCGTCCGCCGACCCCGACCGGGTCGGTTCCGTCATCGCCTCCGGCATCGGCGGTGTGACGACCCTGCTCGACCAGTACGACGTGCTCAAGGAGAAGGGCGTACGCCGTGTCTCCCCGCACACCGTGCCGATGCTGATGCCCAACTCGCCGGCCGCGAACGTCGGTATCGAGCTGGGTGCGCGGGCCGGTGTGCACACCCCCGTGTCGGCCTGCGCCTCCGGCGCCGAGGCCATCGGGTACGCCATCGAGATGATCCGCACCGGCCGTGCGGACGTCGTCGTGGCCGGCGGCACGGAGGCGGCGATCCACCCGCTGCCGATCGCCGCGTTCGGCAACATGATGGCGATGTCCAAGAACAACGACGACCCCGAGGGCGCGTCGCGTCCCTACGACTCGGGCCGTGACGGCTTCGTCCTCGGTGAGGGCGCGGGCGTGATCGTCCTGGAGTCCGAGGAGCACGCGAAGGCGCGCGGGGCCCGGATCTACGTCGAGGCGGTCGGCCAGGGCATCTCGGCCGACGCGCACCACATCACGCAGCCGGAGCCGTCGGGCAACGGCATCGCGCACGCGCTGCAGAACCTGCTGGACAACTCGGACCTGAAGCCGGCGGAGATCGTGCACGTCAACGCGCACGCCACGTCGACGCCGCAGGGCGATGTCGCCGAGATCAAGGCGCTGCGCAAGGTGTTCGGCGACGACGTCGACCACATGGCCGTCTCGGCGACCAAGTCGATGACGGGTCACCTGCTGGGCGGGGCCGGCGGCATCGAGACCGTCGCGTCGATCCTGGCGCTGGTGAACCGGACGGCTCCGCCGACCATCAACCTGGACGACCTCGACCCCGAGGTCAACGCGGACGTGGTGCGCGGTGAGGCCCGGCAGCTGCCCGAGGGCCGGATCGCCGCGCTGAACGACTCGTTCGGCTTCGGCGGACACAACGTGGTGCTGGCGTTCCGGACCATCTGAGGAACGCTCCGGCAGACGTGAGACGCAAGGGCCCCCGCCGGTCGGCGGGGGCCCTTGCGCATGTCCGGGGGCGGGCCGGTCACACCACCTGGTGGAGCCAGCGGACCGGGGCGCCCTCGCCCGCGTAGCGGAAAGGCTCCAGTTCGTCGTCCCAGGGCTTTCCGAGGAGCTTGGCGATCTCGGCCTCCAGGTCGGTCTCGCCGCGCTGTGAGCGGGTCATGGCGGCCCGCAGACGGTCCTCCGGGATGAGGATGTCGCCGTGGATCCCGGTGACCGCGTGGAAGATGCCGAGGTCCGGGGTGCAGCTGTAGCGCTCGCCCTCGGCCTTGGCGCACGGTTCGGCCGTGACCTCGAAGCGCAGCAGGTGCCAGCCGCGCAGCGCGGAGGCGAGTTTGGAGGCCGTGCCGACCTCGCCCTGCCAGGAGAACTCGGAGCGCCAGGTGCCGGGCGCCGCCGGCTGGCGGATCCAGTCGAGGTTGACGCGCGTGCCGAGCACCCCGGCGACGGCCCACTCGACGTGCGGGCACAGCGCGCGCGGCGCGGAGTGCACGTACAGAACTCCACGTGTCGTCACCGGAACCTCCGGGCAGAGCGGGACATCTTGCGGACTGGCTGGCGGCAGTGGCACGACGGCCGCGCTGATGGCGAGGCTACCGTGAGGTGGCGCAAGGAGTGTGACGTACCGTCGGTCCCGGTGCCAGGAAACCCCGCCATTCACCCAGGGGGACGCTTGTACGGGCCGGTCCGTTGCACGGCGCGGGGTGGGAACTCCCGTGCGTTGTCATGAGGGGGGACGATTCGGACCGACGGAGAGGACCAGCGGGGTATGAGCGAGCAGCGGCGCCGGCGTTCGCGTGCCCTGGCCGGTGTCGTCGCCGCCGCGGCCGCGCTGGCGCTGGCCGGGTGCGACGTGGTGGGGGGTTCGGCCGCGCCCGGCGGTGACAGCTCCCGCGCCTCGCGGGCCGTGCAGGTGTGGGACCGCAGTCCGGCCTCGATCGCGGCCGTGGGCGACTCCATCACGCGCGGCTTCGACGCCTGCACGGTGCTCTCGGACTGCCCGGAGGTGTCCTGGGCGACCGGCACCAGCGAGGCGGTGGACAGTCTGGCGGTACGGCTGCTGGGGCGGGCGAAGGCGGCCGACAACAGCTGGAACTACGCGCAGACCGGCGCCCGGATGGCCGATCTGTCCGGGCAGATGGCCGACGCGGCCGTGCGCAGGCCGCAGTTGGTGACGGTGATGGTGGGCGCGAACGACGCCTGTCGGACGTCGGTGCGGGCGATGACCTCGGTGGCCGGGTTCCGCACCCAGTTCGAGGAGGCGATGAGCACCCTGCGCGAGGCGCTGCCGAAGACGCAGGTGTACGTGGCGAGCGTGCCGAACCTGAAGCGGCTGTGGTCCGAGGGGCGGACCAACCCGCTGGGCAAGCAGGTGTGGAAGCTGGGCATCTGCCCGTCCATGCTGGCCGACGCGGACGACCTGACGGGCGCGGCGACCCTGCGCCGGGACAGGGTGCAGCGGCGGGTGGAGGACTACAACAGGGTGCTGGAGCAGGTCTGCGCCAAGGACCGGCGGTGCCGGTTCGACGGCGGCGCGGTGTACGACTACCGCTTCGGCGCCGATCAGCTCAGCCGCTGGGACTGGTTCCACCCGAGCACCGACGGCCAGTCCAGGCTGGCGGCGATCGCCTACCGGGCCATCACCGCGAAGGACCCGGTCACCTAGGGATTCCACGGGGCGTGACCTAGGGTTTCCCACATGAGCGAACTTTTCGGCACACTTTCCGACGGCACCGAGGTGCACCGCTGGACGCTGGAGCGCGCGGGCACCCGGGTGCGGATCCTGTCGTACGGCGGGATCGTGCAGTCCGCCGAGGTCCCGGACCGGGACGGGCGGACGGCGGACGTGGTGCTGGGGTTCGCCGCTCTGGACGGCTACCTGGAGCATCCGGGCCCGTTCCTGGGCGCTCTGGTCGGCCGGTACGCCAACCGGATCGCGGGGGCCCGCTTCCCGCTGGACGGTGTCACCTACGCCCTGGAGCCCAACAACGCGCCCAACTCCCTGCACGGCGGCTCCCGGGGCTTCGACAAGCGCGTGTGGGACGTGGAGGGCGTCGAGCACGGGGTGCGGCTGACGCGGGTGAGCCCGCACGGCGAGGAGGGCTTCCCGGGGCGGCTGGAGGCCGCCGTGACGTACGCGCTGGACGCGTCCGGGGCGCTGCGGATCTCCTACGAGGCGGTCACCGACGCGCCGACCGTGGTGAACCTCACCAACCACAGCTACTTCAACCTGGCGGGCTCCGGGAACGCGGGCGGCCACGAACTGCGGCTCGCCGCCTCGCGGTACACCCCGGTGGACGGCGACCTGATCCCGACCGGTGAGCCGGCGGACGTCTCCGGCTCCCGCTTCGACTTCCGTACGGCCCGCAAGGTCGGCTCCGGTTACGACCACAACTTCGTCCTCGACAAGGGCGTCACCCCGGCCGCGGTGGAGATCGCCGAGCTGTACGAGCCGTCCTCGGGCCGCACCCTCACGGTGGCCACCACCGAGCCCGGCATCCAGCTCTACACCGCCGACCACCTCGACGGCCCCTTCTCCCCCGGGGACGGCATCGCCCTGGAGACCCAGCACTTCCCGGACTCCCCCAACCGCCCGGAGTTCCCGAGCACCCGTCTGGAGCCGGGCGAGGTGTATCGCTCCGAGACGGTCTACGGCTTCGGCGTGCGCGACTGACGCGGGCGCCGGGCCGGTCCCGGCACGGACGAGCCCCGGTCCGAGGGTCAGGTCTCGGACCGGGGCTGCTCAGGGGGGACTTGTCCCGGATCAGACCTTAGTCGTGGCCGTGAGGCGGCGGTCCGTGATCGAGCGGCCCACAGCGATCTCGTACGAACCCTTCACAAACACCCACGAGCCGTCCCAGATCTCGAAGGCGCGGCGCGGGATCTCGATGGTGACCTCGACGCTCTCGCCGGGGGCCGCCGTGGCGCCCGCGAAGCCGGCCAGCCGGCGGGCCGGGCGGTCGGTGCCGGCCGTGGGGTCCACCGGGGCCAGGTAGAGCTGGACGACCTCGCGGCCGGGCCGGTCGCCGGTGTTGCGCACCCGCACCCGCACGGTGTCGCCCTCGACCTCCAGGTACTCGTACTTCCAGGTGGTGTAGCCGAGGCCGTGGCCGAAGGGGTAGGCGGGGGTGCGGCCGGCCCGGTCCCAGGCGGCGTAGCCGATGAGGAGGTCCTCGGTGTAGGGCAGGGTGCCGTCCTCGGGGACGACCTGGGTGACCGGGGCGTCGGCGAGGTCGCCCCAGGTGGTGGGGAGGCGGCCGCCCGGCTCCTCGGCGCCGGTGAGGACGTCGGCGAGGGCGGCGCCGCCCTCCTGGCCGGGGAACCAGGACAGCAGCACGGCGGCGACCTCGTCGCGCCAGGGCAGTTCGACCGGGGAGCCGGAGTTCACCACGACGACCGTGTTCGGGTTGGCGGCGGCGACGGCGCGGACCAGGTCGTCCTGGCGGCCGGGCAGCCGCAGACCGGTGCGGTCGAAGCCCTCGGACTCGACGCGGTCGGTGGTGGCGACCACGACGACCGCCGTGTCGGCGGCGCGGGCGGCCTCGACGGCCTCGGCGATCAGCTCGTCCGGGTCGCGCTGCGGGTCCTGGTGGGCGAGGGCGAAGATCACGTTCTCCAGGAAGGTGTCCTTCGGGGCCTCCACCACATGGGTGAAGGTGATCTCCACGGGCTCGCCGGCCGTGAGCGCGGGGGCGGCGACGGGCACGGGGGCGCCGAAGAAGGCGGCGAACGGGTCGTCGCCCTCGGGCCGCTGGGTGTCGTCGAAGTACGTCGTGCCGCCGATGGCGAGTGTGAACGCGCCCACGCCCCGGATGCCGAAGGTGTGCGTGCCGGTCTCGCGCGGGGTGAAGGTGCCGGTCAGCTCGACGGTGTGCAGGGTGTCGTGGCTGACGCCGTCGGGCAGGTCGGAGCCCAGCCACTGGACCTGGCCGCCGGGCGCGGAGCCGGTGCCGATGACCGTGCCGGAGGCGTCGCGGCAGACGGCCCGCAGGTCGAAGCCCCGGTCGCCGACGACGAGTTCGGTGTTCGGGTCGGCGCCCAGGCAGTAGCCGAGGGCGCCTTCGGGCAGGGCCGCGGTGAGGCCGTCCAGCGGGGAGACGACCCGGGCCGGGAAGACGGTGGCGGAGCCGCCGCCGAGGATCCGGGCGTCGCGGGCGGCGGCGCCGGAGAGGGCGACCGTGCCGGGCCGCAGGGGAAGGGCGCCGTCGTTCTTCACCAGCACGAAGGAGCGGTGGGCGATCTCGCGGGCGAGCGCGGTGCCGTCGACGGCCGCGGGCGGTTCGGTGACGGCGGGTTCGGCGCCGTCGAGGATGCCGACGCGGGCGGCGAGCCGCAGTACGTTCCGTACGGCCGCGTCCACCGTGGACTCCTCGGCCTTGCCGTCGCGGACGGCCTGGGCGAGCGCGGGGCCGTAGACGGTGCGCGGGCCGGGCATCGCGACGTCCAGTCCGCCGTCGAGGGCGCCGACGGTGTCCCGGGCGGCCATCCAGTCGGAGACGTTGAAGCCGTCGAAGCCCCACTCCCCGCGCAGCACCTCGTTGACCAGGTAGTGGTGCTCGGTCATCGTGGTGCCGTTGACCTGGTTGTAGGCGGTCATGATGCCCCACGGGTGGGCGTTCCGGACGATCGCCTCGAAGGGCGCCAGGTACAGCTCGCGCAGGGCGCGTTCGGAGACCAGGTTGTCGACGGTGAAGCGGTCGGTCTCGGCGTCGTTGGCGACGAAGTGCTTGACCGTGGTGCCGACGCCGCCGGACTGGACGCCGGACACGTAGCCGGAGCCGATCGCCCCCGTCAGGTACGGGTCCTCGCTGTAGGCCTCGAAGTGGCGGCCGCCGAGCGGGGAGCGGTGCAGGTTGACGGTGGGGGCGAGCAGCACGTGGACGCCCTTGCGGCGGGCCTCCTGGGCGAGCAGCACACCGGCGCGGTGGGCGAGCGCGGGGTCCCAGGCGGCGGCGAGGGCGGTCGGCGACGGCAGCGCGACGGAGGGGTCCTCGGCGGTCCAGTGGACGCCGCGCACCCCGATCGGGCCGTCCGACATCACGAGGGACCCCAGGCCGATCTCCGGCAGGGCGGGCAGGCTCCACATGTCCTGTCCGGCCAGCAGCCGGGTCTTGGCGTCGAGGTCGAGCCGCGCGAGCGCCGCCTCCACCGCCGCCTCGCGTGCGTCCCTGGTCCGATCCGTCTCCGTCACCGCGATACCTCCTCGTCGAAGCCTCCTGGGCACTCCCCATCCTGCACCGATTACCTGTAGACCGGTAGGTTTCGTTATATCGCCGTTATAATTGGCGTCCGGTGATGTCGTACGGTGACGTCATGGGCGAGCGGGTCAGAAGTGCGGAGCGGCGGACCGAGATCGTGCGGGCCGCACTGGAGGTGATCGCCGAGCGCGGCTACCGGGGCGCGAGTCTGGCCGCGGTCGCGGAGCGCGTCGGGCTCACCCAGCAGGGGCTGCTGCACCACTTCCCGACGAAGGACGCGCTGCTGGTCGCGGTGCTCCAGGACCGGGACCGCTGGGACGCGATGCCGGCGGGCGAGCGGTGGCGGATCGACCTGCTCACCTCGCTCGTCGAGTACAACGCGATGCGGCCGGGCGTCATCCAGACCTTCTCCGCGCTGCTCGGCGAGAGCGTGACGGAGGGTCACCCGGCGCGGGACTACTTCACCGAGCGGTACCGCGAGGTGCGGCGGTCCATGGCGACGGCCCTGCGCACCGAGTACGGCGACCGCCTCCCCAACGGCCTCACGCCCGAGCGCACCGCCCCGCTGCTGATCGCCGTGATGGACGGCCTCCAGTACCAGTGGCTGCTGGACCCCGAATCGGTGGACATGCCGGGGGCGTTCCGCGACTTCCTGCGCCTGCTCGGCGAACCGGTCGACTGAGCGGCCCGGCCGCCCGGCCGCCGCCACCGACGCCCGCCGCCCGCCGCCCGCCGCAAGGGCCCATGGCGCCCACCGGCCGCGCACGCGATACTGCGCCCCGGACGGCACCACGCACCCCACGGCGACGGAAGGCCAACTCCCTTGCATTCCCTGCGTGTTCGGATCGGCGTCCTCGGGATCGCCCTCATGGCCGGGGCGCTCGCGCCCACCGCGGCGCACGCCGAGGCCGCCCCCTCCCCCACCGTCGAGGAGCAGCGGCTCGACAGGGCGGTCCCGCGGGAGATCCTGCGGCGGTCCGGATTCGACACCGTGGCAACGGAGTTCGCGCGGGCGCTCGGCGGCGCGCACTCCTACGCACAGGCCCGGCGGATCGTCCTGCGGCAGGGGTCCGCGCTGTGGCGGCGGGCCGTGGACCGGGCACAGGGGCGCGGGCCGGCCGCATCAGGAAGGCACGAAGCGCTTCCTCGTGGGGGCGGTGGGCGACGGGCGGGCCTGAGCCGGGACGACGATCGGCCGCTGTACTGGGCGCGGCTCGGCATGACCCGCGAAGTACGCACCTGGGTGCCGGAGTTCGGGCTGAGCGACACCCAGCGGGCCGGTCTGCTCGATGTGCTGGAGCGGACCTCGCGGGGGCAGACGGACCTGCACCGGTCCGGCGGGCGCCTGCGGCGCATCCTCGTCACCGGGTTCGACCCGTTCACGCTCGACCGCGACATCCGGATCTCCAATCCCTCGGGGGCGAGCGCACTGGCGCTGGACGGGACGGTGGTGCGGACGGCCGCGGGGCCGGCGCGGGTGGAGACGGCCGTCTTCCCCGTCCGCTGGGACGACTTCGCGGCCGGGACCGTGGAGCGGACGCTGCGGCCGTACCTGCGGAGGGCGGACCTGTTCGTGACGGTGAGCCAGGGCCGGGCCGGGCGGTTCGACGTGGAGCGGACCAACGGGGCCTGGCGGGGCGGCTACCCGGACAACGAGAACCTGAGCCGTACGGAGACCGTCCCGGTCGCCGACCCGGCCTCGCAGCCGCAGTGGACGGTCACCACACTCCCGTACGCGGCGATCGTCGCGGCGCGGACGGGGCGTTTCCCGGTGTACGACCACACCGAGGTGACCGAGATCCCGGCGGGCGGCACCGGTCCCGTCGTCCGGGCGGACGGGCCGAGTGCGGGGTCGACGGCCCGGGCCGGGGGCGGCGGGAACTACCTCTCCAACGAGATCGCCTACCGGGCCACCCTGCTGCGCGACCGGCTCGGGCTGCACGACACGCTCCCGGGCGGCCATGTGCACACACCGGTGCTGGAGTTCGGCGCCGGCAACACCACCGAGGTGACCGACCCGGAGTTCGAGCGCAACCGGGTGGACATCATCGAGCAGGTGCGGGCGATCCTGACGGTCGCGGCGGACGCGGGCCTCGGGAGGTGACCGGCCGCGTCAGGGGGTGACCGGCCGCGTCAGGGGGTGACCGGCCGCGTCAGGGGGTGACCGGTTCGCCGTCCCGCTCGTCGCGCTCCGTCGCCGTCTCCTCGTCCAGCAGGTCGCGGGCGAGGAGGGTGGCGCCGGCGACCGCGCCCGGCATCAGGAACACCGCGACGAAGGGGACCAGGAAGGCCAGTCCCAGGGGGGTGCCGAAGCCCCACACCAGGGTCTTGCGGGCGCGCAGCAGGGCGAGCCGGGCGCGCAGGTCGACGCCCCGGCGCTGGAGGGCCACGGCGGTCAGTTCCTCGGTGAGGAAGAAGCCGGTCACGAAGAAGCCGACGACCGGTACGACGGTCTGCCCGACGAACGGCAGGAAGCCGAGGGCGAAGAGCAGGACGCCCCAGAGCAGGGCGCGGACCAGGATGCGCGCGCTGTCGCGGGCCGAGATCCACAGCTCGCGCCAGAACGGCAGCCCGGACTCGGGCGCGGTGCCGTCGGGCGAGACGTCCTCGTCGACCTTCTCGGAGAGGTTCTCGTAGAAGGGCTGGCCGATGAGCAGGGTCACGGCGGTGAAGGTGAGGACGGCGAGGAGGAGGCCGAGGGCGAACAGCACCACGGTGAGCAGGCCGCGGAACAGGCCGAGCCAGGGGCTGGACCAGTCGTCGGCGAACGGGGTGGCCCAGCCGACGAAGTCCTCGCCCCATATGCCCAGCGAGACCAGCGCCGCCAGGTAGAGGAACAGGGCTATCAGGCCCGGCAGCAGGCCGAAACCGAACTGCCTGCCGTGCCTGCCGACCCACCGCTGGCCCTTGAGGAGATATCCGAAACCCGCCCCGAGATCACGCATGGCGAAAACTTTACCGGCGGCCTCGGCCGTCCGGGGCGACCCCGGCGCCGGGACCCGCCCGGCGCCGTCGAGCGGTCGTCGAGCCGTTGTTGAGTCGAACGGGTACGTCCCGCCGTACCGATCCCAGGAACCTGCAGGCAGTTCGCCCAGGTGGGTAGGGCGTTGTTCACGATGGGAGCCGCTCACGGCGGCTCGGTTGAGGAGAGCGGATGACGCAGCAGATCACCGTCCGGGGCACGGTCGCGGAGGGCTTCGAAGCGGTGCGCGAGGAGTTCGCCGCCTTCGTCGCCGGCGAACCGGCCGACTACGAGGGGCAGTTGTGCGCGTACGTGCACGGCCGGCGGGTCGTCGACCTGTGGGCCGGCGAGGGGGCCGACGGCGACTCCCTCTACGGCGTCTTCTCGTCCACCAAGGGCGCCGCGCATCTCGTCGTGGCGATGCTGGTCCAGGACGGCACACTGGAACTGGACCGCAAAGTCACCTACTACTGGCCGGAGTTCGGCGCGGAGGGCAAGGGCGCGCTGACCCTGCGGGACCTGATCGCGCACCGGGCGGGCCTGATCGGCACCGACACCGGGTTCAGCCCGCAGGAGCTGGCCGACGACCGGGCGATGGCCGAACGCCTCGCCGACCAGCGGCCGTTCTGGCGCCCCGGCACGGCCTTCGGCTACCACGCGCTCGTCATCGGCGCCCTCACCGGCGAGGTGGTCCGGCGCGCGACCGGCCGCACGCTCCAGGACGTGTACGAGGAGCGGGTCCGGGCGCCGTACGGCCTCGGCTTCTTCCTGGGCCTGCCGGCCGCGCACGAGCCCCGCTTCCGGAGCACGCTGCCCCTGCTGCCGACCCCCGGGCAGCGGGCGCTCCTCGACTCCGCCCCGTCCGGCCCGCAGACCCTCGCGGGGATCGCCTTCAACGAGCACACGGCCGAGCCGACGGACCTGGCGGCCCTGCCCAACGACCCGCGGGTCCGCGCCAGGGGTCCGGCCTCGTTCGGCGGGGTGGCGTCGGCGCGCGGGCTGGCCGGGATGTACGCGGCGCTGCTCAGCGAGATCGACGGCGAGGCGCCGCTGCTGAAGGAGGACACGGTGGCGGAGTTCGGCCAGATCCACTCGGTCGGGTACGACCTGGTGGCCCGCGCCCACAAGTCGTACGGCCTCGGTTTCCAGGCCACCGCGGACACCTGGCACCCGGTCCTGGGCGCGGGCACGA
Organism: Streptomyces sp. NPDC104367; assembly: GCF_055583825.1. Taxonomy (NCBI): domain Bacteria; kingdom Bacillati; phylum Actinomycetota; class Actinomycetes; order Kitasatosporales; family Streptomycetaceae; genus Streptomyces; species Streptomyces sp. NPDC104367. Next base: position 117,492 of record NZ_JBVJND010000011.1, on the reverse strand, counting down.
TCGGCCACAGCGGCGCGGCGGGCTCCCAGGGCTTCGCCGACCCGAGGAGCGGGGTTGCCTACGGCTACACCAGGCGCCGCTTCGCGTTCCCGGGCGGGGCGGCGCCGGAGAACGACCGGCTGGTGCGGGCGGTGCACGGGGCGGCCCTCGGCACCCGCTAGGCGGACCGGCCCGCGGCCCGAAGGCCGCACCCCGCGTCGGGAGGTGCGGCCTTCGCCCGCCGGTCCTACAGCTTGACGATCATCTTGCCGGTGTTGTCGCCGCGCAGCACCCCGAGGAACGCCTCCAGGTTGTTCTCGATGCCCTCGGCGACCGTCTCGCGGTACTTGAGCCGCCCGGAGGCGACCCACGGGCCGACCTCGGCGACGAACTGCGGCTGGAGGTCGTAGTGGTCGCCGACCAGGAAGCCCTCGATCCGGCCGCGGGTCTGGATGAGCCGGGCGAGGTTCTTCGGGCCGGGGACCGGCTCGGTGCTGTTGTAGACGGAGATCATGCCGCAGACGGCGATCCGGCCGTCCCGGTTCAGCTGCCCGATCGCGGCCTCCAGGTGCTCCCCGCCGACGTTGTCGAAGTACACGTCGACACCGTCGGGCGCGGCCGCCCGGAGCTGCTCGCCGACCGGGCCGTTCCGGTAGTTGAACGCGGCGTCGAAGCCGTACTCCTCGACCAGCAGCTTGACCTTCTCGTCGGAGCCGGCCGAGCCGATCACCCGCGAGGCGCCCTTGAGCTTCGCGATCTGGCCGACCTGACTGCCGACCGCGCCGGCCGCGCCGGACACGAAGACGGAGTCGCCCTCCTTGAAGGAGGCGGTGCGCAGCAGGCCCGCGTAGGCGGTGAGGCCGGTCATGCCGAGGACGCCGAGGTACGTCGACAGGGGCGCGGCGCCGGCGTCGACCTTGACCGCGTTCTTCGCGTCCACGACGGCGTACTCGCGCCAGCCGAAGAAGTGCAGGACGTGGTCGCCGGCCGCGATGCCCTCGGCGTGGGACTCGACGACCTCGCCGACCGCGCCGCCCTGCATGACCTTGCCCAGCTCGAAGGGGGCGACGTAGGACTTCGCGGCACTCATCCGGCCCCGCATGTACGGGTCGACGGAGAGGTACTTGTTCCGTACCAGCACCTGTCCCTCACCCGGCGTCGGAACCTCCGCCTCCACCAGCGCGAAGTCCTCGGGCTTCGGCCAGCCGACGGGACGGCTGAGCAGGTGCCACTCGCGGTTGATCATGACAGTGCGCCTTTCCGAATTACTTCAGTATCTGAAACAACCATGCGCCTGAATATTTCAGGATGTCAAGTAACGGGGTATCCTGGAGTCCATGTCCACCTCACAGTCCAGCACCGCGAAGACCCGCCGACCGGACGCCCTGACCCTGGAGGTCGTCGAGCTGATCGGGGACGTCGTGGCCCGCTTCTACGCGGACTACGAGGAGGCGGCGGGCGAGCACACGCTCACCGGGGCGCAGGCGCGGCTGCTCAGCCTGCTCTCGCTGGAGCCGCTGCCGATGCGGAAACTGGCGCAGAAGCTGAAGTGCGAGCCGTCGAACGTGACCGGGATCGTGGACCGGCTGGAGGCGCGCGGGCTCGTGGAGCGGCGGCCGGACCCGGGCGACCGCCGGGTGAAGCTGGCCGCGGCGACGGACGAGGGCCGCCGGGTCGCACGCGACCTGCGCGACGGGCTGCGCTTCGCGCGGGAGCCGCTGGCGGGGCTGTCGGAGAAGGAGCGGCAGTCCCTGCGGGACCTGCTGCGGAGGATGCTGACGGCGTGAACGCGCGGGGCGGACCGGCCGGGACGACGGTCGCCCGCCGGCGCGCACCACAGGCGTCGCGTTTGCTGGATTTGCATGGGCGGAGCCACGGGAGACGCGACGCCCCTTACGTGCACCACCACAGGAACCTGCTGCACGTCCGGGTCGGGGACGGCTCCGGGGCGGGGTCCCCGGCCGTCGGGGTGGCGGTCGGGGTGGAGCCGGCCGTGCCCGTCGCCGTCGCCGCGGGGGCCCCGGTGGCCGCGCCCGCGCCCGTGGTGGCCGACTGCGCCGAGGTGTCCTTCGGGGACGCCGACGGGGAGCCGGACGCCTTGTCCTCGGACGAGGAGGGGGACGGGGACGCGGAGGGGTCCGCCGAGGCGGGGCCCGCGGTGCCGGACGGGCGGGCCAGGGGCTCGGCCGACGCACCCGGGGACGAGGCCGACGCACCGCCGTCGGCCGTGGTGCCGTCCGCCGCGGTCCTGCCGGGGCTGGTGAACGGGATCGCGTCGGTGCCGAGCTCGGTGAGGCTCAGACCGCCGGCCGCCAGCACGCAGGCCGCGCCCACCAGCAGGACCCTGCGGCGGCGCCGGCGATGGGCCGCGGCCTTGCGGTCGCGACGGCTCCCGTCGGCCTCGGAAGGGCCCGTGGGGGCGTCCCCGGCAGGGCTCTCGGCGGGCCGGCCACGGCCCCGCCCGCGCCCCGCCCGGCGCCGTTCGGCCCGGCCGCCGGACCGCGCCGCTTCGCCCGCCCCGCCGGACTCCCCGGACTCCCCGGGTGCGTCGGACTCCCCGGGCGCACCGGACTCCCCGGCCTCCCCGCCGCCGTGGCCGTACGCCCCGGCGCCGAGGCCGTCGTGACCGCCCTCGCCGTCGTGACCGCCCTCGCCGTCGTGCTCTCCGGCCCCGTCGGCGGCGAACCGTTCCGTCGCGTAGGGACGTTCACCGGCGGCGTCCGCCTCGCGCGCGGACGCGCGGAGCGTTTCGGCCGGTGCGCCGCACCCCGGGCAGGCGAGGGCGCCGTTGAGGTGCCGTCGGCACGGGTGGCAGAAGTCCATGACGCCGGAAGACTAGGTTCCCCGCGGGGCACTTACCAGGCGCATCTGTGAAGGTTCTGTGGTGGACCGAAAAAGCTATCGAAAGCCTTGCCGAAACCGTTACCTGTTCGACCCATTGACACCCGCGCCGCCCCGTCCTTACTGTCACGCCAGCATTTCGAACGTGTGACGAAATCTCGAACAGCTGAGGGGCAACCGCCGTGCGCATCACCGGAATCAGCACACACGTGGTCGGGACGCCGTGGCGCAACCTGACCTACGTCCAGGTGCACACCGACGAGGGCATCACGGGAGTCGGCGAGACCCGGATGCTCGGTCACACCGACGCGCTGATCGGCTACCTGCGGGAGGCCGAGGCCAATCACATTCTGGGCTCCGACCCGTTCGCCGTGGAAGACCTCGTGCGCCGCATGAAGTACGGCGACTACGGGCGGGCCGGCGAGATCGTCATGTCCGGCATCGCCGTGATCGAGATGGCGTGCTGGGACATCAAGGGCAAGGCGCTGGGCGTGCCGGTGTGGCAGCTGCTCGGCGGCAAGGTGACCGACAAGGTCAAGGCGTACGCCAACGGCTGGTACACCACCGAGCGCACTCCCGAGGCCTACCACAAGGCGGCCCAGGGGGTCGTCGAGCGCGGGTACAAGGCGCTGAAGATCGACCCGTTCGGTACCGGCCACTTCGAGCTGGACCACGAGCAGACGCTGTACTCGGTGTCGCTGATCGAGGCCGTGCGGGACGCCATCGGGCCCGACGCCGAGCTGATGCTGGAGATGCACGGCCGCTTCTCCCCCGCCACCGCCGTGCGGCTGGCCAGGGAGCTGGCCCCCTTCAAGCCCGCCTGGCTGGAGGAGCCGTGCCCGCCGGAGAACCTGAAGGCGCTGGAGAAGGTCGCCGCGAAGGTGGACGTCCCGGTCGCCACGGGTGAGCGCATCCACGACCGCATCGAGTTCCGCGAGCTCTTCGAGAGCCAGGCCGTGGACATCATCCAGCCGGACGTGGGCCACATCGGCGGCATCTGGGAGACCCGCAAGCTCGCCGCGACCGCCGAGACGCACTACGTCCTGGTCGCCCCGCACAACGTCGGCGGGTCCGTGCTCACCGCGGCCTCCCTCCAGGTCGGGTTCACCTCCCCGAACTTCAAGATCCTCGAACACTTCAACGACTTCGCCGACGCGGAGATCAAGAAGATCGTCAAGGGGGCGCCGGAGGTGGTCGACGGGTACTTCCACCTGTCCGACGCGCCCGGCCTCGGGGTCGAGTTCGACGCCGACGCGGCCGCCGAGTTCCCGCAGCAGCAGGCCCGTTTCGACCTCTGGGCCGACGGCTGGGAGCAGCGCAAGCCGAAGGGGACCCAGTGAGCTCCGCCGGTTCCCAGGTCGTCGTCGAGGAGCCGGGCACCCACCGGGTCGAGGAGCACACGCCCCGCGAGCCCGGTCCCGGCGAGGCGCTGGTCGCCGTGCACGCGGTCGGGATTTGCGGAAGCGACCGCGAGGTGTACCAGGGGAACCGGCCCGAGGGGTACGTCCGCTACCCGCTGACGCCCGGCCACGAGTGGTCCGGCACGGTGCGCTCGGTGGGCGCAGGGGTCCCGGAGAGCCTGGTCGGCCGCAAGGTGGTGGGCGAGGGGTTCCGGAACTGCCAGGTGTGCGACCGCTGCCACGCCGGCGAGACCACCCTGTGCACCCACGGCTACGAGGAGACCGGCTTCACCCAGCCGGGCGCCATGGCCACCACCCTCACCCTCCCGGCCCGGCTGCTGCACGCCCTCCCGGACGACGCCGACCTCACGGCGGCCGCCCTCCTGGAGCCCGCCGCCTGCATCGCGGCGGCGGCGCTGAAGGGCGACGCCCGGCCGGGCGAGCGGGTCGCGGTGGTCGGCACCGGGACGCTGGGCATGTTCGCGGTGCAGTTCCTGCGCGCGATCTCCCCCGGCGAGCTGCTCGTCGTCGGCACCCGGGGCGACCGGGAGGCCCTCTCCCGGCGGTTCGGGGCGACCGACTTCCGTACCAGGGAGCAGGAACTCCCCGACGACTTCGACGTCGTCATCGAGACCGCCGGGTCCGCGTCCGCCGCGCGCACCGCCGCCTCCCTGCTCAGGCGCGGCGGACGCCTGGTCCTGACCGGCATCCCGGCCGCCGGGGCCGACGGCCTGGACCCGACCGACCTCGTCGTCCGGCAGCTGGAGGTGCACACCGTCTTCGGGGCACCGCCGGACGCCTGGGCGCACACGGTGCGGGTCTTCGGGGCCGGTCTCCTCGACCCGCTGCCGCTGGTCACGCACGAGCTGCCGCTGACCGAGTTCCCGCAGGCCATCGAGCTGGTGGGGGCCGGTGATCCGAAGGTGGGCAAGGTGCTGCTCCGCCCCTAGTCGTACGCCGGCCGCGGCGTGACCTGACCTCGCCGTGGCCGGCGTACCACCACGACTTCTCGTTACCCCGAGCCGCGAACCTTGTCCGAAATACCGAACATGAAGGACAGCTTGTGACGACCGACGCTTCCGTTACGGCGGCCCGCCGACCCGGTGAGCAGGCGCTCACCGCCCTCGGTCTGGGCGCGCCCGCCCTCGACCCCGCCGACGCCTCCGCCCACACCTTCCCGGGCGGCGGCAAGTGGCGCACCGAGATCCCCTCCTGCGAGGGTCCCGAGGCGCTCGCCGTCGTACTCAAGGAGTCCTCGCGGCTCGACGTGCCGATCCACCGGATCAGCCAGGGCAGCGGCGTGTGGATGCTCACCGACGCCGAGATCACCGAGATGGTCGAGGCCACGGGCGAACGGGACATCGAGCTCTGCCTGTTCACCGGCCCGCGCGGCACCTGGGACATCGGCGGCTCCGTGCGCTCCGACTCGCGGGGGGCCGGACTGCGCGCACGCGGACACGACGCCGTCGCCGGCTGTGTCGAGGACGCCGTCCGGGCCACCGAGCTGGGCGTCAAGTGCCTGCTGGTCGCCGACGAGGGCGTGCTGTGGACGCTGCACCGGGCGCGCGAGGCCGGCATCCTCCCGGCGGACACCACGCTGAAGGTGTCCGCGCTGATCGGCCCGGTCAACCCGGCCTCCTACGCGGTGTACGAGCGGCTCGGCGCCGACTCGCTCAACGTGCCCAGCGACCTGACGCTCGATCACCTCACCGAGATCCGGCGGGTGTCCGGCGCCCCCCTCGACATGTACATCGAGGCCCCCGACGACCTCGGCGGCTACATCCGGATGTACGAGGTCGCCGAGCTGATCCGGCGCGGCGCACCCGTCTACCTGAAGTTCGGTCTGTCCAAGGCCCCCGGTATCTACCCGTGGGGCAACCACCTGCGGGACGTGACCCTGAACACCGCCCGGGAGCGGGTCCGGCGCGGCCGGCTCGCCCTGGACCTGCTCGCCCGGCACGGCGCGGACGGCGACATGGCGCCGCTCGGCTCCCGGCTGCCCGGTCCGCTCAACCGCTTCCCCGCCGACGCCTGAACCGCCGGCGAACAGCTCCAGCACAGCCCAGCACAGCCCCTTCTCAACGACGAGACGAACAGGACTGATCACATGCGCAACCGCAGAGCTGCACTGACCGCCATAGCCGGGGCCGCCTCCCTCGCCCTGACCCTGTCCGCATGCGGCCAGAGCGGCGAGGGCGGCAGCAAGGAGGACAGCGGCAGCGCCAAGGGCGGCACGATCGGCATCGCGATGCCGACCAAGTCCTCCGAGCGCTGGATCGCGGACGGCAACAACGTCGTCAAGAACCTGGAGTCCAAGGGCTACAAGACCAAGCTGGTCTACGGCGAGGACGACCCGGACACCCAGGTCTCGCAGATCGAGAACCTGATCACGCAGGGCGTCAAGGGCCTGATCATCGCGGCCATCGACAACAAGTCCCTGAACAACGTGCTCCAGGAGGCCGCGGACGCCAAGATCCCGGTCATCGCCTACGACCGGCTGATCCTCGGCACGAAGAACGTCGACTACTACGCGTCCTTCGACAACGAGAAGGTCGGCGTCGAGCAGGGCACGTACATCGTGCACAAGCTGGGCCTGGACAGCGGCAAGAAGGGCCCGTTCAACATCGAGCTGTTCGCCGGCTCCAACGACGACAACAACACCAAGTACTTCTTCAACGGCGCGATGAGCGTGCTCCAGCCGTACATCGACAAGAAGGAGCTGGTGGTCAAGTCCGGCCAGACCGCGCTGAACAAGGTCACCACGCTGCGCTGGGACGGCGCGACCGCCCAGTCCCGCATGGAGGACATCCTCACCTCCTCCTACAAGTCCGCCAAGGTCGACGCGGTCCTCTCGCCCTACGACGGCATCTCGATCGGCATCATCGCCGCGCTGAAGTCGGACGGCTACGGCTCCTCCGGCCAGCCGCTGCCCGTCATCACCGGCCAGGACGCCGAGCTGGCCTCGGTGAAGTCGATCATCGCGGGTGAGCAGACGCAGACCGTCTACAAGGACACCCGGCAGCTCGCCAAGGTCGCCGCGACCATGGTCGACGACGTTCTGAACAAGAAGACCCCGCAGGTCAACGACACCAAGACGTACGACAACGGGTCCAAGGTCGTCCCCGCCTACCTGCTCCAGCCGGTGAGCGTCGACAAGTCCAACTACGAGGAAGTCCTCGTCAAGGGCGGCTACTACACCGACGCCGAGCTCAAGTAACCCGCCGACCCTGATCGACAAGCACTGATTGGAAGGCAGACCATGGCGGGACCCGTCCTGGAAATGCGCTCGATCGTCAAGACCTTTCCCGGCGTCAAGGCGCTGTCGGACGTCACACTGACCGTCCGCCAGGGCGAGGTCCACGCCATCTGCGGGGAGAACGGTGCCGGCAAGTCGACCCTGATGAAGGTCCTCTCCGGCGTCCACCCGCACGGCAGTTACGAGGGCGAGATCCTCTTCGAGGGCGAGCCGTGCGCGTTCGGTGACATCCGGGCGAGCGAGCAGCGCGGCATCGTGATCATCCACCAGGAGCTGGCGCTGTCGCCGTACCTCTCGCTGGCGGAGAACATCTTCCTCGGCAACGAACACGCCAAGGCAGGGTTCATCGACTGGCGGGAGACCCTGCGGCACGCCACTCAGCTGCTGCGCCGGGTGGGGCTTGACGACCACCCGGAGACCCGCGTCACCGACATCGGGGTGGGCAAGCAGCAGCTGGTGGAGATCGCGAAGGCGCTGTCGAAGAAGGTGAAGCTGCTCATCCTCGACGAGCCGACCGCGGCTCTGAACGACGAGGACAGCGGCAAACTCCTGGACCTGATCCTTGAGTTGAAGAACCAGGGCATCACCTCGATCATCATCTCGCACAAGCTCAACGAGATCCGCCGGGTCGCCGACTCGGTGACGATCATCCGGGACGGCCACTCCATCGAGACCCTCGACGTGAAGTCGAAGGAGACGACCGAGGAGCGGATCATCTCGGGCATGGTGGGCCGCGACCTGGACCACCGCTTCCCCGAACGCACCTCCTACGAGGGCGAGTCGGACGCCGCTCCGGCCCTGGAGATCCGCGGCTGGACCGTGCGGCACCCGATCGACCACGAGCGCAAGGTCGTCGACGACGTGTCGATCCACGTCCGACGCGGGGAGATCGTGGGCATCGCGGGCCTGATGGGCGCCGGCCGCACCGAGCTCGCGATGAACATCTTCGGGCGGACGTACGGCCGGTACGACGGCGGCACGGTCCTCAAGGACGGTACGGAGATCCGTACCAAGTCGGTGGCCGAGGCGGTCGGGCACGGCATCGCGTACGTCACCGAGGACCGCAAGCACTACGGCCTCAACCTGATCGACACCATCAACCGCAACATCTCGCTGACCGCGCTGGCCAAGGTCGCCCGGCGCGGGATCGTGGACGAGCACGAGGAGCGGCAGGTCTCCGAGGGCTACCGCAGGTCCATGAACATCAAGGCGCCGACGGTCTTCGAGCCGGTGGGCAAGCTGTCGGGCGGCAACCAGCAGAAGGTCGTCCTCAGCAAGTGGATCTTCGCCGGTCCCGAGGTGCTGATCCTGGACGAGCCGACCCGGGGCATCGACGTCGGTGCCAAGTACGAGATCTACACGGTCGTCGACCAGCTCGCCGCCCAGGGCAAGGCGGTCGTCTTCATCTCCTCCGAGCTGCCCGAACTGCTCGGCATGTGCGACCGCATCTACACCATGGCCGCGGGCCGCCTGACCGGTGAGGTGCCCAGGGCCGAGGCCACGCAGGAAGTGCTGATGCGCCATATGACGAAGGACAAAGAGGTAACGCGATGAGCACGGATGTCACCGCCAAGAGCCCGGCGCCCGCGCCGCCGGGCGGGAGCGGATCGGCCGCCGACGGGAACCTGCTCAGGCTGGTCCTCGACGGGCTGCGCCGCAACATGCGCCAGTACGGCATGCTGATCGCGCTCGGTCTGATCGTCGCCCTGTTCGCCGTGTGGACCGACGGGGACCTGCTGCTGCCGCGCAACGTCTCCAACCTGGTCCTCCAGAACAGCTACATCCTGATCCTGGCCATCGGCATGATGATGGTGATCATCGCCGGGCACATCGACCTGTCGGTCGGCTCGCTGACGGCGTTCGTGGGCGCCTTCGCGGCCGTGCTGACGGTCAACCACGGGGTGCCCTGGCCCCTCGCGCTGGTCCTGTGCCTGGTCATGGGAGCCTTCGCGGGTGCCGCCCAGGGAGTGCTGATCGCCTACTTCGGCATACCGTCGTTCATCGTCACCCTCGCCGGGATGCTGCTCTTCCGCGGCCTCACCGAGATCCTGCTCCAGGGGCAGACCATCGGCCCGTTCCCGAACGGCCTGCAGAACCTGGGCAACGGCTTCCTCCCCGAGGTGGGCCCGCACACCAACTACCACAACATCACGCTGCTGCTGGGCCTCGTGCTGATCGCCGCCGTGGTCTGGCAGGAGTTCCGGGACCGGCGCCGCCAGCAGGAGTTCGCCCTGGACGTGCCGCCCACCCGGCTGTTCCTGCTGAAGCTGACCGCGCTGGTCGCCGCGATCCTCGTGCTGACCATGCTGCTCGCCAGCTACAAGGGCGCCCCGATCGTGCTGATCGTGCTGGGCGCGCTGGTCGTCGGCTACGGCTACGTGATGCGCAACGCGGTCTTCGGCCGGCACATCTACGCGATCGGCGGCAACCTGCCGGCGGCCAAGCTGTCCGGCGTCAAGGACAAGAAGGTCACCTTCTACGTCTTCCTGAACATGGGCGTGCTCGCGGCCCTGGCCGGACTGGTGGTAGCGGCCCGGCTGAACGCGGCCTCGCCGAAGGCGGGCGACGGCTTCGAACTGGAGGCCATCGCCTCCTCGTTCATCGGCGGCGCCTCCATGAGCGGCGGTGTCGGCACCATCCTCGGTGCCATCATCGGCGGTCTCGTCCTCGGCGTGCTGAACAACGGCATGAACCTCCTCAGCGTCGGCACCGACTGGCAGCAGGTCATCAAGGGCCTGGCCCTGCTCGCGGCGGTCGGATTCGACGTATGGAACAAGCGCAAGTCCGGTTCGTAAGTCAGCTCGGGCCCCGCCGGAAGGCGGGGCCCCTCCTTTTGCGGGAGCCGCACATGGAACTGAACAGACGCACGGTCATCGCAGGCGCCGCGGCGGCGGGCATCGCCGCCACCACCCTCGGCACAGGGACCGCCGAGGCCGCCTCGGGAGGCAGGAAGCCGGTGAAGGAGTCCTTCGGCAAGCTCGCCGACGGCACGAAGATCTACCGCTGGTCGCTGGAGAACGGCGGCACCCGTCTGAAGGTCCTCAACTGGGGCGGTGTCGTCCAGAGCCTGGAGATCCCGGACCGGCGCGGTCACTACTCCAACGTCTCCCTCGGCTTCGACAACATCGACGACTACGTCGCCAGGACCCCGTACTTCGGCGCCCTCATCGGCCGCTACGGCAACCGCATCGCCAAGGGGCAGTTCACCCTCGACGGCAAGAGCTACCAGCTCTCCGTCAACGACGGCGTGAACAGCCTGCACGGCGGCAGCCAGGGCTTCGACAAGCACGTCTGGGACGTCGAGCCGTTCACCAAGGGCTCGGACGTCGGCCTGCACCTGCACTACACCAGCGTCGACGGCGAGATGGGCTACCCGGGCACGCTCAAGGCGAAGGTGACGTACACCCTCACCCGGCACGGCGAGTGGATCATCGACTACGAGGCCACCACCGACAAGGCCACGGTCGTCAACCTCACCAGCCACGTGTACTGGAACCTGGCCGGCGAGGGCAGCGGGACGATCGAGAACCACGAGCTGACGATCGCCGCGGGCCGGTACACGCCGACCGACTCCGGGCTGATCCCCACCGGCGAACTGGCCACCGTGCGCGGCACGCCCTTCGACTTCCGCGAGACGAAGACGATCGGTCGGGACATCCGTGCCGCGCACGTGCAGCAGGTGCAGGCGAAGGGCTACGACCACAACTGGGTGCTCGACAAGGGCATCACGGCCAAGCCCGAGCACGTCGCGACGCTGCGGGACCCGCGCTCGGGACGCACGCTGAAGATCGCGACGGACCAGCCGGGACTGCAGTTCTACTCCGGGAACTTCCTCGACGGGACGCTGACCGGCACCGGCGGGAAGACCTACCGCCAGGGTGACGCGCTCTGCCTGGAGACGCAGCACTTCCCGGACTCGCCGAACCACCCGGCCTTCCCGTCGACGGTGCTGCGCCCGGGACAGGTCTACAGGACGCGGACGGTCCACACGTTCGACGCCTGAGGCCGTGAGGGGCCGCGCGACCGGTAAGGGGCCGGTCACGCGGCCCTTCGCGCCGTTTCAAGCGCGACACACAGGCCGTTGCCAAGAAGAAACGTAAACTCACACTTTTTTCACACCCGTTGAACAGGGGATCAGCCGCCTCCGTACTCAAGGGCGGCTCGTGCTCCCCCGCGCGGGCCGCCCAAGCGACGGGCCCGGACGTCCCCATCGGGCCCGCCCCATACGGAGGTTCAATGGCCGGCAACGTCACCTCGTTGTTCCGCAGCGGCGCTCACAGCCCGTCGATGGCGGCGCTGACCCGCGAAGGGGGCGAGGGGGTGGGGCCGGTCGACTTCTGCATTCCCTGCAACCCGTACTTCCCCACCCCGGCCATGATGGAAACGATGGCCGCGCGCCTGAAGGACATCATCACCTTCTACCCGAGCAGCGCCGACACCATCACCGCCGAGCTGTGCCAGCTCCTCCAGCTCCCGCCGCAGGCCGTCGCCATGGGCAACGGGTCCACCGAACTGATCACCTGGATCGACCACCTGCTGGTCCGCGAGTCCCTCGCCATCCCCGTCCCCACCTTCGGCCGCTGGACCGACCAGCCGATGGAGACCGGCAAGCGGGTCGACATGTTCCCGCTCCAGGAGTCCAGCGGCTTCGCGCTCGACCTCGCGCAGTACGCCGACTTCATCCGCACCCGGGGGACCAAGGTCGCGGTCATCTGCAATCCCAACAACCCCGACGGCGGGTTCCTCCACAAGCACGCGCTCGTCCAGTTCATGGACGCCATGGCCGACCTGGACCTGATCGTCATCGACGAGTCGTTCCTGGAGTTCGCCGACGCCGAGCAGGAGCCGAGCGTCGTCCAGGAGGCGATGATCCGGCCGAACGTCATCGTGCTGCGCAGCCTCGGCAAGAACTTCGGCCTGCACGGCATCCGCTTCGGCTACATGGTCGCCAACCCCTCGCTGGCCGGCAAGGTCCGCGCGATGCTGCCGAAGTGGAACCTCAACGCCTTCGCCGAGTACGTCGTCTTCATGCTCAAGGAACACGGCGCCGAGTACACGCAGAGCCTGCTCCAGGTCCGCAAGGACCGCCTGGAGATGGCCAGCCAGCTCTCCGCGCTGCCCGGCCTGACGGTCTACCCCTCGCAGGGCAACTTCCTCTTCGTGCGCCTTCCCGTCGGCGCCGAGGGCACCGTGGTCCGGGACCGGCTGCTCACCGAGCACCGGATCCTCGTCCGCGAGTGCGGCAACAAGATCGGTTCGTCCAGCCGCTTCATGAGGCTCGTGGTGCGCCCCCAGGTGGACGTGCGTCGCCTGGTGTCCGCCCTGGAGCAGGTGCTCTACGGGACCATGAGGGGAGCCGCCGTGCCCGAGCTGGGCACCGGGACCAGCTACAGCTCGGGTACGGCGGCGGTGGACCGGCTGGTGAGCGAGACCAACGGGGCGGGCATGCAGCTCGCGCAGGCGGCCATGGGGATGGCGCCGGGTCTCGCCGCCGCCCCGGCCGCCGGCATGCCGCTCCCCGTCACCGGTCCGCCGGTCGGGATGCCGATGCCGGCGGCGGCCGGGCTCCAGATGCAGCAGCCGATGATGATGGCGGCGCCGCAGCAGCAGATGCCCACCCCGGCGCCCATGCAGATGCCCACCCCGGTACCCGCTCCCGTGCCCGCCGGGCCGACGCCGCCCGGGGTTCCGGCGCGCGGTGGGCTCACGGCGGCGCAGGTGCGCGGGGCCACGGCGCCGGCGCAGACTCCCGCGCCCGGGTTGGCGCCGGCGGCGGCGACCGGGTGGCCGAACGCGCAGAGCTGGCCGAACGCGGCGGGGATGGGGCAGGTCGGGTAGTCGCCGTCGGGTTCCGTGACACGGCCGGGTGCGGCATTCGTCGTGACCGGTCGCGCGGTTCCCCGCGCCCCCTCTGGGCGCTCTATACGCGTACGGCGCGCAGGAGTGCGGCTCCCAGGGGGAGGGGGTGGCAGGCCAGCGCCTTGAAGCCGGCCTCCTCCAGCAGCCGCTCGTAGTGCTCCTCCTCCCGTTCCCGGCCGCCCACGTTGCACAGCATGTGGACGTCCCAGGCCGGGGTCGGGGACGGCGTGCCGTCGTGGGCCGGCAGCAGGCGTTCCACCAGCAGGAGTTCCGCGCCGGGGCGCATGGCGTCCGCGCAGCGGCGGAGGATGGCCAGACAGCGGTCGTCGCTCCAGTCGTGCAGGACGCGGGAGAGGAAGTAGACGTCGGCGCCGGCCGGGACGGACTCCGTGAAGTCGCCGGGGACGAAGGCGCAGCGGGCGGCCAGGTCGGCCAGTTCCGGGCGGGCCGCCGCCAGTGCCTCCGGGCGTTCCAGCAGGACCCCCTCCAGATGGGCGTGGGCCCGCAGGACCCGGCCGAGCAGGGCGCCGTTGCCGCCGCCGACGTCCACCACCCGGCGGGCCAGGGAGAAGTCGACCAGGTCCGGTACCGGCGTGAACATCTCGGCGCTCGCGGCCATCGCCCGGTGGAAGAGGCCGGCGAGTTCGGGGCGCTCGGCGAAGTAGGGGAAGTGGTGCTGCCCGTGGCGGTGGGCGAAAGCTTCCTGCCCGGTGCGTACGGCGTACGGCAGCCCGGCGAAGGAGTCGTAGAACGGGCCGCCGTAGAGCAGGGCGAGCGGGTGCAGGGAGAACTCGGTGCCGGTGCGCAGGGGTTCGCCGAGGGCCGTGAGCTGGTAGGTGCCGTCGGACGCCGTGAGCAGGCCCAGGCCGGCGAGGTAGCGCAGCAGGCGGCGCAGGGCGTCGGGGTCGGTGCCGGTGCGGTCCGCGAGGGTGTCGAGGCCGGGGCGGTCGGACAGGTGGTCGGCGAGGCCGAGTTCGGCCATGGTGCGGACGGCCTGGGTGGCCCAGGCGCCGGTCATGACGCCGAGAAGCGCGAGGGTGGGGTCGGGCAGGGGCTCCTGGCGGCCGGGGAGGCGGAGTTCGAAGCGGCGGTGGCGGGAGGTGCGGAAGTACAGGACGGTCACGTTCTCGTGGCCGTTGTAGCCGCCGCCGTCCAGGACCGCTCCGCCGCGTTCCGTGAGCAGGGTGCGCAGTCCGGCCGGGATCACCCGGCCCGGTGCGGTGACGGCGAAGGCGTGGTGGGACTCGTGGCCGTGGGCGCGTTCGTCGTCGGCGGCCGTCTCCAGCGGGGAGCCGGGCGGCACGGGCAGCGCGAAGATCTCCACGGTCCGTCCGGCGACGGGCACGTGCACGATCCCGACCGGGCTGTCGGCGACGGCCGAGCCGTAGCGCCTCAGCAGCCGTCCGCGCACCACCACGCTCGGCGCGACGGGCCCCGGGTCGGCCAGTCCTGCGGCCCGCAGTCCGTCGTGGAGTCCGTCGAGGGAGGCGGGGAAGACCAGCACCGCGGTGTGGTCGTAGACGAGGTGGCGGCAGACGTCGGCCCGCTCCTCGGCCGTCAGTTCGGGCAGCAGTCCGGCCAGGACCTGGTCGGTGTCGTGGTCGCGGACGTGGTCGGCGGCGTGCCGGATCCGGTCCAGGTCGGCTTCCGTCAGACATGGCTGTACGACGGAGAGGTTCATGAAGGGTTCCCGGTGATCGTGGGGCAGGCGGAACCGGGGCGGGTGCGTCCCGGGGTTAGGTGCGAGAACGGGCGGGGTCAGATGCCCGTGTAGTGCTCGGCGAAGAGGTCCTGGTGGGCGCGTGAGGTGCGCAGGCTCTCCAGCCGGGCGTACTGCAACGCCCGCCCGTAGCGGGCCTCGTCGCCGTCGCCGGCCGGGCCGTGCAGCAGGCCGCTCATCCAGTGCGAGAACTCGTGGGCCCGCCAGACGCGCGGCAGACAGGCGGCGGCGTACCGGTCGAGGCCGGCCGGGTCGCCGTGCGCGAGCGCCTCCTCGAACGCCGCGGCCAGCGACTCGGCCTGGAGTACGGCGAGGTTGGCGCCCTTGGCCGCCGACGGGCTGATGAGACCGGCGGCGTCACCGGCCAGCCACAGCCGTCCGGCGCCCGGGGAGTCCAGGACGTCGCAGCGCAGGTCGACGACGGCCCGCTCCAGGACGGCGCCCTCGCGCAGCGGCCCGAACTCGGCGCTCCGCAGCCGGATCGCCAGCTCGGACCAGATCCGGTCCTCGCTCCAGTCGGCGGGGTCGGTGCCGCGCGGGCACTGGAGGTAGTAGCGGGTGACGGACGCGGTGCGTGCCATGTGACCGGCGAACCCCCGCTCGTGCAGGGCGTATCCGGTCGCGTCCAGGCTGGGCGGGGCCGCGGCCAGCACGGCGAGCCAGGAGACGCCGTGGTCGTGGCGGGCGGTCCGGGTGCCGCGGGCGGTGAGGGTCGCGCGGCCGATGCCCCGGTGTCCGTCGCATCCGGCGACGTACCGCCCGGTGAACTCGGCGCCGCCGTGCACCCGGACCCGGCCCCCGGTGACCTCCTCGGCCGGGGCGCCGAAGTGGATCTCGCCGCCGCGCCGCAGGTACTCGGCGATCAGGTCCCGCACCAACTCCTGCTGCGGATAGACCGTGTGCGCCTCGCCCTGTCCCAACGTGCCGTAGTCCAGGGTGAACTCGCCCCGGTCGCTGCGGAACAGGCAGGTGGTGTGGGTGCCGCCGCGGGCCGAGAGCCCGGCCGCCAGGCCGTGCTCGGTGAGCACGCGTACGGTGCGGGCGGCGAGGAAGCCGGCCCGGGCCCGCCCCTCCACCGCCTCGCGGCCGCGCCGCTCCAGGATCACGCAGTCGATGCCGCGGTCCAGCAGCAGGTTCCCCAGGACGAGCCCCGCGGGGCCGGCGCCGACGATCACCACACCGGCCCGCGCCGTCCCCGTGTCACACCGTTTCCGCATGCCCGCCTCTGGAGTTGTGCTTCAGCCAGAAGGTTTCCTATCAGCCCGAACCGGGAGGAAGGCGGCAAAAACAGGTCGATTACCCCGAAAGGATTGCGGGCCGTTCGAGCAGTGTTCGAAACCGTTCCCGGAGCGCTCCGGGAACACGCGACGGGCGGGACGAAAAGCGAGATGCCCGTCCGCAGCACACACGGACGGGCATCTGATCGAGCGCCGGGCAGGCCTTGCACCTGCATTTCCCCGCAGGAAGCGGGGCGTCTTTCCTTGGACCACCAACGCACTGCTAGCCACCGGGAGTTACGGCGACCGGCTCTGAAAAGATCATACCGCACCCGGCGGGTTCCCCCCAACTTGCCCACCCGTCCCGCCCTTCCCGTCCTCCTCGTCGAGACGGCGGACCAGGCCGCGCAGGACCGGCCCGTACTCGGGGTGGGCGAGGGCGGAGGCCATCTGGGCGACGAGGTAGTCGGCGGGGTTGCCGGTGTCGTACCAGCGGCCCTGGATGACCTGCCCGTACACCGCCCGGCTGGCGGCGTAGGCGTTGATGGCGTCGGTCAGGTACACCTCGCCGGTGCGGTGCTCGTACCAGCGGCGGGTCTGTTCGCGCAGTTCGTCGACGATGCCGGGGGTGATCACATAGCCCCCGATGGCCGCGTACGGCGAGGGCGCGTCGGCCGGCGCGGGCTTCTCGACCAGGCCGGTGATGCGCAGCTGGCCGTCGCCGAGGTCCTCCTTGACCAGGGGCACGCCGTAGCGCTGGGAGTCGGCGGGGTCCATCGGCAGCAGGGCCAGCACCGGGCAGCCGGTCTGCTCGTAGGCGCGGATCAGCTGCTGGGCGCGGGGCACCTCGGCGACGAACACGTCGTCCGGCCACAGGACGAGCACGGGTTCGTCGCCGAAGGCGCGGGCGGCGTTCAGGACGGGGGTGCCGTTGCCGTACGGCCCGTACTGGTCGAGATAGGTGATGTGGCCCCGGCGGGCGAGTTCGGCGACCTCCTCCACGGCGTCCGCGTAGGCGGTCTTCCCGTCGTTGCGCAACTGCTCGACCAGCACGGGATTGGGCCGGAAATGATCCTGGATGAGGCTCTTCCCGCCCGACACGACGATGGTGATGTCGGTGATCCCGGAGTCCACCAGCTCGCGCACGGTGTGCTCGATCACCGGTTTGTCACCGACCGGGAGCATCTCCTTCGGGGTGGCCTTGGTCAGCGGCAGCAGGCGGGAGCCGAGCCCGGCGGCGGGGATCACCGCCCTGCGGATCGTCGGGGACATCAGGCCTCTCTCGGTGGGACGGCACGGGTCGGGCCGACGCTACCAACGGGCTCCGGACCCTCAGTACGCCACCGGCCAACCGGTGCTCCAGCTCAGCAGGTTGATGCCGAGCTTGGGCGTCCCGCTGTCGTTGCCGTCGTAGTAGTGGTAGACGATCAGGTCGCCGTCCGTGTCGCTCATGACCGACTCGCCGCCGGGGCCGATGATCGTGCCGTGCGACTCCAGGACCGCCGTACCGCCGTTGTTGGTCATGGCGACGCCGCTCTGGTCGTAGTACGGGCCGGTGACCGACGTGGCGCGCCCCACCTTGACCTTGTACGTGCTGCTGGTGCCCTGGCAGCACAGGTCGTAGGAGGCGAACAGGTAGTAGTAGCCGTTGCGTTTGACGATGTACGGCGCCTCGACCGCCTTGCTGCCCGTGGGGCGGGCGGCGAGGGAGTAGCGGGTCGTGTCGCCCGAGTACTGCTTCCCCGTCGAGGGGTCGATCCGGATCATCTTGATACCCGTCCACCAACTCCCGAACGAGAGCCACCACTTGCCGTCGTCGTCGACGAACAGGTTGGGATCGATGGCGTTGTAGTCGCTGGAGGACGTCGAGGTGTAGACGGTGCCGTAGTCCGACCAGGAGCCGGGCAGGCCCGTCGTGGAACCGGCCAATCCGATGGCGGACGTGTTGGATCCGAACGTGGAAACCGCGTAGTACATCAGGTACTTGCCGCCGTGGTACGAGATGTCCGGCGCCCAGGCCTCCGTGGCGTACGTCGACCACCAGCCCGGCTTGGTGGTGAACGCGTCGGAGCCGGCCGTGAAGGCGGTCCGGTCGGTGGAGGTCTTGTACGCGAGACCGCCGCCGGTGGAGTACAGCAGGTAGCGGCCGGCCGAGGTGCGGATCATCGTCGGGTCGTGGACGACGACGTCACCGGTGACGGTGCCCGGGTTGGGGTAGGCCGAGGCGCTGGTCGGCACCAGGGCGAGCAGCAGTGCGGCGGGCAGGGCGAGGAGCGCGGTGCGGGTGCGGGTGCGGGTGCGGGTCACGCGGAGCCTCCTACGGAGCGGGTCAGTGGACCAGGAGCGTTTCCTTGTGCGGTATACCGAACGGCGATCGTCAATTCGGACGGACCGTAGAATCGAATCGATGTGCCGTCAACGGTTCTCACAGGGATCACGTGTCAGCTCACCTGTCTCAACAGACGACTTGACGTTCGCTCACTTTGCAGAACTGACAGCCCGCCAACAGGAACCGTTCCTACGGTGCCGTGTCCATGACAGACACCCCAGATGCCGCCCGCACCGTCGGGCGCCGCACCGTACTCGTCGCCACCGGGACGACCGCCGCTGCCCTGGCCGTAGGCGCAGCGGTCTCGACCGAGGCCCCCGCGGCAGTCGCCGCACCCGACCTCCAGCCGGCCGCCGCCGCGGCGGTCTGCTCCCTCACGGAGGAGCAGACCGAGGGCCCCTACTACCTCGACGGGGCGCTGGTCCGCTCCAACATCACCGAGAGCAAGTCCGGCATCACCCTCAACCTCGCGCTCACCGTCGTCAACTCCGCCTGCACCGTGATCCCCAACGCGCTGGTGGAGGTCTGGCACGCCGACTCGCTCGGCGAGTACTCCGGCTACGTCGGCGCCAACGGCCACAGCGAGGCCGACGACGGCACCTTCCTGCGCGGCGGTGTGCTCACCAACTCCAGCGGCGTCGCCAGCATCACGACGATCTACCCGGGCTGGTACCGGGGCCGCTGCGTCCACATCCACGTGAAGGTCCACACGGGCGTCACCCTGACCTCCGACGGCTCCTTCACCGGCGGCACGACCCTCCACACGGGTCAGCTCTTCATCGACGAGACGATCACCACGGCGGTCGCCAAGGTCTCGCCGTACTCGACCAACACGGTCACCCGGACGACCCTCGCGCAGGACTCGATCTACGACGACGGCGGCGCCTCCTCCGGCCTCATGACCGTCACCGGCTCCACCTCCGCCGGCTACACCGGCACGCTCACCCTCGGCGTCTCCAGCTGACGCCCGCCCCGGGGGACGACGAGGTGCGCACGCGCGTCCCCCGGGGCCGTCAGGGCCTGCGGCCAGGAGGCAGGTCCACCTCGGCCCGTACGGTCTTGCCCGGTGCGCCGCCGCAGTCCCGCTCCAGCACCTCCCACCGGTCGGCCAGCGCGCCCACGAGCACGAGGCCGCGCCCGCCCTCGTCCAGCGGTCCGGGCGGTGCCACGCCCCCGGGGACGGGCAGCCGCCGTTCGGCCCGGGTGTCGGTGACCTCGACGCGGACGCTCCCCGTCACCGAAGAGACCCGCAGCTCGAAGTCCCGTCCCGGCACCCGGCCGTGCGTCACCGCGTTCGCGGCCAGCTCCGCGACGATCGACGACACCCTGTCGATCACATCCGCCGACGCGAACGGACCGCCCCACTGGTGGAGTTGAGCGACGGCGAGATGACGGGCGAGGCGGGCGCCACGCGGGGTGGCACTCAGCCGCTGGGCGAGTGTTCGACTCACGGTGACCGTGGCGGGGGGAGCTTCCATGCCCCCAATCTGCCGCCCGGACCGGCCGATTCTCCAGGTCGGAGCCGCGTACGCGGGAAGGGCGTACGGGGTGACGGACTGGACCGTACCGGTCACCGGGTGTGACCATCGTGGGCGGGAGGTGGCCTACGTGGGCGATGGGGTCGAGCCGGAGTCGTCGGACAGTCTGCGGACCTTCGGGGCGGTGGTCCAGGCGCTGCGCGAGCACGCGGGGCTGAGCAGGGAGGAGTTCGGGGAGCGGGTGCGCTTCTCCAAACACACGGTGGCCTCGGTGGAGTTGGGCCGCCGCATGCCGGACGAGTCCTTCGTGGAGGCGGCGGAGGAGGCCCTGGGCAACACGGGGGCCTTACGGCGGGCGGCGGGACATGTGGCCCGCCAGCCGGGGTTGGCGGCGTGGTTCCGCCGGTGGGCGAGGATGGAGGCGACGGCGGTCACGCTGTACACGTACGAATGCCGCCTGGTCCCGGGCCTGTTGCAGACGGAGGCGTACGCGCGGACGCTGTTCACCGAGCAGTTGCCGCCGCTGGACGACGAGCAGATCGAGGCCCAGTGGTTGGCCCGAGCGGACCGGCAGCGACTGCTGCGGGAGCGTCCCAACACGGCGTTCAGCTTCATCCTGGAAGAGGGCGTCTTCCTGCGCCGGACCGGCGGAGCGGAGGTCACCCGGGACCTCATCGACCACGTGCTGCGGCTCGCCGAACTGCGTAACGTGGAGGTGCAGATCATGCCGCAGGTGCAGGAGACCCACGCCGGGCTGCACGGCCCCATGCGGTTGCTCGAAACACCGGAGAACCGCTGGCTCGCTTATTGCGAAGGCCAGGAGAGCGGCCAGCTGATCGTTGATCCGAAAGTGGTCAGCGTCCTCCAACAGCGCTATGCCAGGATGCGCTCGCAGGCTCACACTATTAGAGACTCGGTGAGCCTGTTGCAGCGGATGCGAGGGGACCTATGAGCACCACCAACCTGGCCTGGTTCAAGAGCAGCTACAGCAGCGGATCGGGCGACGACTGCGTAGAAGTCGCCCTCTCCTGGCGCAAGTCGAGCTACAGCAGCAGCGGAGACGGCGACTGCGTCGAAATAGCCGCCTGCCCCACCGCCATCCACATCCGCGACTCGAAGAACACCACCGGCCCCCACCTCACCCTCTCCCCCGCCACCTGGGCCGGCTTTCTCGCGTATGCCGGAACCGGAAGCTGACAGGCCGGAACGGAAGGCGACGCGTCGTCGGCTGCGCATCGGGCAGCGCCTGCGCGCAACGGTGGTCCTGGTACCGAAGCCCGGCATGATCGGCGTCTTCGTGGACGTCGGACTCCCCGTCGGCGGCTTCGTCGACGTGCCGTGGCTGCCGCAGGACCCCGCTCGGTGGCCGGTCGAGGGCACCGAGACGGAGTTCGAGATCCGGTGGCTCGACGAACGGCCCCAGGTCCGTCCGCGGCCGGTGGATCCCCGGTTCCTCCGGGAGGACGACGACCACCGGCCCGGTCGGCGGGCGGTGCAGCCCCGGGCGTCGCGCGCCCGAGCCGTCGGCTCCCGCGCTACGGGTTCTCCCAGGCCGCCGGTTCCGCCGCCAGTTCGCGGACCGGTTCCGGGAGGGCGTCGGCCGCGATGTCGGCGACCGTGACCCCTTCGAGGATCTTGCGGACGTTGGCGCGCAGGGCGATCCACAGGGGCAGCAGGGGCTGGGCGGTGCCCGTGTAGGCCAGGCCCGTCGGGCGCTCGCCGCGGACCGAGACGATCGGGCCGTCCACCGCGCGGATCAGGTCCGCCACGGTGACCGAGGACGCCTCCCGGGCCAGCCGGTAGCCGCCGCCCCCGCCCCGCCGGCTGTCGACGATCCCGGCGCGCCGGAGATCCCCCAGAATGCCCTCCAGGAACTTGTGCGGGATGTCCTGCGCGCCGGCGATCTCCTCCGCCTTCACCGGGCCGTCGCCCTGCCGTACGGCGAGTTCCAGAACCGCCCGTACCGCGTAATCCGCCCGTGCCGAGATCCTCATACGTCCATTGTGAGGCGTCCTCCCGTGCAGAATGACCGGACCCGCGCCCCGTAAGATCGCCCGGGAGGATCCCTTGGCGCTCAGCAGACGTACCTTCAGTGCCCTCGCCGGCTCGGCCGCGCTCGGTTTCGCCCTGGGCGGCAGCGGCGGCCCCGGGGCGTCCTCGGCGTACGCCGCGCGCAGCGTGCCGACCGGCCCGGCGCCGGCCCCGCCGAGCGCCGACGGACGGCGGCACAGCATCGGCTACGACCACCACTCCCTGCTCGTCGACGGCAGGCGGCTGGTGGTCTGGTCCGGCGAGCTGCACCCCTTCCGCCTGCCCAGCCCCTCCCTGTGGCGGGACGTCCTGGAGAAGATGCGGGCCCACGGCTACAACGCGGTCAGCATCTACGTGGCGTGGAACTACCACTGCGCCGCGCCCGGCACGTACGACTTCACCGGTGTCCGCGACCTCGACCTGTTCCTGCGCACGGCCGCCGAGACCGGGCTGTACGTCATCCTCCGGCCCGGCCCCTACATCAACGCCGAGGTCGACGC
The DNA here is from genome assembly GCF_055583825.1 of Streptomyces sp. NPDC104367. NCBI lineage: Bacteria > Bacillati > Actinomycetota > Actinomycetes > Kitasatosporales > Streptomycetaceae > Streptomyces > Streptomyces sp. NPDC104367. The sequence goes on along the minus strand of NZ_JBVJND010000011.1, from coordinate 94,882 downwards.
CGGCGGCTTCCCCGGCTGGCTCACCGCCACCGAGGGCACCGCCCGCACCACCGACCCCACCTATCTCGGCCATGTCGACGCGTGGCTGACGGCCGTCAACCGCATCGTCCGCCGCCACCAGCTCACCGACGGCGGCGGCAGCGTGCTGCTCTACCAGATCGAGAACGAGTACGACGGCCACGTCACCGACCCGGTCGGCCCCGCCTACATGTCCCATCTGTACAAGAAGGTGCGGGCGGACGGCATCGACGTCCCCCTGTTCCACAACGACAAGGGGCGCAACGGCTACTGGATCCCCGGGTCCTTCGACACCGGCGGCAGGAGCGGCGGGTGGCTGTACGGCTTCGACGGCTACCCCTCGCCCTCCCAGACCCCGCCCGACTGGGGCACCTTCGGGACCGGCGGCCTCAAGGGCGGCGCCACCGCCAGCCCCCGTACGCCCGGGTTCGTGCCCGAGTTCGGGGGCGGCTGGTTCGACCCGTGGGGCGGGGCCGAGTTCGGCGGCAAGGGCTACGCCGAGTCCCGGCGCACCCGCGACGCGGCCTACGAGCGCCGCTTCTACCTCACCAACCTCGCCAACGGCATCACCCTGCACAACGTCTACATGACCTACGGCGGCACCACCTGGGGCTGGCTGCCGGCCCCGGTCGTCTACACGTCGTACGACTACGGCGCGGCCATCGACGAGGCGCGGAACGTGACCGCGAAGATCGCGCCGATGCACCAGCTCGGCCACCTCCTCCAGCGCGTCCCCGACTTCGCGAAGCTGGACCGGGCGGCCGACGTCCACGTGCCCGGACTGAGGACGTACCACCTCGCCAACGCCGACACCCGGGCACAGGTGTACGTGCTGCGCAACGACGGCACGAGCCCGGTCCGGTCCACGCTGCGGACGGGCACCGACGACATCGACGTCACCGTCCCGGCCCGCGACGCCCGCATCGTCACCACCGGGCTCTCGCTGGGCAGGCGCACGCTGCGCTACTGCACCGCCCAGCCGATGTTCGTGCTCAACGCGGCGCGCATGGACATCGCCCTGTTCACCGGGCCGTACGACGAGATGGCCCACCTCGTGCTGGAGTGCCCGGCCGAGCCCCTGGTCCAGCGCCTGGACGCCGAGGCGGCCTGGGTCTACGAGCAGGGCCTCGTGCACGTCACGGCGCCGCTCGGCCGGGGCGGGCTCACCCGGGTCCTCGTCCAGGGCGGCGAGAGCGACACCCCGCTGCTGCTGCTCCTCGCCGACGACGCGACCTCCGTCCGGCTGTTCCCGTACGACACCCCGTCCGGCACCGTGCTGGTCTACGGCCCCGCGCTGCTGCGCCACGCCGAGCTGAACGGCACGACCGTGCACCTCACCGGGGACACCGTGGCGCCGACCGGCCTGGAGGTCTGGGGGCCGCGCGGCATCACCGCGGTCACCTGGAACGGGCAGCCGGTGCGGACCCGGGTGAGCGTCACCGGGAGCCTCGTCGCCGAGGCGGACCTCGCGGGGGCGCCGCGGCCGGCGCTGCCGGAGCTGGGCGGCTGGCGCCGGAGGACCGGGAACCCCGAGTCGGCGGTGGACTTCGACGACTCGACGTGGACGGTCGCGGAGAAGAAGACGTCGTACAGCACCACACCGGTGCCGGACGGGCAGCCGGTGCTGTTCGCCGACGACTACGGCTTCCACTACGGGGACGTCTGGTACCGGGCGCGGCTGGAGGGCGACCTGGAGGACCTGGAGTCCGTCTCGCTCTCCTACAGCACCGGTACCCAGGGCATGCTGATGGCCTGGCTGGACGGGAAGCCGCTGGGCTCGCACCGGATGCCGGTGCCGGACGCGAAGACGGTCCGGCAGGGCAGCTGGACCGCGACCGCCGAACTTCCCGTCGCCGGGGCGAGGACCAAGCGGCAGAAGCGGCAGCGGGAGGCCCGGTCCCATGTGCTGTCCGTGCTGGTGCGGCGGATGCAGCACGACATGGACGGCAGGTCCGCGGACACCCACAAGGCGGCCCGCGGGCTGACCGCCGTGGCCTTCGAGGGGGCCTCCCCGAAGGTGAGCTGGCGGATCCAGGGGGCCGGCCGGCCGGACCCGGTGCGGGGGCCGCAGAACAACGGCGGGCTGCACGGGGAGCGGGAGGGGTGGCACCTGCCCGGGTTCGGGGACGGCGGCTGGGAGCCGGTCGCGCTTCCCCGCGCGGACCAGGGGATGGGAGTCACCTGGTACCGGACCGGGTTCCGGCTGGCGGTGCCGGACGGGGTCGACGCGTCGGTGGGTCTGGTCCTGGAGGACGATCCCGCGCGGGCCTACCGGGTGCAGATCTTCCTGAACGGGTGGAACCTCGGGCAGTACATCAACGACGTGGGCCCGCAGCACACGTTCGTGCTGCCGAACGGGATCCTGCGTACCCGGGGTTCCAACACGCTGGCGCTGGCCGTGCTGTCGGACGGCACGTCCGAGGCCGGTCCCGGCGCGGTACGGCTTGAGCTGCTGGGCAGTGCGGCCGGAGGAGTGGACGTCCTGGGAGTGGACTCCCCCGGCCGTTGACCCTACGCCAGGCGGATCACGTTCCAGGACAGCGGCTCCAGGGTGGCCGTGAGCGTGCCGTCGGTGAGCGTCGTGCCGTCGGCCGGGTGCGGGGTCACGCGCTCCGGGTCCGCCAGGGTGTTGCGGGCGTCGGGGTCCTCGTCCGCGAGGACACTGTGCTCGGTGACCCCTGTCAGGTCCAGGCCGCTCAGGGCGACCTCCAGGGGCAGGGACTCCGTCCGGCTGCGGTTGACGGCGAAGACGGTGACCGTGCCGTCGTCCGCGCGCACCGCCGTCGCGTGCAGCAGGGCGGCCTCGCCGTACTTCCTGGTCTCGTGCGTCGGCGAGTCCACGCGGACGTCGAGGACCTCACCCCGGCCGTACCGCGAGGCCTGGGCGAAGGGGAAGAACGTCGTCTGGCGCCAGGCCGGGCCGCCGGGCTCCGTCATGATCGGGGCGATCACGTTGACCAGCTGGGCCAGACAGGCGACCGTGACCCGGTCGGCGTGGCGGAGCAGGGCGATCAGGAGGGAGCCGAAGACCACCGCGTCCAGGACGCTGTAGTTGTCCTCCAGGAGGCGGGGGGCCTCGGGCCAGTCCCGTACGTCGGAGTTCTCGATCTCGTGCCACCGCGAGGTGTACCAGACGTTCCACTCGTCGAAGGAGAGGTTGATCTTCTTCTGGGACTTCAGCCTGGCGCCCACGTGGTCACAGGTGGCGACCACGTTCTCGATGAAGGACTCCATGTCGACGGCGGAGGCCAGGAAGGAGTCGAGATCGCCGTCCTGGGGCTCGTAGTAGGCGTGCAGGGAGATGTAGTCGACCAGGTCGTACGTCTCCGCGAGGACCGTGGCCTCCCACTCGGCGAAGGTCGGCATGGACTGGCTGGAGGAACCGCAGGCGACCAGTTCCACGGACGGGTCCATCTGGCGCATGCCGCGGGCCGTCTCGGCGGCGATGCGGCCGTACTCCTCCGCCGTCTTGTGGCCGGTCTGCCAGGGGCCGTCCATCTCGTTGCCCAGGCACCAGACCCTGATGCCGAAGGGGTCCTTGTCGCCGTGGGCGGCGCGGAGGTCGGAGAGGGCGGTGCCGGAGGGGTGGTTGGCGTACTCCTGGAGTTCCAGGGCCTCCGCCACGCCGCGCGTGCCGAGGTTGATCGCCATCATGGGCTCGGCCTGCGGGCCGACCTTCTTCAGGAAGGCGATGTACTCGGCGAGGCCGAAGCGGTTGGTCTCCGTCGACCGCCAGGCGAGGTCGAGGCGGCGGGGGCGGTCCTCGACCGGGCCGACGGAGTCCTCCCAGCGGTAGCCGGAGACGAAGTTGCCGCCGGGGTAGCGGATGGCGGTGACGCCGAGTTCGCGGACGAGGTCGAGGACGTCCTGGCGCAGGCCTTCGGCGTCGGCCGTGGGGTGGCCGGGTTCGAAGATGCCGGTGTAGACACAGCGGCCCAGGTGCTCGACGAAGGAGCCGAAGAGGCGGGGGTTGACTTCGCCGATGGTGAAGGCGGGGTCGAGGGTGAAGCGGGCGGTGCGCATTTTCGCCTTTCGAGGTACGTGCTTTTGTTTCGTGGGCGGGTGCGGGTGCGTGGGGGTTGCTCGCGCAGTTCCCCGCGCCCCTTGGTCGGCTGTTCCTAGCTCAGTTTCGGCCAGCCGTCCTTCGTCCAGCCCAGGGGGTTCAGCCCCAGCTTCGGGGTGCCGGCGTCGTCGGCGTCGTAGTAGTGGTATGCCAGCCAGGTCTTTCCATGGGCGCGGAAAGTCGACTCTCCGCCCGGACCGATGTAGCGGCCGTGGCCTGCCAGGAGCAGGTCTCCGCCGCCTTCCAGCAGGGGTGTCCCCGTGCTGTCGGTGTACGGGCCCGTCACCTTTGTCGAGCGGCCTGCCCTGATCTTGTAGGTCGAGTTCACACCTGCGCAACAGGCGTCGTAGGACGCGAAGAGGTAGTAGTAGCGGCCGTGGCGCAGGATCGAGGCGCCCTCGACCGCGTAGGGGGCGTCGGGGCGGGTGGCCAGGTGGGCGACCGTGGCTCCCGGGACCGCCTTGCCGGTCCGCGGGTCGAGCGGCACCATGCGGATGCCCGTCCAGTAGGAGCCGAAGGCCATCCACAGCCTGCCGTCGGCGCGGACGACCGCCGGGTCGATGGCGTTCCAGGAGTCGGTGGTCCCGGACGTGAAGGCGGGGCCGTGGTCGGTCCAGGTGCCGGGGAGTCCGGAGGGCGAGGTGGCCACGCCGATCGCGGAGTGGTTGGTGCCCCAGGAGGAGACCGCGTAGTAGAGCCAGTAGCGGCCGTCGCGGTAGGAGAGGTCGGGGGCCCAGGGGTCGGCGGTGGAGTTGTAGTCGTACCACCAGCTCGGCGGGGTGGTGAAGGCGTTGCCCGCGTCGGTCCAGTCGCGGAGGTCCGTGGAGAGGCGGGCGCCGATGACGCCGCCGGTGGAGTAGGCGACGTACCGGCCGTCCCGCAGCTGGTGGACCGTGGGGTCGTGGATGATCTGCTGGCCGGTCAGCGGGAGGGGGTCGGGGTAGGTGACGTCGGCGGAGGCGGTGGTGGGCAGGAGGGCGACGGCCGCGGCCGCGAGCAGGGCCGCGAGGCGGGGGAAGCGTCTCACCGCTCGGCTCCTCACTGGCCGGCCAGGCCCGTGTGGGCGACGCCCGCCACGATCTGGCGCTGGAAGAAGACGAACACGATGATCAGCGGGAGGCCCGCCATGAGGCCGCCGGCCATGAGCTGGGCCCACTGGATGCCGTAGGAGTTCATGACGGTCGCGATGCCGTTCGGCATGGTCATGAGGTCGGGGTTGTTGGTCACCATGTAGGGCCACAGGAAGTTGTTCCAGGAGGCGATGAAGGTGAAGATGCCGACCGCGGCGAGGGAGGGGCGGGAGAGCGGCAGGACGATGGTGAAGAAGACCCGCCAGCGGCCCGCGCCGTCGATGAAGGCGGCCTCCTCCAGTTCGTGCGGGATGCCCTGGAAGAACTTGTAGAGGATGTACACCATCGCGGCGGGGGCGCACTGCGGGAGGATCATGCCCCAGTAGGTGTCGACCATGCCCATCTGCTGGACGGTGGTGAACAGGGGGACGCCGAGGACGGCCGGGGAGACCATGAGGCCGGACATGACCAGGCCCATCAGGGCGCTCTTGCCGCGGAACTCGGTGCGGGCGAAGCCGTATCCGGCGAGCGCGCCGACCATGACCACGACGGACGTCACGCAGACCGAGACGACCAGGGAGTTCACGAACCAGTCGGTGATGTTGCCGGTCTCGAAGAGGGCCTTCCAGGCCTGGCCCGTCCAGTGCGCCGGGAGCCAGTGCGGCGGTACCTCGACGGCCTCCGTCTCCGACTTGAGGGAGGTGAACAGGCCCCAGAAGAGCGGGGCGAGGAAGACCGCGGAGACGGCCGCGCCGATCAGGGTGAGGACGATCTGGCTGGGGGTCCAGGAGGACCTGCGGCGGGACGGTACGGACGTGCTGCTCATCGGGTGGCCTCCTCGGTGCGGTTGCGCAGCAGCCACATCCTGGCGAGGGCGACGGCGGCGATGATCACGAAGAAGATGATGGAGATCGCGGAGGCGTAGCCCACGCGGTAGCTGGTGAAGCCCTCTTCGAGGGTGTACTGGACGAAGGTCCGGGTGGAGCTCTCGGGGCCGGGTCCGAAGTCCATCATCACGACGGCCTGGTCGAAGACCTGGAGCGAGGCGAGGATCTGGAGGGCGATCACCAGGCCGGTGATGTTGCGGAGCATCGGCAGGGTGATGTGCACCATGCGGTGCCAGGCGTTGGCGCCGTCCAGCTTCGCGGCCTCGTAGAGGTGGGCGGGGATGGACTGGAGGGCGGCCAGGTAGAGCAGGAAGCTGAAGCCGACGGTCCACCACAGGGTCTCGATGACGATCGCGAGCATCGCGTACGACTTGTCGGTCAGCCACGGGGTGTCGCCGCCGAACACGTAGTTGATCATTCCGGTGCCGGGGTTGAACAGCCACTGCCAGAGGTTGCCCGCGACCGTGGAGGGCAGCAGGAAGGGCGCGAAGAAGCAGAGGCGCCAGAGCCACTTGCCGCGTTCGATGTGGTGGGCGAGCATCGCGAGGAGGAAGGCGAGGACCGTGATGCAGGGGACGACCAGCAGCGTGAAGTAGGCGCTGTGGCCGAGGGCGTCCCACATCAGGGGGTCCTTCAGTGCCTCGCGGTAGTTGTCGAGGCCGATGAAGTGGGCGTCCGCGCCGGTGATGTTGGCGTCCGTGAGGCTGAGGTAGACGCCGCGCAGCAGCGGCCAGACCACGAAGAGCGCGAACAGGAGCAGGAAGGGCGCCACGAACCAGCCGCCGTGCTGGAAGCCCTGCTTGCGGCGGAGGGTGGCGCCGACGGCGGCGGTTCTGGTGCGCGGCGGTGCGAGAACGGTCTCTGCGGTGGTCATGCGGCCGTACCTCCCTGCGCGGCGGTCTTGCCGTCCATGGGGTTCTTCATCGCGAGCAGCGTGGCGAGTTCGCTCTTCATCCGGCCGGCCGCGGCGTCGGGCTTGGCGGAGCCCATGGTCGAGGAGACGACGACGGGGCCGACGCGCTGGGCGAGGATGCCGGTGGAGCCCGCGAACCACACCTTGGGCTCGTTGGCCTGGTGGTTCATGGCGGACACGTACTCGTTCTGCGGGTAGAGCTTCTGGTACGCCGGGGTGGACAGGGTCGGCAGATAGGCGGGGATGTGGCCGCCGGCCGCCCACTGCCGGGCGTGGGTGACGACGTAGGCGGCGAGCTGGTGGGCCGCCTCGTCGGCCGCGCCGCCGCGGTCGGACTGGTGGGGCAGCACGAAGGAGTGCGACTCGGCGTGGGTGGCCTGGGTGCCGAAGACGGGCGGCAGCGGTATCGCCCCGTAGTCGAGCTCGGCACCCGAGTAGACGGGCACCGACCAGTTGCCCTCCCAGGCGAAGGGGGCGCCGTTGATGAACTGTTCGGCGTTGACGGAGCCCATGGTCGGGTCCGCGTAGCCGTCGGTGACGTGCCGGCGCAGGAACTCCAGGACCTGGGTGGCCTTGTCGGTGTCGAAGGTGACCTCGGTCCTGGCGTCGTTGAACCAGGTGCCGCCGAGCTGGGTGTAGAAGGCGACGAAGAACCACCACTGGAAGTTCTGGTCGTTGATCCACAGGCCGATGGTCTGAAGGCCCTTCTTGGTGGCCTTCCTGGCCTCCTTGAGGACGCCGAACCAGTCGTCCGTGGAGGTGATGGGCACGATCCGGTCGTCGCTGCCGAGCAGGCCCGCCTTCTTCAGCACGTCCTTGCGGTAGAAGCAGAGCTGGACGTGGACGTCGAGCGGGAGGGCGTAGAGCTTGCCGTCGATGACGCCGCGCTGCCACAGCCCGGGGTTGTAGTCCTCCTCCCGCAGGCCGTACTTGGCGAGCAGGCCGACGTCCCAGGGGTCCAGGAGGCGGCCCGGTGCGAAGCCGGCCACCCGGCCGATGTGCATGACGCCGAGGTCGGGTGCGCGGTTGCCCGCGGCCGCCATGGCGAGCTTGGTGTAGAAGGGGTTGCCCCACTGGAGGGTGGAGTCCTTCACCGCGATGTCGGGGTGCGCCGCACGGAAGGCGTCCAGCATCGCGATCATGTTGGAGCCGTCGCCACCGCTGAAGAGGTTCCAGTAGCGCACGCGGGTGCGCGCGGTGGAGGCCAGCGCGTCGGCGCCGGTGCCGAGGGCCGCGAAGCCGAAGCTTCCCGCCACCGCCAGCCCGCCGGCCGTGCCCAGTAGTTGCCTGCGACTGAGGCCAGGTCGTCCCATTGCCCTGCCCTTACGCTCGTTCGATATATCGACATGTGCCCGTAACTTCGAACGGGACCGTAAAATCGAAGCGCTTCCGCGTCAATGGGTCCGACGTGACTTTCGTGCATCCGGCAGTCGTTCCCCTTTGAACGACGGTCGTCGGAACACATGACGCGGACACGTCCGGACGCGTAATCTCGGACGGGCCGCCGCAGCGGTGGACCGCCGTCGAGCGGTGCGAGGGGGGAACGATGGACTTGGCCGGCGCGCGGCACCGGTGGGCCCGGATCGCCGCGAGGCTGCGGCACCCCCGGCCCAACGCGCGGATGCGCGTCCTCGCCGCCGCTCTCGCCGCCGCCGTCCACGCCCGGCCCCGGCCGCCCGCCGACGTCGGCGAACTGTGCCACGCGCTGTGCGAGGAGATGACCGCGCTGCGCGCCGGACGGCCGGTGGAACTGCGCTTCGAGCGGTTCCCCGACGAGATCGAGGTCACCGGACTCTGGGTGGAGTTCCAGGACTTCGACCTGGTGATCGTCGAGGAACGGGCCGAGGCCGTGCAGCGGCTGGTCATCCTCGGCCACGAGCTGTGGCACCTGCACGCCGGGCACCGCCATCAGCACGGGGTCGCCCCGGAGGCGGCCCGGGCCCTCGCGGGGCGGCAACCCGACTGGGGGGACGCGGCGCTGACGGTCGCCGCGCGCAACGGCTCCCGGGAGCGCGACGAGGCCGAGGCGGACGACTTCGGACACCGGCTGGCGACCGCCTTCCGGCCCTACGTCGAGCGGCCCGGCCCCTCCCCGCTCGACCCCGTCCAGCGGTCCCTCGGCTACCGCGGGCGCGGCGGAGCGGCGCGGTGACCACCGGCACCCCGGCCCCGGCCCCGGCGGGGCTCCTGGGCGAGCTCTACATCTCCTTCTGGATCCCCACCGCGGTGCTGACCGCCGCCCTCGCGATCAAGCTGCCGACCATCATCCGGCTGTGGCGCGACCCGCTGCTGCGCGCGGTCGGCGGGCTGCTGCTGCTCGCCTGCGGGGTGTTCGTGTTCTGCTCCCCGTCGACGATCGCCGCCGTCAACCGGTTCACCGGGGTCCCCAACGTCTCGGCGCCCTGGTGCTATTCGCTGATCACCGCGTTCTGCGGCTCCTGCCTGCTGCTGATCATCGTCTGGCGCAACGGCCTGACCGACCGCTCGGCGGCCACCCGGCGCGCGATGCGCCGGGTGGTGTCGGTCTACTCCGGGGTGATCGCCGTCCTGTGGCTGCTGTTCCTCCTCGCCGACGTGCCCGTGGAACGGGTGCGGGACCTGGACACCTACTACGCCACCACCCCGTTCATGCGCGAGGAGATCCTGCTCTACCTCGTCGCCCACAGCGTGGCCTGCCTGATCACCTGGCGGCTGATCTGGAACTGGGTGCGCACCGAGGGCCTGGACGCCTGGCTGCGCTGCGGGCTGAAGCTGCTCGGCGTCGGCTACGGGCTGAACCTGCTGTTCGACGCGGTCAAACTGGTCGCGGTCGGCGCCCGCTGGACCGGCCACGACCTGGACTGGCTGAGCACCGACCTGGCGCCGCCGGTCGCCGCGCTGTCCGCGATCACCATCGCCGTCGGCTTCATCCTGCCGCACGCCGGCCAGTTCCTGCACGACCGCTGGCGGGTCCGGCTCGCCCACCACGAGCTGCGGCCGCTGTACCGGCTGACCCGGACCGTGCACGGCGACGGTGTCCCGTTCGTGCTGCGCGCCACGCCCGAACTGCGGCTGACCCGGCGCGAGACCTTCATCCGGGACGTGCTGCTGCCCCTGTCCCGGCACATCGACGCCGACCTCGGCGACCGCTCCTACGCCGCCGCGCTCGGCCTCGGCCACCCGCCCGAGCGGGCCCGCGCGCTGGCCAGTGCCGTCACCGTGCTGGACGCGGTCGGCCCGCGCGGCCGTGACACCGGCCCCGCCGACCCGACCGGCGACGGACCGGACACCACCCGGCTGCTCCAGGAGATCGGTGCCGTGTCCCGGGCGCTCAGACACCCCGACCAGATAGAAGCGGTCCGCGCACACGCGGCAGCCGTCCCAGCCGTCCAAAGCATCCCCGTGGAGAGCAGCGCCGTACATGAGTGATCGCACCGTAGTCGTCCTCGGCGGCTCGCTCGCCGGGCTGCTCGCGGCCCATGCCCTCGCGCCCCACGCGGACCGGGTCGTGGTGGCGGAGCGGGACACGCTGCCCGCCGGGCCCGAGCCGCGCAAGGGGCTCCCGCAGGCCCGGCACGTCCACCAGCTGTGGTCCGGCGGGGCACGCGCCCTGGAGGAGCTGCTGCCCGGCACCATCGGGCGGCTGCGGGCCGCGGGCGCCGAGCGGCTGCCGGTGACCACGGACATGGTCGCGCTGTCCCCGCAGGGCTGGTACCGGCGCTGGGGCGAGTCGGCGTTCATGCTGCCGTGCAGCCGGGACCTGCTGGACTGGGTGGTACGGGAGCGGGTGCTGGCCGACGGCCGGATCGAGCTGCTGGAGCGCACCGAGGGCGTCGGACTGCTCGGCACCGGCCGGGCGGTGACCGGCGTACGGCTGCGGTCGCTCGACTCCGGCACGGAGCGGGAGCACCCGGCCGACCTCGTCGTGGACGCGACCGGGCGCGGTTCCCGCACGCCCGTCTGGCTGACCGAACTCGGCCTGCCCGCGCCCGCGTTCCGCGAGGTCGACTCCGGCATCGCCTACGCCAGCCGGGTGTTCCGGGCGCCGGACGAGACGGTCCGCGACGGCTTCCCGATCGTCCATCTCCAGGCCGATCCGCGAAGTGGCCGCCCGGGCCGCGGCGGGGTGCTGATGCCCATCGAGAACGGCCGGTGGATGGTCACCCTGTACGGCAGCCGGGGCGGCGAACCGGGCCCGGACGCAGGGGACTTCACCCGGTACGCCCGGGAGGAGCCGGCCCATCCGGTGATCGCCGAACTCCTCGCGAACGCCGAGCCGTTGACCGATGTGTCGGTGACCCGGACGACCGCCAACCGCCGTCACTTCCACGAGCGGACGCGAGCCTGGCCGGAGCGCCTGGCCGTGCTCGGCGACGCGGTGTGCGCGCTCAACCCGGTGTACGGGCACGGGATGTCGGTGGCGGCCCAGGGCGCGCTGGCACTGCGCGACACGGTCCGCCGCGACGGCCTCGGCTCGCCCGGACTCGCCCGGCGCATCCAGCGGGCGGTGAGCGGGCCGGTACGGGCGGCCTGGGAGCTGTCGACGGGCGTGGACGTGTTCTACCCGGGCGCGACGGAGAACGGGCCCACCTGGCGCGAGCGGCTGACGCAGGCGTACGTGGAACGGCTGCTGTACACCGCCACCGGCAACGGGCGGATCGCCCGCCGGGTGACGGACGTGGCCGCGCTGGAGCGGGGCGCGGAGGCGTTGATGGCGCCGAGCGTGCTGCTGGCGGCGGTGGTGGGCCCCCTGAAGCCGCCGCTGACCCGGCCGCCGCTGACCTCGCGGGAGCTGAAGGCGGCCGGGGTCCGGTAGCGGCCCGCCGGGCCCGGGGAACACCTCCGGGCCCGCCGCGCGTTGTCGCGGACGTGACGACGAACGCGCCGCAGCCCGAGGTGCTGCGCTACACGGCCTTCTCCGCCGACCCCGCGGGCGGCAACCCCGCCGGTGTCGTACTGGACGCCACCGGTCTGGACGACGGCGACATGCTGGCCATCGCCGCCGGCCTCGGCTACTCCGAGTCCGCGTTCCTGACCGCGGCCGAGGGGGAACGGGCCTACACCATCCGGTACTTCAGCCCGAAGGCCGAGGTGCCGTTCTGCGGGCACGCCACCATCGCGACGGCGGTGGCGCTCGCGGAGCGGATCGGCCCCGGGGACCTGGTGTTCGCGACCCGCGCGGGCACGGTGCCGGTGCGCGTCGGCGACGACGGCGGCACGGTCACGGCCACCCTCACCAGCGTCGAACCGCACGTCGGGGAGATCGCCGACGCCGACCTCGCGGAGGCGCTCGCCGCGCTCGGCTGGCCGGCCGCCGACCTCGACCCGGCCTTCCCGCCCCGCGTCGCCTTCGCCGGCGCCCGCCATCTCGTGCTCGCGGCCGCGACCCGGGCCCGGCTCGCGGACCTCGCGTACGACTTCGCACGCCTCGAAGCGCTGATGCACCGGCTGGACCTGACCACGGTCCAGCTGGTGTGGCGGGAGTCGGCCGCCGTCTTCCACGTCCGCGACCCGTTCCCGGTCGGCGGTGTCGTCGAGGACCCGGCGACCGGTGCCGCGGCCGCCGCGTTCGGCGCGTACGCCCGCGCCCTGGGCCTGGTCCCCGGGGCCGCCGTCCTCACCCTCCACCAGGGCGAGGACCTGGGCCGCCCCGGGGTCCTCACGGTGACCCTGACCGAGGGCGACCCGCGGGTCCGGGTCAGCGGCACGGGGGCCCGCATCGCCTGACGGCGACCACGGCGGCCGACGGCGGCCGCGTCGGCGAACTCCCGTGCCGGAGCGTGCCCTTCGGGCGCCTAGCCGGCGAACGCCGGCTGGGCGAGCCCCTTGCCCGCCCCCGGGACCACCAGCAGCGACCCCGCCGTGGGATGCGGCGCCGCCAGCCCCACCCGCGCCGTCGTGACGTAGAGGTCGGTCAGGCCGGCGCCGCCGAACGCGCAGGCCGTCGTGCGGGGCGTCGGCAGGGTGACGACCCGGTCCAGGTCGCCGTCGGGCGTGTAGCGGCGCACCGCTCCCCCGTCCCAGAGGGCCACCCACACACAGCCGTCCGCGTCGACCGTGAGGCCGTCGGGGAAGCCCGCGCCCTCCTCGACCGTCACGAACGGGCGTCGGCCGGACGGGAGTCCGCCGTCGTAGTCGAAGACGTCGACGCGGCGCGTGGGCGTGTCGATGTAGTACACGCGGCGGCCGTCCGGGCTCCAGCCCGTCCCGTTGCTGACCGTGACGTCGGGCAGCAGGGTGGTGGCCGTGCCGTCGGCCGCCACCCGGGACAGCGTGCCGCCGCCGGCCGCCTCGTCGTAGCGCATCGTGCCGGCCCACAGGGAGCCGTCGGGGGCCACGGCCGCGTCGTTGGCGCGGCGGCCGGCGACCGGCTCGTGGCGGAGCCAGCGGAACGCGCCGTCGGGGTCGAGGAGCGCGACGCCGTCCCGGAGGCTGAGCACCAGGCCGCCGCCGGCGCGGGGCTTGACCGCGCCGACGTGCTGGTCGGTGGTCCGGACCGTCCGGCGGCCGGTCGACGGATCGTACGTGTGCACGCGCGAGCCGAGGATGTCGATCCAGATCAGGCGGCCGGTCACCGGGTCCCAGGTCGGGCCCTCGCCGAGCGTCGCCTGTGCCGCCACCGCGACCTCGTACGCCGTCGTCATGCCACGCTCCGGTGGCCGAGGCGCTCGGAGAGTTCCGCGGCGCCCTTGGCGGCGAGCTGCTCCAGCTCGCCCCGGCGCTCGTCGCTCCAGCGGATCATCGGGACCGAGATGGACAGGGCCGCGACGACCTGGCCGGTGCGGTCGCGGACCGGCGCGGCGACGCAGGAGACGTCCGGATTGGACTCGCGGCTCTCCACGGCGATGCCGCGGGCCCGGATCCCGGCGAGGGCCTCGCGCAGGGCGTCCGGCTCGGTGATGCTGTTCGGCGTCATACGCACGAGGTCGGCGTCGTCCGGGATGCGCGCGCTCAGCTCGCGGTCCGGCAGCGAGGCGAGCAGCATCTTGCCGACCGAGGTGCAGTGGGCGGGCAGCCGGCGGCCTGCGGCGGAGACCATGCGGACGGCGTGCGTGGAGTCGACCTTGGCGATGTAGATGACGTCGGTGCCCTCCAGGATCGCCACGTGGACGGTCTCGTCGCAGGTCTCGGCGACGGACCGGGCGACCTGCTGGCCCTCGGCGGCGAGGTCGAGCTGCTCGGCGTATCGGCTGCCGAGCTGGTACGGGCGGACACCTAGCCGGTACCGTCCGGGCTGTCCGGGTACGGGCACGATGTACGAGCGGGCGGAGAGCGTGGTCACCAGCTCGTGCACGGTGGTCCGCGGCAGCTGGAGTCTGCGCACTATGTCTGGGGCGGAGAGGGTCCCGTCCCCGTCCAGGAAGAGCTCAAGAATGTCGAGAGCCCGGGTCACGGCAGGCACGAGGCGTCCCACGTCCGGCCCCCTCCCTTGGGTATAAGCGCCAGATATCGTCGGAGCTGTGGAGCCGTTCGAGATATCAACAGGCGATCGGCATGACGAACACAGGCTAGCCATCGGTGATTGCGCGGGCAATGGCCGGGAACCAGCCGGTCAGGAGCGGGACACCGGCCCGGGCACCATGGACGGTATGCGACTCGACTTCCAGCTGGTGCTGCTGCGCCGTATGGCCGACCACAATCCGGGCCTGGTCGAGGAGGCCCGGCGCACGCTGGGCGCGTCGGTCGCGGACATGCGGGAGGCCAACAAACGGTGGCAGGCGATGGCCCGCTCGCCCCGCTCCCGCCCGGCGGCGGCCCGCTACCGCTCGGTCCTCGGCCCGCCCGGGTCCGAGACCCCACGCACCGTCGGCGACCTGGAGTGCACGGCCCTGCGGTGGCCGCTCCCCCTGTGGCCCACCCTGCGCTTCGAGGTGCTGACCGGCCCCGGGGGCGCCGTCTGGAACGAGTGGCTGGTCCGCGCCCCGGGCGCCCCCGCACCCGCCCTGCACACCCTCGACGACCTCACCCCCTGGTCCTGCACCGTCGACGAGGCGGCCCGCGCCTTCGCCCCCGCCCGCCCCCTGGAGGGCACCGCGCCGGCCCGGTGGGGGCTGGCCCTCACGGTGCCCGACGGCCGTCAGGTGGTCGCGGAGTTCACCTGGGGACTGCTCCAGCGGACCGCCGTCATCGGCGGGCCGCCCCGATGAGCGCCGCGGCCACCGCGGCCACCGACCCCGGGTGCAGGAACAGGAACAGGTTCGGCTCGACCAGCTCCAGTTCCATCACCTGGGGCCGGCCGTCCTCCCCGTCGACCAGGTCCACCCGGGCGTAGAGCAGTTCGGGGGCCTCCGGCACGGCGGCCAGCGCCCGCTCCGCGACGGCGAGTTCGGCCGGGGTGGGGGTCCAGGGGGTCAGGTCGGGGTGGGCGACCTTGGCCGCGTCGTACGCCGTGCCCGGGGTGAGGACGGCGCGCTTGCGGCTGGCGTGCAGCAGCCGCCCGCCGAAGAACTGGAGCGCCCGCTCGCCGCCGACGTCGATCCCGGCGACGTACGGCTGCACCATCGCGGTCAGCCCCTCGTCGTGCATCCGGGCCAGGTGCCGTACGGCGGTCTCCCGCTCGCCGGGCGTGTAGCGGGCGGCGAACCGGGCGCCGGCGCCGAAGGTGGGCTTGACGACGTAGTCGCGGTCGGCGGGCAGCGCGGTGACCGGGTCGCCGGGGGCGAGATAGCGGGTCGGCACGACCGGCACCCCGGCCGCCGCGAGGTCGCCGAGATAGCGCTTGTCGGTGTTCCAGCGGACGACGCCGGCCGGGTTCGCGATCCGGGTGACCTTGCCCACCCGCTCCACCCACGGCACGAACTCGTCCCTGCGCCAGCTGTAGTCCCAGGTGGAGCGGATGACGACCAGGTCGTACCCGCCCCACTCCACCCCGGGCGCGTCCCAGGGGTGGGCGACGGCGTCCGCGCCCGCCTCGTTCAGCGCCCGCACCAGCACCGGCAGGTCCAGGTCCTTGTTCGGCTCCGTGCCGGGGTCGTAGGTGGCGAGGGCTATGCGGGGCACGTCGGGGCTCCTTGGCCGAGGGGGGCTGCGTCTCCCCGGCAGGCTAACCGGGACGGTCCGCCGTACCGCAACCGCGGAAGGCTGTTGACCTTCACCTTCGGTCAGACCCCAGCATCGGTGATGCACGACGAGGAACGACGAGGAACGACGAGGAACACGGACGGGCGCGGACGGAGCGGGGCGCGGCATGCGACGGGAACGGGGAGCGGCATGGAACGGAAGCGGGAGCGGGGAGCGGGGAGCGGCATGGAACGGATGACCATCGGCGCCTTCGCGAAGGCCTCCCGGCTGTCGCCGAAGGCGCTGCGGCTCTACGACGAGCTGGAGCTGCTGCGGCCCGCCCGGGTCGACCCGGACACCGGGTACCGCTACTACACCGCGGCGCAGCTCGAACGCGCCCGGCTGGTGGCCTGGCTGCGCCGGCTCGGGATGCCGCTGGCCCTGATCCGCGAGGTGTGCGCGCTGCCGCCCGGACCGGCCGCCAAGGAGATACGGGCGTACTGGGCCCGGGTCGAGGCGGACACCGCCGTACGGCGCGACCTGGCCGCGTTCCTCGTCGACCACCTGTCGGGAGAGTCGGGAAGGGAAACGACGACCATGCTGGAACTGCGCTATGCCGCACACACCGACCGGGGGCTCGTCCGGCCGGCCAACCAGGACTCCGTGTACGCGGGGCGCCGGCTGCTCGCCGTGGCGGACGGCACGGGGGCACAGGGGGCACGGGCCAGCGCCGCCGCCGTGGCGGCGCTGAAGTCCCTGGAGGACGCCGAGCTGTCCGCGGGCAATGTGCTGAACCTCCTGGAGGACGCGGTGCGTTCGGCCGGTGAGGCCGTACGGGAGGTGGCCGCGGGCAGCACGGACGTCGGCACGACGCTGACCGCGCTGCTGTGGACCGGGTCCCGGCTGGCCCTGGTGCACATCGGCGACTCGCGCGCGTACCTGCTGCGGGACGGCGAGCTGTTCCGGATCACCCACGACCACAGCGTGGTGCAGGCCCTCGTCGACGAGGGACGGCTGACACCGGAGGAGGCGGAGAGCCATCCGCAGCGGATGCTGCTGGCCAGGCTGCTGTCCGGGGACCGCGCGGACACGCCCGACCTGAAGCTGCACGAGGTCCGCCGCGGGGACCGCTACCTGCTCTGCTCGGACGGCCTGAGCCGAGCCGTCCCCGACGCGCACATCCGACAGCTCCTGGCCGACGAGCCCGAACCGGATCTCACGGCACAGGCCCTGACCGCAGCGGCCAACACAGCGGACGGCACCGACAACGTGAGCTGCATCGTGGCCGACGTGATCTCCCCGACCTGACCCCGACGGCCGCGAGCGGGGGTGGGGTGGGGTGGCCCACCGGCGCGGTCGCTGGTGTAGGAAGGGTGGTGTCGTGGTGGTGAACGGTGAGGAGTCGTCGCGTGTCCCTTCTGTTTCCGGCCCTGGTGGACGGTCCGGGCGAGCGGGTGGCCCTGCGGTTCGGGGCGCGGTCGTTGACGTACGGGCAGCTCGCCGCCGCGGCGGGCGCCCTCGCCGGCCGGGTCGGGGACGCCGACCGGGTCGCCGTGTGGGCCACCCCGGAGCTGGAGACGGCCGTCGCGGTCGTCGGCACGCTCCTGGCCGGCCGGGCGGCCGTCCCGCTCAACCCGAAGTCCGGCGACAAGGAACTCGCGCACATCATCGGCGACAGCGCCCCGAGCGCGGTGCTGGCGGCCCCGGGCGCCGAACTGCCCGCCGCGCTCGCCGCCCTGCCGCGCGTCGACGTCGATGTGCAGGCCGCGGGGGCGGTGCCCGAGGTGCGCTCGGCCGGGGCCGACCCCGCTCTCGTCGTCTACACCTCCGGCACCACCGGCCCGCCCAAGGGCGCCGTCATCCCGCGCCGGGCGCTCGCCGCCACCCTGGACGCGCTCGCCGACGCCTGGCGGTGGACCGGCGACGACGTGCTCGTGCACGGGCTGCCGCTCTTCCACGTGCACGGGCTCGTGCTGGGCGTCCTCGGACCGCTGCGGCGCGGCGGCAGCGTCCGCCACCTCGGGCGGTTCGACACGGACGGGGTGACCCGCGAGCTGAACGACGGCGCGACCATGCTGTTCGGCGTGCCCACCATGTACCACCGCATCGCCGAGGCACTGCCCGCCGACCCCGCGCTGGCGAAGGCCCTCGGCCGGGCCCGGCTGCTGGTCTCCGGCTCCGCCGCGCTGCCCGTCCACGACCACGAGCGGATCGCGGCCGCGACCGGACGGCGCGTCATCGAGCGGTACGGCATGACGGAGACGCTGATGAACACCAGCGTCCGCGCCGACGGCGAGCCCCGCGCGGGAACCGTCGGCGTACCGCTGCCGGGCGTGGAGCTGCGGCTGGTGGAGGAGGACGGGACGGCGATCGCCGCGTTCGACGGGGAGACCGTCGGCGAGATCCAGGTGCGCGGCCCCAACCTGTTCACCGAGTACCTCAACCGGCCCGACGCGACCGCCGCCGCCTTCACCGCCGACGGCTGGTTCCGCACCGGCGACATGGCCGTACGGGAGCCCGACGGCTATGTGCGGATCGTCGGACGCAAGGCCACCGACTTGATCAAGAGCGGGGGTTACAAGATCGGGGCCGGGGAGATCGAGAACGCGCTCCTCGAACACCCGGGGGTGCGGGAGGCCGCCGTCACCGGCGAACCGGACGCGGACCTCGGCGAGCGGATCGTCGCCTGGATCGTCCCGGCCGATCCCCAGTCCCCGCCCACGGCAGAGGAGTTGGCCGGCCATGTGGCCGGCCGCCTCGCCCCGCACAAGCGCCCGCGCGTGGTCCGCTACCTGGACGCCCTCCCCCGCAACGACATGGGCAAGATCATGAAGCGGGCCCTGGGTGCCTGAGCACGCGCCCGAGCCCGTGCCCGAGCCCGAGCCCGTGCCCGAACGGCTCTCCGCCCGGCAGTTCCTCGCCCTCGTCGCCGA
Source organism: Streptomyces sp. NPDC104367 (assembly GCF_055583825.1). Lineage (NCBI taxonomy): Bacteria > Bacillati > Actinomycetota > Actinomycetes > Kitasatosporales > Streptomycetaceae > Streptomyces > Streptomyces sp. NPDC104367. The sequence continues at coordinate 76,019 of NZ_JBVJND010000011.1, read as the reverse complement.
CCCCGGCACCTTCGCCGAACTCCCGCACCCGGCGCGCGGATCCCGGCCCGACGGCCCACTCGGCTGGCAGGGGTACGACGCCTCGCGCGCCCGCGCCGCCGAGCGCACCGGCGAGGCGGAGTCCGTCGTCGTCGGCACCGCGCGGGTCGAGGGCACGGCGGCCGTGCTGATCGCCTTCGAGTTCGGGTTCCTCGGCGGCTCGCTGGGCGAGCGGACCGGGGACCGGCTGGAGGCGGCCTACGCGCATGCGCGCGGCCACCGTCTGCCGGTCGTCCCGCTGGTCGCCACCGGCGGCAGCCGGATGCAGGAGGGCATGCTCGCCCTGTCCCAACTCCAGCGCGTGGCACGGCAGTCGGTGCTCACCCGGGAGGCGGGGCTGCCGCAGATCGCGGTCCTGCGCGACCCGACGACCGGCGGCGGCTGGGCCACCCTGGGCGCGGGCGCCGACGTGGTCCTGGCGCTGCCCGGCGCCCAGGTCGGCTTCGCGGGTTCCCGGGTCCGCCCGGCCGACGCGGACCCGGCTGCGTACACGGCGGAGGCGCAGCTCGCGGCGGGCGCGGTGGACGCGGTGCTCCCCGTGAGCGACCTCAAGGGCGAACTCGGTCTGTGGCTGAGGCTGTTGACCACCCCGGCGAGCGCACCCGCCGACCCGCCGGCCGCACTCGGAGACACCGGGCTGCCCGCCACCGGCCAGGAGGCCGTACGACGCGCCCGCGACCCGCGCCGCCCGCGCGCCCGGGCCTATCTGGACGCCTACTTCACCCGTCGGGCCGCCCTCGTCGGCGGCCGGTGCGGCGGCGCGGACCCGGACGGGATGCTCTGCGGGTTCGGCGAACGCGACGGCCGTACGGTCGCGTTCGCCGCGCAGACGGGGACCGCGACCCGGCCCGCCGGGTACCGGACCGCGGCCCGGCTGACCAGGCTCGCGGACCGGCTCGGCATCCCCGTGCTGACCCTCGTCGACACCCCGGGCGCCGCCAATGACGCCGAGGCCGAACGGCAGGGCGCGGGCGCGGCGATCGCGGAGCTGTTCGCGGAGGTGGCGGCGGCCCGGACGCCGATCACCACGCTCGTCATCGGCGAGGGCGGCTCGGGCGGGGCACTGGCGCTGGCCGCCCCCGGCAACACCTGGGCCACACCGGACAGTTACTTCTCGGTGATCGCCCCGGAGCTGGCCGCGGCCATCCTGAAGCGGCCCCCGGAGGAGGTCGAGGCCACCGCCGGCCACCTGCGCATCCGGCCGCAGGACCTGGTGGAGCTGGGTGTGGTCCGGGGCGTCGTCGGCCGCCCCGCGCCATGAGCCACTCGACCGCCGGGACACGGACCGGCCGGTTCGGCGACAATGAACCGGTCACGGGGTCTCGGGCGCGGGCCTGAGGACACGGGGGAGGCGGGTGGCGCCATGGCGAGAATGATGGAGTTCAGGACCGAGGACGGCGCGGTGGTCGTCGTGGAGTCGGCCGACCCCGTCCCCGGCAGCCGTCCCGTCTCCCGCGACGGGGGCACGGGCCCGGCGGCACAGGCGGCCCGCTCCTTCGAGGGCGCCCTGGACGGGGTCCGGGCGGCAGCCCAGTCCGCGCTGCGGGTCTTCCGCGACGGCACACTGCGGCCCGACTCGGTGGAGCTGGAGTTCGGGGTCAAGCTGACGGCCGAGGCCGGCGCCGTGATCGCCAAGGGCGCCGCCGAGGGACAACTGGTGGTACGCCTGAGCTGGACCTCCCGGCCCACCGACCCGACATGACCCACCCCGACGGCCCCGGTGAACCAGGCGTACCCGGCGTGCCCGGCGTACGCCCAGAGATCCGGCGTGCCCGGCGTACGCCCAGAGATCCGGCGTACGCCCGCTGAACCGGCGCGCACCCAGAGACCCGACGTGCGCCCGCTGAACCGGCGCGCACCCCGCGAACCGGCGCGCACCTGGTAATCCGGCATACGTCCGCTGAACCGGCGCGCACCCAGAGACCCGACGTGCGCCCGGTGAACCGGTGCGCACCCGGTGATCCGGCGGAAACCCCCATTCAGCCGCGCCCCGCCCGGCCCTCCCCCGCAGGCGCGCCGGGGCGATCGCCCGGAGGATGCGAAGGAAGCCGTCATCCGCCGCCCCTCACACGGCCCGCGCACTCGGGAGGACCTGCCGTGACCGTCAGTCTGGAGCAGTTGCGCCGCTGCCATTTCGCCGTCGATCTGGGGGCCGCCCGCACCCGCGTGTACGTCAAGGGCATGGGCCTGGTCGTCGACCAGCCCTCCGCCGCCGCCGTGAACACCCGCACCGGCGCCCTGATCGCCGTGGGCGAGCTCGCGGAGAAGATGACGGGCCGCACCCCCGACTACATCCGCGTCGTGCGCCCCATCTCCGGCGGCACGGTCGTCGACATCGAGATGGCCCAGCGCATGCTGCGCCACCTGCTCGGCGACAAGATCCGCCGCACCCTGCGCCGCAAGGCCCGGCTGCGCGCGGCGGCCTGCACCCCGCACGACGCCGACCCGCTGGCCCAGCGGGCGACCATCGAGACACTGGTGGGACTGGGGGCCCGGCGGGTGGAGCTGGTGGACACGCTGATCGCCGCCGCGGTGGGCTGCGGGCTGCCCGTCGAGCGGCCCGAGGCGACGATGATCCTGGTCTGCGGGGCCGCCGCGACGCAGGTCGCCGTACTCTCCCTCGGGTCCATCGTGTGCGCGGAGCGGATGCCGGTCGGCGGCGAGGCCGTGGACCACGCGATCGTCCAGCACCTGCGCCACGAGCACGAGCTGGTGCTCCCGAGCCAGTCGGTGCGGCCGCTGCAGCTCGCCCTGTCGGGCAACGGGCTCACCCCGCACGGACCGGCCTCCACCGAGATCCACGGGCGGGACGTGGCCACCGGGCTGGCCCGCAGCGTGCGGGTCGACACCGCGGCCGTGCGCGACGCCATCCAGACGCCGCTGACGGGGGTGCTCGACGGCATCGGCAAGGTGCTGCGGGACTGCCCGCCCGACCTGGTCGCCGATCTCGCCGACCGGGGGATCACGATGGTCGGCGGATCGGCGCTGCTGCCCGGCTTCGACGAGCTGCTGCGGGAGGCCACCGGCATGCCGGTGCACATCGCGGAGCGGCCGGACGTGTGTGCCGTCCAGGGCATCGGCGCGATGCTGGAGGGCCGTATCGAACCGCTCGTACTGAACCCGCTGGCCGCCTGAACCCGGCGCCCGCCGGGGCCCGGCAGGACCCGTCGGGGACCGACGGAACTCGGGCCGGCGCCGGTCGGTACTGGTTGGGGCCGGTAGGTACTTGGTTGGGGCTGGTAGGGCTGGTGGGCTAGTAGGGCAGGATGCGCCCCGAGGGCGTCCTGCGGTCGATCTCCTGGCTCCGAGGAGCCGGTCGACGAACAACGCGCACGCGGATCCGACCGTCCATGACGCCCTCCTCTGTCCGAGCACTGCCCCGCACCTGCTGTCCGGTAGGAGGGCCATGCCCCGCGGTAGACATCTCCAAGCCTTTTGCGGGGACCGAAGTTGACGGCGTCACGTGCGGTGGCCGGCGTCCGGGACCGGTGCCGTCCGTCGGGCACCACCGGGCGACAACCGCCCTATTGATCGCGTAAGCAGACATACCCGGTGGCTCAGGGTCACCAAGAGTCGGCCCGAGTACACGCTGCGCTCTCGCCGGGAGCCCCTCGGATGCGTAGGGTTTCCCTAGGCTCACGTGACCGATCCGGCCTTCACCGGGGGAGGGTACGCCCGCGAGCCGGGATGGGGGTGCTGGGTCGTGGGCGACTGGCGGGTGCGGGTGAGAGGTCCCGGCGGGGAGGGACCGTGCGGCGCGGGCGTGTTCATCGGCCGGGGCCGCGTTCTGACCTGCGCTCAGGTGGTGGCCGCGGCCCTCGGGTGCCGTGAGGAGCAGGTGGTCGCGGGCAGCAGTGCGGTCTGGGTGGACTTCGCGCCGGGCGGCGACGCGCGGCCGCGGCGGGCCCGTACGGTCGACGGCGGCTGGTTCCCGGACCGGCCCGCGGCCGGCGGCATCGCGGTCCTGGAACTCGGCCCGGACGGCCCGCCCGCCGAGGCCCGCCCCGCCCCCCTGTTCGCGGGCGCCGGCATGCCACCGGCCAGGGTGAGCGTGTACGGCCACCCTCCGCACCCCGGCCCCGGCCCCGGCCCCGGTGAGGGGCTCGACGGCGACGACGGCGTCCTGGTGGAGGCGACCGTGACGACGGCCGGGCCGGGCGGCCCCCACCCCGCCCGGCTGCGCCTGGAGGGCCGGGAGCAAGGCCCGGCGGACGGACGGGGTTTCGGCGGCGCGGGCGTGTGGGACCGGGGGCTCGGCGGGGTCGTGGGCCTCGTCACCGCCGGCCGCGACCCGTCCGCCGGCACGGCGATGTGGATGCACCCGCTGGCCGCCGTCGCGCGCGAGTGGACACCGCTCGCCGCCCTGCTCACCCCGGCGAAACCGGCGCCCGTCGATCTGACGGCACGTCAATGTGCCGAACTGGCACGGCTGCTGGTGTCGATCCCGCACTTCGGGACGCTCCGCGGACGGCAGGACCTCGTCTCGCTGCTGCGCCCGGAGATCGGCGCGATGGTGGCCGAACGCGCTGAACCCCACGCGCACCTGTACCACGCGGTAAGGACGAGCTGTGACTACGAAGGGGGACTAGAGGAACTCATCGGTGCTGTGGAGATGTTGACAGGCGACTCCCGTACCGTCCGATCGATCGCCGCCGAGCTGCGGCGTTTTGAGGAGGAGGGGCGCCGGTGACTGGACATTCGACACTCTGCGTGGCCGAACCTGTCCACGCCTGGATGCCTTACGGGAAAACGGGGATGGCGGACACAATCGACGACGCATCGGACTGGGTGCGTACCAGCAGACTGGTGGAGGCACTGGAACGCACCAGGCCCATGGGGGATGCGGAGTTACGGCGCCAGTGCCTGGAAGTCGCCGGGAGTCGGCTGAACATCGACCTCGTGAGCCTCGTTGTTACGGGCATCAACACACGAAGCCAGCTCTACGACGTCGTACGCCTCCTGGGTGACATCCCGGGCGGCCTGGTGGTGCTGGCCGAAACGGTCCGCTTCTTCGCGCCCGGCGCCCGGTCCACGGAGGCCTTCCACCACCTGGTGCGCTCCGCGTCCGTGCAGCTTCCGCTGTCGGAGGCCGAACTCAAAGACGTACAGGAGCTGTTACGGCAGGCGCCGGAGGTGCCGGTCGCCCGGATCCACCGTGCGGCCCGCGGCACGTACGAACGGCTGCCGCGCGGCCACGAGGACATCGTGCTGGCCTTCGACCACCTCCTGGAGGCGAACGCGCGGGCGGACGGCCTGTTCCCGTTCATGCTCTACGTCGAGTACGTCGCCGCGCTCGCCTCCGGCCACCTGGCCCGGCGGCTGCGCGAGTGGAACGGGGCGGTCGCCGCCGAACTCGGGCTGCGCGAGGTGCTGGACGCGCTGTGCGCCGAACTCGTCCCCGTACGGCCGAAGCAGGGCATGGCCTACCTGGCGATCCGGATCGAACTGAGCGACGACCCCGACGGCGGCGGCAACGGGGGGTACGACGGCCCGGGCGGCCACGGGGAGTACCTGGTCTCCTCGTGGACCAAGGAGGACGCCTTCTCCCCGGCCTGTCCGGACTTCCTGGACCTCGCCTGCTCCGACGGGGACCTGGAGCGGATCGTGGAGCAGGCCATCTCCAGCGGCGAGGCGTCCCTGTCCGGCATCGACACCCCGGTCCAGCTGGAGTTCCTGCTCGGCCGCGATCTCGTGGACCTGCCGGTCGAGGAGTTCTCGACCCACCGCGCCTCCGGCCTGCCGCGCTCCCTGGTGCACCACTACCAGACGGTGATCCGCTCCCTCGAACGGCAGCGCGACCCCTCCATCCAGCGGGTGCTCAAGCGGCGCTGGCGCAGCATGCGCGACAGCCCCGACGAGTGCGCCTGGCACGCGTGCGGCGGACCGGCCGGCCTGAGCCCCTCCGCCCTCCAGGACGTGCTGGGCCGGGACCGGGACGGCCGGGTGGTCGCGGTCGCCCTGCTCGACGCGCCCCGCAAGCCCGAGCCCGGGATCGTCCACCCCTACGACGTGGCCCTGCGCGAGGGCGTCCCCGCGATGCTCTGGACCCGCTCGGCCGGTGCCGGGCCGGAACTCGGCGGACTGGCCGAGGACCTGTTCGCGGCGCACCAGCTGAACGAGCTGGCGGCGAAGGTCCACGAGTCCCGGGGCTCGCTGGTCTCCGCCGACGGCCTGCTCGTGCTCATCGACGACCCGGAGAACGTCTACGTGCCGTTGCGCCGCGTCCGGCCGCCGCAGCACAGAGGAAGGACGCAGTCATGAACGACGGCCGCCCCTCCGACGACAGGTCCGCCGCGCACGGCGGGCAGGACCCCCGGCCCCGGAACTCCGCGCCGTGGTGGGTCTACCACGGCGACGGGCGCACGCTCGCCGCGCGCGACCTGGACGACGTGCTCATGGGCCCGCCGCCCTGGCGCACCTTCGACGGCGGTCCGCTCCAGCAGCGCCCGGCCGAGGACGAGGCGGAGACGACCCGGCGCATCGGACCTCCGCTGCGCGACGGCGACCCGCGCCGCCCCGTCGAGGTCGGCGAGGCGGACATGGTCAACGCGGCCCTGTACCTGCGCCGTCCGCTCCTCGTCACCGGCCGCCCCGGCACCGGGAAGTCCAGTCTCGCCTACCGCGTGACACGCGAGCTGCGCCTGGGCCGCGTCCTGCGCTGGCCGATCACCACCCGTACGTCCCTGAAGTCCGGACTGTACGAGTACGACGCGATAGGCCGGGCCCAGGACGCCGCCGCCTACCGCGCCGCGGCGGAGGCCGGCGGCGAGGGCGGGCCGGAACCCTCGGACGGCCGGACCCGTATCGGCGACTACATACGGCTCGGCCCCCTGGGCACGGCCCTGCTGCCGTACCGCCTGCCCCGCGTCCTGCTCATCGACGAACTCGACAAGAGCGACATCGACCTGCCGAACGACCTGCTCAACATCATCGAGGAGGGCGAGTACGACATCCCCGAGCTGGTCCGCATCGCCTCGCGCGAACCGGAGGCGGAGGTGCTCACCGCCGACCCCGGCGCGACGGCCCGGCTCTCGGGCGGCCGGGTACGCTGCCGCGCCTTCCCCCTGATCATCATCACGTCCAACGGGGAGAAGGAGTTCCCGCCCGCGCTGCTGCGCCGCTGCCTGCGCCTGGAACTGCCCCCGCCGGACCTGGACCAGCTCGCCGCGATGGTGGCGGCCCGGTTCGGCCAGCGGGCCGGCGCGCGCGGGCAGGAACTGGTCCGGCTCTTCGTCGCCCGCAGCGCCCGCGAGGGCGGAATGAGTGCGGACGCCCTGCTCAACAGCGTCCACCTGGCGACGTCCGACCGGTTCGAGGGCGACGAGCACTGGGACCGGCTCGTCGACTCGCTGTGGCGCAGCCTCGACACGACGAGGCCGTGATGGCTGCCGACCCCCGGGCCCCGATGCCTCCGCCCGACCCCTCGGGAAGCGCGGACCTGACACCGTACGAGCTCTCCGACGGCCTGTGGCTCGCCATGTGCCTGGCCGGCCGCACCACCCGCCCGGGTGACGGCGGCCGCGCGGTACCGCGCGCGCCGCGCCCCGGCGAGCCGCCACGCCCGCCGGACGGGGAACCCGAGCGCCGGGCCGAGTCACGGCAGCGGCCGGGAGCGGTGCCGCCGCCGCGCTTACCGTCGTCCGCCCCCGCGGCCTTCTCCGCCCCCTCCCCCTTCCCCTCCTCTGTCCCACCGGTCAAGCCCCCTCCCGCCACCGCCGCCGCCGACGTGGTGTCCGCCGTGTGGACCGCCGTGCCCGGACTGGAGGGCCGGCGGCTGCTGGAGCGGGCGCTGCGGCCCCTGCGGCGTACCGTCGCGTCCGCGCACGAGCGGGAGCTCGACGAGGAGGGGACCGCGGAGGCCCTGGTGGAGGCGGAACCCCGGCTGCCCCGGTACCGCCCGGCCCGGGACCGCTGGCTGGACCTGACGCTCGTGGTGGACGCCGGGGCGTCGATGGCGGCCTGGCGGCACAGCGTGACCGAGTTCGCCCGGCTGCTGAACGGCCTCGGCGCCTTCCGCACCCTGCACATCCGGCTGCTCGGCACGAACCAGGAGGCCGACGCCGAACTCCGGCTGCGCGGCCCCGGCCCGGCCGGCCCCGAGTTCGACCTCACGGCCCCGGCGATGCCGCCGCGCCGACGGGCCGTCATGGTGCTCACCGACGGGGCGGGGGCCGCGTGGCGCACCGGAGCCGCCCAACGCCTGCTCACCCACTGGGGTGAACACGTCCCGGTCGTCGTGGCCCATCTGCTCCCGAGCCGCTCGTGGTACCGCACCTGGATCACGACCCGCTCCGCCCGCATCCGCAGCACCGGCCCGCTCCCGTGCGGCCCCCGCTGTACGGCGAGCGTCACCGGTACGGCCGCTCCCCCGCAGCAGGCCGTACCCGTCATCGAGCTGACCCCCCGCGGACTGACCCGCTGGGCCCGCCTCCTGACGGGCGACCTGGGCGACTGGCCGGGGGCACGCATCCTGTCCACGGCGACGGAGACGGACGCGGGCCCCGAGGAGGACACCCTCCGGCCGGACGAGGAACCCACCCCCGCCGAACGCGTCCTGGACTTCCGCGCGAGCGCCTCCCCCATGGCGTTCCGGCTCGCCCAGCACCTTGCCGTCGCCCCACTGGACCTGAGCGTCATGGAGACGGTGCAGCACCTCACGCAGCCGGGCTCACGCCCCGCCCATCTGGCGGAGATCCTCACCTCGGGACTGCTGGTCATGGAGGACGGGCCGCCGTCGGTCGACCCCTTCGGCCCGGCCGCGCACCGCTACAGCTTCCTCCCCGGAGTGGCCGAGGAACTCCTCGCCACCAGCGGCCGCTCCGCGACGGCCGAGGTGATGCTGCACGTCATCACCCGCCTCGCGGTCTCCGTCCCGGAGATGCGGGACCTGGCCGAGGTACTCACGAAGCCCTGGGCTGAACGGACGGTGGCCCTGCCGGAGGAGCCCGGCGACGTGACTCCGTTCATCCGCACACTGCGCGCTCTGTCAGGACCGTACCGGCCTTGGGCGGACCGGTTGAGTGCGCGCGTTCAACGCCTTTCAGCACAGGACAACGGCACTGATCCACTACAATTCGCGGGGTCTGACATGACCGAAGTACCTGTGCCCGAGCCACGTTCAAAAACGGTCGAGGAACAGCAGTCGGGGGCCGTTTCCGAACACGCGACACCGATGCCCGAAGGACAGGCAGCGGCGGACAGAGGAGAGCCAGGTTCGATGAACGATGCATACGTACGGACATTGGGGCCGGTGGAGCGAGCCATCGCCGAGCGACGCAAGGCGGGCAGCCCCCCACCCGTTTGGGGCAATGTCCCACCACGGAATGTCAATTTCACCGGCCGGGTGCTCGCTCTCCAGGATCTGCACACTCGCCTGACCCAGGGCACGACCGCGATTTTACCTGAAGCACTACACGGCATGGGCGGTGTCGGCAAGTCTCAGATTGCCATCGAATATACCTATCGTCATAGTTCCGACTATGACATCGTTTGGTGGATCCCCGCCGAACAACCAGCCCAGATCCGGGCTGCCTTCGTGGACCTGGCGCAACGCCTTCGACTGCCCACCAGTGCCGAGGCCAACACCGCGGTGCCGGCTGTCCTGGAAGCCCTTCGCCTGGGCAAGCCCTATCGCAACTGGCTCCTGGTGTTCGACAACGCCGAAAGCCCGGAAACAGTCACCCCCTTCTTCCCACAAGGCGGCACCGGTCGAATTCTCGTCACTTCCCGAAACGGACAATGGGTCAACATGGCACGGACCATCGAGGTGGATGTCTTCGCACGCGAGGAAAGTATCGAGCTTTTGCGACGGCGGGGCCCTGAGCTCACCGACGAAAAAGCAAACCGACTCTCCGAAGCACTCGGCGATCTGCCGCTCGCCATCGAACAGGCCGCCGTCTGGCTCACCGAGACCGGCATGCCAGCAGAAGAATACCTCGAACTCTTCGAAGGCAAAAGGGAAGAGTTCGTCAGCCGCCGTGCGGAACTCCTCGAACTCGCACCGCCGATGGACTACCAATTGCCCGTGGCAGCGGCCTGGAACGTCTCCCTCGACCGCCTGAAGGACACAAACCCGGGCGCGCTCCAACTCCTCCAGGTCTGCTCGTATTTCGCACCCGAGCCGGTCTCCCGCAGCCTTTTCATGGCGGGCCGCAACGCCGCCCTGCCCGGCCTGCTCGGCCAGGTCCTCAGCGACCCGATCCGCCTGGGCCAGGCCCTGCGTGAGGTGAACCGCTACGCGCTGGCCCGTATCGACCACCGCACGAACAGCATCCAGCTGCACCGCCTGGTCCAGGCCGTGCTCATCGACCAGATGACCCCCGCGGAACGGGAGTCGATGCGCGAGGCGGCGCACCTGCTGCTGGCGGGCGGCGACCCGGGTGAGCCGGGCGTGACGGGGAACTGGCCCCGGTACGCCGAGCTGCTCCCGCACATCCGGGCGTCCCGGGCCGTCGAATGCGACAACCACTGGGTCCGCAACCTCGTCGTCAACACCGTCACCTACCTGTTCACGTGGGGCGACCACGACGCCTGCCTGGAACTCGCCCAGGACGCGCTGCGGACCTGGCGGGAGAGCATCGGCCCCGACGACGCACAGACCCTCACCGTGGCCCGCTACTGCGGTCACGTCCTGCGCGCGCTCGGACGCTACTCGGAGGCAGCCCAGCTCGACGAGGACAGCCTGGAGCGCCGGCGCAGGACGGTCGGCGACACCCATGAGGACACCCTGCTCGCGGCCCGGGCCGTCGCCGTCGACATGCGTGCGGCGGGCGACTTCGCCTCGTCCGTCAAGCTCAACAAGGAGACCTGCGAACAGGCGGTGCGCTCCTTCGGCGAGCGTGACCCGATGGCGATCGCGGCGGCCGTGGACTACGGGACGGCGCTCCGCCTCACCGGCGAGTTCACCACCGCCCGGGACCTCGACGCCGTCAACCTCCAGCTCGCGGTCGACGCCCTCGGCGAGGACAGCCTGCTCACCATGATGCTCGTCAGCCTGCTCGCCGTGGACCTCCGCGAGTGCGGCGACTACGTGGGCGCCTGCGAGATGCAGGAGAACAACTCGATCCGCTTCGAACGGCTGGCGGGCAGCGAGACGCCGATCACCCTGATGGCGCTGCGCCACCTCGGCGAGGCCCGCCGCAAGGCGGGTGACCACGAGGGCGGGCTCTCGGCCTGCACGGAGGCCTGGGAGCGCAGCCGGCGCCGCTACGGTGACGACCACCTCAACACCCTGAGCGCCGCGTCGAGCCTCGTGATCGCCCAGCGGCAGGCGGACCGTCTGGACGATTCCGTGGAACTGGGCACGAAGACGTTGCACCAGATGCGACGGAACCTCGGGGAGAACCACCCGTTCACGTTCGGGGTCATGACGAACCTGGCGATCTCGCTGCGCCGCAAGGGACGGACCGAGCAGGCGGAGGATCTGAACCGACAGGCCCAGGACGGATTGATCGGCACCGTCGGACCGAACCACCCCTATTCCCTCTCCGTCGCCATCAACATGGCCAGCGACCTGTTCGCCCTGGGCAACCCGCAGACCGCGACAGAGATGGACGAGGAGACGCTGCGCCGCGCGACTCAGGAACTCGGCGAGACGCATCCCATGACTCTGGCCTGCGCGCTCAACCTCTCGGCCGACCTCCGAGCGCTGGGCAAGACCAACAGGGCAGAGACGCTGTATGCCGCGACGCTGACGTCCCTGCGGCAGGTACTCGGCCAGGAGCACCCGGCGACGACGGCCGCCACAAGGGGCGACCGGGCCGACTGCGACGCGGAGGTGTACCAGATCTGAAGGTACGTCATTTCCATTGAGGCGGTGGCCCTGCCATCGCCTCCTCCCTGTGCCGCCCCCCGATCCAGCCCGCGAGGGCGCAGGGATCGGTTGGCACGGCCTCGGCAGCCAACCGCAGGTAGACCGCCCGGACCAGCTCCGGTCGGCCCAGCAACGCAGCCGCGGCACAGTCGTCGCCGTTGCCACGCGCAGCCAGGCCAAGCCCGATCCAGGAACTCGACTGCTCAGGGCAAGCGTGCAACTGCCGTCGGTACTCGCGCAGAGCGGTGCCGAAGTCACCGTCGATCAAAGCCGTGTCCGCCGAGGTCGCGCCCAGCGATTCCGGATGCCTGCGCAGCCACGCGAGCCGCTTCGGGTCCTCCCAGCGCAGTCGCGCCAGCTCTGACCGCACAGGTCTCTCCCGAGGCAGCGCATCGGCCAGCACGACCGACCCGGCAGCTTCGGGGCATCCCGTCAACGAGCCGTGCTTCCAATGCCCGGCCAGCAGTGCGGCATCGGACTCGGGGGGCCGGGCATTACGCAGCCGCCACATGCCAAGGTGGTCCGCGGTCACCAGGGCGGCGTCCGCCTCGACCTGCATGGGCAGGGCTTCCGCGCACCAGTCGACCAAGCACTCCCTCATGTTGCTGACGAACCAGATCCCCAACTCGGTCAGTTCCCCGGATCCAAGAAGGTCCTCGACCGCGGCAAGCGTGCCGCGCCGCCACAGGGCATAGGCGAACTGTGCTCGGCCGGCCTCCTGTCCGGTCGCCGTCGGGTGATACCGACGCCAGAAAGCGACGATGCCCAGGTAGGCGTAGGCGCCGTGCAGCAGCCCGGAGGCCGGGCGCGGATCGAGCCGCCACGGCGCGTGGTACTGGGCAGGGCCCGGCTCCCGGGTAAGAGTGATCATGTCCAGCAGGGCACCGAGCTTGATGTGCTGGGCCTCATGGATCAGGCTGACGGCCAAAGCCGTGGGATCGAGGGGAAGTTGCACCATCGCGCTACCGAAGGACTCGGGCGAGGTGACGCTGTAGGGATCCCCGCTCACCACCGCTTCCAGAGGCACGATGGAGCGCATCAGCGCCGCGAGACCGTCGGCGGTGTCGGGCTGGCCGGCCACCAGTGTCTCCCAGACATGTTCGGTGAGGGCCTGCCATCGGTTCCGGCTCTGTGTGGTCTGCTCGACCGGTTCCCGCCCCGCAACGAAGGACGCATAGGAATCGGTGTCGTCCAACGTCAGACAGAGGCTGTGTCCGCCCCGTTCGACCCGGATCCGTGGAAGCGGGCGCCAGCCGGCGGACGGCGCGTCCAGGGATTCCGGCAGCAACACACACGCGCCCCGGGGTGTGACGACGGACACGCTGCCGCCGCCTCGGCCCGCTCCCCGGAGGGTCGCGACGTAAGGCCGTAGGCCACTGGGCAGGCTGACGGTGCCCAACGACGGCAGGTGCAGCGTCCCGTCGCCGGGCACCGGCACCTGAGCGTGAAACTCCGTGCCGGCGCGGATGGCGGCGGCTACGGCGAGTGTGTGGAAGTACCCTGTCTCCGTCCACAGGGGGAGGTCACCCGACCTGACCCCCCGCAGACGCCGCAAGACGTACGCCGCCCAGACACCGGTCGAAGGATGCATCAGCACCCCTTCGAGTGCTTCCGGATTCTCATACTGAACCCGGCTGAGCAGCTTCCAGGCGGAGTGCACCGAAGGCAACGGCCCCAGAGATGCGGGATCGGCGGCGATGGCCTCAAGCAGCATGCGGATCAGAACAAAACGCTTGCTCTTCTGCCCCTGACACAACAGTTCAAGGGTTTCGCTGTCACCACCGCCCAGGGACAGCTGACGGAAAGACTCCGCTGGCAGGCGATGCAAGTCGCCAATACCTTCACGGATCTCAGCAAAGAAGAGAGCGGAAGGTAATCGCGCTTGATTCTTCTTCCTCAATGAATGGCCTCCAGTCGGAGCCGTTCAGCAGCCTGTAGCACCCGACGACGCCGTCAACGGCACCGGCAGATCGACCTCCAGCAGAATGCGCCGCACCGACCCCTCGAGATCACCCGCAGGACACAGCATCAGCTCGTCCAGGGATAGATCCGCCACGTTCACCAGTTCCGTCGCGATGTCGTGCCCCGCGCGTTCCATCCGACCAAACCCCCTGTCCGGTGGGGCCCTTGACGGGCCGTACCTCTCATGATGCCCGCGTACAGACAACGAGGGAAGGGGACCCTTCCCAGGGAGCCGGCCCCGCCGTCCCGCCCTGTGCGGGACGGGGCGGGGCGGCGGGGCCGGGGGCGGGTCAGCTCAGGCCGAGGTCGGACAGGGCGGTCGTCCAGTCGGTGATGATCGCGTCCTGGGCGTCGGAGAGGCTGACGGGTATCGATCCGGTGACCGTCGTGCACGCGGGTCCGAACGTCAGTGGGGCGGAAGGGGACGCGACCCGCGCGCCGGTACTCCGGGAAACCACGGTCCCGTAACACGTGACTCACAGGAGGTGCCCGTAGGTTCCCGTGCCCATGACAGACACATCCGCGTCTCACGGAAGGACACCCGTCCGGTCATGAGCAAGCACAGGAACCGCCGGGCCGCGCGCGTCCTGGCCTACGGAGCCGCCGGTGCCCTCACGGTCGCCGCGGGCCTCACCGCCGTCGCGTCGGCGAGCCAGCCCACCACGGTCACGGCCACCAGCTGCTCCTTCACCCTGTCCGACACCTCGGCCGCCGTCGGGGACAACCCCCGGCACGTGGTCACCGGCGACCTCGACGGCGACGGGAACGCCGACGTGGTCGCCGCCGACAACGACGCCGACACCGTCTCCGTCCTCCTGGGCAACGGCGACGGCACCTTCGGCACGGCCACGGACTACGCCGTCGGCGACAAGCCGTACCAGTCCGTGATCGCCGACTTCGACGCCGACGGCAACCCGGACATCGCCACCGCCGACTTCGACGGCGGCACGGTGAGCGTCCTGCTCGGCACCGGCGACGGCGCCTTCGGGACGGCCACGCAGTACACGGTCGGCTCGGGCGCCCGCTCGCTGGTCGCCGGGGACGTCGACGGGGACGGCGATCTGGACATCGCGGTGGCCGAGGAGTCGGCCGGGCGGGTCAACCTGCTGCTGGGCGACGGTGAAGGTGCGTTCACCGTCTCCTCGCAGACGGTGACCGTGACCCGGCCGCACGGACTGGTCCTCACCGACTTCGACGGTGACGGCAACCTCGACGTCGCCACCGCGAGCGTCGCCACCGCGGGCGGGATCAGCGTGGCCCTCGGCAACGGCGACGGGACCTTCGGCGACGTCACCGGCTACAGCAGCGTGGCCCGGCTGTACTCCCTCGCCCAGGGCGACTTCGACGGGGACGGCACCACCGACCTGGCCACGGTCAGCAACGGCTCCGACACCCTGGAGATCTACGCCGGGAACGGTGACGGCACCTTCCAGGACCCCGTCGACTACACCACGTCCGCCCTGCCGGTCGCCGTCGACTCGGCCGACGTCAACGGCGACGACATCCCGGACGTGCTGGTCTCCTCCCTCAACGGCAACTCGGTGTCGGTCTACACCGGCAGCTCGGGCGGTCCGCTGGCCGAGCCGACCGAGCTGACGGCGGCCGGGGCGTACGAGGCGGCCGCCGCCGACGTGACGTCCGACGGCACCCAGGACCTGGTGGTGGCGAGCAGCAGCGACGACGCGGTGGACGTGTTCACCGGCTCCTGCGGCTGACGGCCGTGATCAGCCCGCGGTCACGGTGATCGCGCCGCTGTAGTCCCCGCCCGGCTCGATGGCGGTCGGCTCCCCGTCGACCGTCATCGAGACCGTGGCCCCGGCGGGCGCGGTCACCGCGGAGTCCGCCGACAGGGTCAGCCGGCTGAGGTACGAGGTTCCGGTCACCGTCCAGCGCGAGCCGCCGGTGAGCGTGACGACCACCCCGTTGTTGACGACCGGTTGCGCGGTGTTGGTGACATGGCCGAGCTGCGCGTACTCGGCGGAGGTGATGGTGTCGAGCGCGTGCCGGGAGAGCGAGGCGGACAGCACGCCGGTGACGCTCGAACCGTCGAAGCCCAGCAGCATGTTGCGGCCGGTGCGCATCGCGTTGTAGAAGTCGCCGGTGAGGGCGATGGCGGTGAAGGACGCCGAGGTGTCGGTGTCGTGCGCGGCGAAGACGTCCCAACTGCCGTCCTTCACGGGGTCGTCCGTGGGCTCGGTGTAGACGCCGGCGTTCGATCCCGGGTTGTCGGTCTCCATCACCTGGAGGATGACGCCGTTGCCGGGTTCGAGGGCGGCGCCCTGCGAGCCGTCCACGGTGACGGTGGCCCGGACCGCCTTGTCGAGGAAGGTGGTCGCGGCGGTGGTGAGGACCGTCCCGCCGCTGATGTGCAGGGTTCCGGCGCCGTGCCACATCACCCCGAACTGCCCGGAGGTGATGCTGGTGCTCCGCACCGGCAGGGCGGCCAGCTCGTCGTCGGTCAGACCCAGTTCGAGGTCGGTGTTGAGCTGTGCGACGTCCTCGCGGGTGCTGTCGCCGTAGTACAGCGTGCTGTTGGAGGCGCCGATGACGGTGGCGTAGGTGCCGGCGTCGACGGTGCAGCCGAGGATCCGCTCCGTGACGTCGCCGTCGGCGAAGGAGGCGTAGCCCTCGTCGCCGAGGTTGCCGATGGTGCAGTTGACGGCGGTGGCCCGGGCGCCGGAGACGGAGTCGGTGGAGAAGGCGCCCCAGGTCTGCGACGCGATGGTCGAGTTGAGGTAGGTGGCCGTGGTGCCGGTGCCGATGACGTTGGTGGCGCGGACGTTGCCCGATATGCCGAGCCGCCAGGGCACGACGAGCATGTTCGCACCGCCGCCGAAGACGTAGTCGGAGGGCAGGGTCCCGTTCAGGCACCGGATGGTGGAGTTCTTGACGACGACGTTCGCCCCGTCCTCGGCGACCAGCCCGCTGCGCACGACCCCCGTGTTGGAGACGGTGACGCCGTCCACGACCAGCCGCGTGCCCGGGCCGGTGGCGACGACGGCCGCGCCGTCGCCGACGAAGTCGCACCGGCCGTTGCCGGTGAAGCCGATGGTGGTGTCCGTGATCGCGTACGACGCGCCCCCGGCGACGTAGAAGCCGTCGAAGGCCTCGCCGGTGGAGGTGACGCTCACGCCCCGCGCCGCCGTGCCGGTCACCGTGCCGCCCACCAGCGCCGGGGTGACGGACCTGGCCGTGACCACGCCGTCGGCGTCGGCGTACAGGGCCTGGCGCAGCGGGAAGGTGACGCCCGCGAAGGTGGCGAGGTTCTGTTCGGTGACCGTGAGCACGATGTCGCCGGTGTACGTCCCCGGGGCGATCGTCGTGCTCGTGGCCAGGGTCGCGGTCAGCGCGGAGCCGGTCTCCACGCCGTCCACGGTCATGGTGAGGCTGTAGCCGTCGGGTACGGCGAGGGTGCCGCCCTCGGCGACGGTCAGCGCGGTGAGGGTGGTGGTCGTGTCCACCACGTACGTCTCGCCGGCGCCCACGGTGAGGGTGCCGTCCGCGGCCCGGGCGGTGCCCGGGAGCGCCACGGAACCGGCCCCCGCGGTCGCGAGCAGCACCAGGGCCCGCACCCGATCCCTCATGGACGGCTCGTACGCACTGTTCGATGCCATGAACGACTCCTCCACGATCGCTTCCGAATCGCCGCGCAGTCTGCCCCAACTCCCGCTCTACTGTCGACAGTTGAGCAATATTCTCAGATCCCACCACCCAGAACCGGCCTACTGTCGACACTCTCACGGGGAGTCGAGGCGACGGAGAGTCGGGGCGGCGGAGAGTCGGGGCGGCGGAGAGTCGGGGGCTAGGGGATCCGAAGTACCAGCCTGGCGTGGGCGGTGCCCGTCTCCAGGCGGGTGTGGGCCTCGGCGGCCTCGTGCAGGGGCAGTACCTCGGTGGCGCGGGGACACAGCAGTCCGTCGGCGGTCAGCCGGGAGACATGGGCGGCGGCCTCGGCCAGTTCGTCGGTGCGGGCACCGGAGATGGCGAAGCCGTGCACCGACCGGTCCCGGGTGTACAGCTCCCCGGCGGGCAGGACGGGCCGGGTCCGCAGTCCCGCCATGAGGACGATCCGTCCGCGGGGCGCGAGCAGGCCGAGCGCCGTCTCCAGGTCGTTGTGCCCGGAGGTGTCGACGTACAGGTCGGCCCCGTCGGGCGCGGCCTCCCGGACCAGCCGGGCCGCCTCGGGGTCCCGGCGGTCCACCACCGCCCCGGCACCGAGCGCACGGCAGCGGCCGGCGTCCCCGGCCGAGGCGACGGCCACGACCCGGGCCCCGGCGCGGGCGGCCATCACCACGGCGGCGCCGCCCACGTTCCCGGCGGCGCCCAGGAGCACGACGGTCTCCCCCGGCCGCAGCCGCCCGTGGGTGAAGAGCGCGAGGTGGGCCGTGGACGCCGGGTGGGCGAGCGCCACCGCGTCCACCGGGTCGACGCCGTCCGGCAGCCGGTAGAGACGGTCGTACGGCACCACGGCCTGCCCGGCGGCGGCGCCCTGCCGGCCGGCGTGCCCGAGGCTGCTGCACCAGACGCGGTCCCCGGGACGGAAGCCGGGCGCGCCGGGACCGGCCGAGGCGACCGTGCCGACCAGGTCCCGTCCGATGACGAAGGGGAAGGGGATCGGCGTCCGCCAGGCGCCGGAGCGTACGAACGTGTCGACGGGGTTGACGGCGGTCACCTCGACGTCGACCAGCACGTCGCAGGGGCCGGGCCGGGGTGAGGGCAGTTCACCGACCCGGATCCGGTCCGGTGGGCCGAGTTCTTCGATGTAGGCGGCTAGCACGCTCCGGATTCTGCTCCGGCCGGGCGTCCGCGCACGGATGCCGGGCCGTGCGCGGACGCGCTTCCTGCGCCCGGCCCGTCACCGGTGCGCGGTGGCGGTGGGCCTGCGTTCGGCGCCCTCCGCGCGCAGCGAGCTGGGAGCGGGACCGGGCGAGGGCGCGTTGCCGGGTGTGTCGCCGGGTGTGGTGGTGCGGTCGGCGTGGTGGCGGGGTACGACGTCCTGGGGGAAGGTCAGCTGGCTGCTCATCCACTTCAGGGCGGCGGGCATCTCCCGCACCCAGGTGGGGAAGTTGTGGCTGCCGTTCTCGGGCAGGATCGAGACGACCCGCATGGGTGCCTTGACGGCCTTGATGAAGGCCTCGGTCTGCGGGTAGCCCTTCTCGCCGTGCTTGCTGTTGGCGACGAGGACGGAGACCTGGGGTGCGGGCAGGTGCTTGAGCCGCCACATCAGGTCGTGGCCGTCCACCCGGGCCTGGCGGCCGGGGCCGCTGCCGAAGAGGTTGCCGGTGGTGGGGTCGTCCTTGACCTGGTAGTCGGGGGAGAGCGCGGCGGCGGTGGTGTAGACGCCGGGGTCGCGCATGGTGAGCTGGAGGGCGCAGCTGCCGCCCGAGGAGTAGCCCATGACGCCCCAGGAACCGGCGTCGTGGCCGGCCCGGTAGACGGACCTGACGGCCTCCGGCAGGTCCTTGGCGAGGAACGTCTCGGTCTGCGGGCCGCCGGGGACGTCCACGCACTCGGTGTCGCGCGGCGGGGCGATCGTGGGCCGGATCATCACCATGATCGTCGGCTGCATCTCGTTCCCGGCCTGGAGTTCCCCGGCGGTCTGGGAGACCCGCAGGTGCTCGGCGAGGTTGAAGATGCTGCCCGGGTAGCCGCTGAGCGCGACGATCACCGGGAAGCGCATGCGGTGGTAAGCCTTCTGGAAGTACTGCGGCGGGAGATAGACGAAGGCGGGGTCGACCACGCCGGTACGCCTGCCGATGATCTTGACCGACTCCACCCGTCCGACGGACGCGGCCGGTCCGGCGGGCAGCCCGCTGACCCGGCTCAGCTGTTCGTCGCCGGCGGGCTGCACGAGCGCGCCGCGGACACTGCTTATGCCGTTCACCGAGCCGCCGCCGTTCCCGCCGGCCGCCTGGGTCACGCCGACGGGAGCGGTGTCGACGTGACCGAACAGCTCGCCCCAGGAACCGAAGAACTGGTACGACGAGTTCACCGCGCACGCGAACGCCGCGACTATCGTCACCTGCGTCACGCCGACGGCCCCCAGCCGCCCGAGCACCTGCCACAGTCCCGGCCCGGCCAAGCGCGGCCACAGCCAGACCAGCAGCGCCACGCACAGGGCGGCGAGTGCCACCGTCGCGTATACGGTCGTTTGACTGGTCAAACCCATGTCGTCGGTCCCTGACTTCCCTGCCCGCGCACATTGCCTACGCACGGGAGGAGGGCGGAAGAGCCTTCCGCGTTCCGTAACGAGGGATTCAGGAAGAAGTCATTGCCTGTTCTTCATGTCACTCGGTGGACCGTGTGCGGCCCGGGCCGCTACCTGACGTCGACGAAGTCGCCGGTCGCCGTGGCCGGGCCGGTGGTGGCGCTGCCGGTGAAGACGTAGCGGAAGTAGCCGTCCGTCTTCGCCCTGGTGGTGGTCCGCAGCGTGCCGCCGCTGCCGGTGGTGACGGTCTTCAGGGTGGTGTAGACGCTGCTGCCCTTCTTGCGGAACTGGAGGCGCACCGACTGCCCCTGGTAGCCGGTGTAGGTGCCGCTGGTCCAGTTCGCGCGGGTCAGCCGGCCGGTGACGGTGACGGTCCTGCCCTTCTTCACCGGCTCGGGCGAGGCGTTCACGGTGACCCGGGCGTACCGCTTGATCCTCGCCGTGCCGGCGACGTCGGTGTCGGTCCAGTCGTCGTTGGTGTCCTGTGCCTCGGCGAGCACCTTCCAGGTGCCGGCGAGGGCGTTGTCGTCGAAGTCCCGTGCCGCGTCCACGCCGAAGCCGGTCGTGCAGTCGGAGACGGCGGGGTCGGTGGCGGAGACGGTGCAGGTGCCGGCCGGCGGGTAGGCGGGCAGGATGCCGTCGGCGTCGTCGGTGTCGGGGCCGTGCCACAGGTAGGCCCAGGCGGCGGCGACGCCGTCCGGGTCCGTGGCCGTCCAGGTGAGGGTGACGGTCTTCTTGGTGGTGAGGCCGAGCACGATGTCCTTGCCGCCGTTGACGACGACGTCCGAGAAGACCGTGTCGCTGGGCGCGGCGGACGCCGCCGGCCGGGCGGACGCCGGAACGGCCGAGGCGGACAGGGCGGCGAGGCCGGTGGCAAGGGACAGCGCGGCGACGGCCGGGCGGATGCGCATGGGTTCCCCCTTCGGGATCAGCAGGCCCGCCGTCTCCCCACGGCGGACCTGATGGCGTGTCACGCAGGCTAGACACACGGGAGCCGGTCGCGGTTGCCCTCTCCCGCCGAAAGGGACGGTCGGGTTCTGCCGTCGAAGGGGGCGGTCAGGTTCTGCGCAGGACCCGGTTGGCGCCGGCCGCGGCCGTGGTCGCGAGGATCCAGCCCGCGCTGACCAGGACGACGACCACCCACTGCATGGCGCCCTGGGCGCTGTACGCGCGGTCCTGTCCGAAGTCGATCACCGGAAGCAGCAGGTCGAGGGTGTAGACGGCGGGCTGGAAGTCCGGGGGCGTCCCGTCGCCGTCGGGCGCGGGCGGCCAGGTCGCGAACAGGGCGGTACCGACGGTGAAGAAGACGGCGAGCAGCAGCACCGCGCGCAGCGGCCGGTAGCCGTAGCCGACGGTGAGGTCCTGCAGGAGGCTCCAGAACCGGGCCGGCCAGGTCAGCGTCGTACGCATCCGGCGCTGTTTGGCGAGCAGGACGACGCGGGCGTCGGAGTCCCGGCCGTGGCGCTGGTAGTTGGCGGCCAGCTGCTCGTAGGGCTGGGGGGCGAAGCCGGCCGGGTCGCGGTCGAGCCAGTCCAGCCGCTGCCGCCCGGGCAGCGCGGGGTGGGTGCTGTCGTAGGAGAGGCCCTCGATGACCAGGGAGCGGGGCCAGGTGGCCGGGTCGTCCCGGAGCACGCCGATCCGGGTGTGGCTGAGGTCGACGATGCCGTCCGGTGCCTCGCGCGGCTTCAGCGTCAGTTCGGCGGCCGAGGAGCGCCGGCAGATCAGCGCGCGCTCCCCCGCCGGGGCGTCCAGCGCGGCGCCCTCGAAACAGAGTCTGGCGCGTACGGTGATGCTGCTGAGGGAGATCCGGCCGTGCGCGGTGAGCCCGTCGCAGAGGTTGAACTCCGCGCCCACCTCTATGCCGTTCGCCCGTAACGCGGCGGCCCCGGCGCGGCCGGTCAGCTCCGCGCCCTCGAAGAGCACCGACCCGCCGACCCTGGCGTCGCAGAGGTCGACGGTGCCCTCGGCGACGAAGCCCTTGCGGCAGTTGAAGTCGCCGCCCACGTGCAGGCGATGGGCCTTGAGCGCGGTGCCGTCCGGTGGCTCCAGCCGGGCCCGCTGCAGCACGACGCTGCCCCGCACCGTGGTGTCCCGCAGGTCGACGCACCCCCGCGCGACCAGCCCCGAGCCGCCCTGTATGTCGCCGCCCACCGAGGCGCAGAGCAGTTGCAGCGCGGGTTCGCCGCGCCGCTCGCCGGTACCCGTGAGGGTGCTGTCCTCCAGGTGCAGCGAACCGCCGATCGAGGCGCCGTAGAGGTTGATCCCACCGTCGTTGGCGAATCCCCGGTCGAGGTAGAGGCCGCCGCCGACGGTCAGTTCCGGGGCCTGGAAGCCGGCCCGGTCGCCCTGGATCCTGGCACCGCGGAAGCCGAGGGTGTCCTGGATCCGGGAGCTGTCGAGACGGACCGGCCCGGTGCAGACGAGCCCGGCCGCCGAGAAGTGCTCCTCGACGGCGAGCGACCGGGCGTCGAGGGCCTGGGCCCCCTGGGGCGCGTGGACCGTGGAGCCGTCGAGGAGCAGACGGGTGCCGACGCTCAGCGACCGGAGGTTCAGGGTGCCGTCGACCGTGCAGCCGACGATCTCGCACTCCTGGCCCACCCGGGTGCCCGCCGCACCGAGTCCGGGCAGGACGCAGTCCGTGAACTGGAGCGCGCCGAACTGACCGCCGTCCAGACGGGGCGCCTCGTCGAAGCGGCAGGACTCCAGCCGTATCGCGCCCTGGACGGTCGCCTCGGCCAGGTCCAGGGCGCCGGTGACGCGGGCGCCGCGGAGTCTGAGCCGGGCCAGCCGCCCCGGCACCGGGCGCGGCGCGGCGACGAGCAGCCACCGCAGCACCTCGGCCCGGACCTCGGGCACGTCCTCGCACCACTCGCCGTGCCGGTACGCCTCCCACAACCGACCCTCATGAGCCTCCCACCCGTCCGGCGGTCCCGCGTCCGACATCCCGTCCTCCCCCTCACCACGCACTCCGGCACCGGCGAAGCAGGACGTTGCTACCCGACGGACCCGGAGATCACGCCCGGGGCCCGGCCCGCTGCTCCGGAGGGAAGGAGCGTGGCGGAGGCCGGTGCGGATCCGGTGTCAGCGGGTCGTGAGGGCGCGGATCTCGGTGGTGATGAGGTCGGGGGCCTCCTCGGCCATGAAGTGGCCGCAGGAGACCGTGCGGTGGCGCAGGTCGTCGGACCAGGCGCGCCACAGTCCCTCGGCGTGGTAGCCGAGGGCCGCGCCCCAGTCCTGCTGGAGGACGGTGACCGGCATGGCCAGCCGGTTGCCCGCCTCCCGGTCCACGGTGTCGTGCGCCACGTCCACGCCGGCCGAGGCGCGGTAGTCGGCGACGATGGACGGCACGGCCGCGGCGGACGCGGCGAGGTAGTGGGCGCGGACGTCGGCGGGGATCGCGTCGGGGGTGTTGGTCCAGGCGTCGAGGAAGTGGGCGAAGAAGGCGTCGGCGGACGCCTCGATCATCCGCTCCGGCAGGCCCGGGGGCTGGGCCATGAGGGAGAGGTGGAAGCCGACCGTGCCCCTCACCCCGCGCAGGGCGTCCCACATGTCGAGGGTCGGCAGCACGTCCAGGAACAGCGCGCGGGCGACCGTCTCCGGGTGGTCCATCGCGGCGCGGAAGGCGACCAGGGCACCGCGGTCGTGGCCGGCCAGGGTGAAGCGGTCGTGTCCCAGCGCGGCGGCGAGACGGACGACGTCCCGGGCCATGGTCCGCTTGGAGTAGGTCTCCGGCCCGTTCTCGGCGGGCTTGCCGCTCGCGCCGTAGCCGCGCAGGTCGGGACAGACGACGGTGTGGTCGGCGGCGAGGTCGGCGGCGACGTGCCGCCACATCAGGTGGGTCTGCGGGAAACCGTGCAGCAGCACGAGGGGGCTGCCGGTGCCGCCGACGGCGGCGTTCAGCGTGACGCCGTCACCGACCGGCACACGGTGCTCGGTGAATCCGGGAATGCTCGGGTGGTTCACAGCGACTCCTGTGGCTCGTGGCAGAGTGGACGTCCCCGGCCCTCCGGCCTCGGCGGACCGGGGCGCCCGGGGACGGCACCCAGGTTGCGGGCCCCGGATCAGCGATCGATGAGTGGACACACTCGTGGACACACGCGAACGGGTGCGGACACGCCCGTGGACACACGCGGCACCCCGGGACGGCGCCGCCCGCGAAGGGACGATGCCGTGGGTGTGGGGTCCGGACCGCCGGCGGACGTGACGTTCGGGCTGCTGGGACCGGTCGCGGCCTGGGACCCCGACGGCGGCCCCCTGCCGCTCGGCGCGCCGCGCCACCGCGAGGTGCTGGGGCGGCTCCTGATCGCCCGGGGCCGGGTGGTGCCCGTCGGCCGGCTCGTGGCCGACCTGTGGGAGGACGGAGCCCCGGCCGGCGCGGTCGGCGCGGTCCGCACCTTCGTCGCCGCCCTGCGCCGCGCCCTGGAACCCGCGCGGCCGCCGCGCCGGCCGTCCCGGCTGCTGGTCACGGACGGCCCGGGCTACGCCCTGCGGGCCGGACGCGCGGCGGTCGACGCCTGGCGGTTCGAGGACACCGCCGCACGGGCCGCCGGGGCCGCCCCGCACGCCGCCGTCGCGCTGTGGGACGAGGCGCTCGCCGGGTGGCGCGGGCCGGTCCTCGCCGACTTCGCCGGTGTCGCGTGGGCCGCCGCCGAACAGGCCCGGCTGGAGGCCCTGCGCCTGGACGCCGTCGAGCGGCGCGCCGACGCCCAGCTGGCCACCGGCGCCGCCCGGGACGCCGTCGCCGACCTGCGCGCCCACGTCGCCGCGCACCCCGGCCGGGAGGACGGCTGGGTCCTGCTGGCGACCGCGCTGGACCGGTCCGGGCGCCGCGGCGAGGCCCTGGACACGCTGCGCCACGCCCGCCGGGCCCTGACCGGTGCGTACGGCCCCGGCGGCGGTCCCGCCCTGGCACGCGCCGAGGCCCGTGTCCTCGGCGGCGCCACCGGCTCCGGACGGTCCGAGCCGGCCGGTGCGGCGGACGGTGTCTGGGACCGCGCGGCCGCCGCCTGGGACCGCTCGGTACCGGCCCGCTCCCGGGCCCGGCTGCACGCCACGGCCGGTCTGCTGCGCGACCTCGCGGTGACCGGCGCCGACGGCCTGGAGGAGGCACGCGAGCACCGCCGGGACCTGGTCGCGGCGGCCGAGACGACCGGCGACACCGAACTGGCCGCGAGGATCATCGGCTCCTACGACGTCCCCGCCCTGTGGGCCCGTGCCGACGATCCCGACGGCGCCGCGGAACTGGTGCGGGCCGCCGCCCGCGCCGCCGCCCGGCTCGGCCCGGAGGGACCGCCCGCCCTGCGGGCCCGGCTGCTGTCGGTCGTCGCGGTCGAGTCACGCGGCGACGCGGCCGCCGACACCGCGCTTCCGCGGGCGGCCGGCGCCCCCGGGGCCGAGGCGTGGCGGCTGCGCGCGGAACGCGCCGCCGGGGAGGCCGTCCGCATCGCCCGCCGCCTCCAGGACCCCGCGCTGCTGGCGTTCGCCCTCAACGGCGCCTTCATGCAGTCCTTCGCGACCTGCGGATCGGCCGCCCGCCGGGACGTCCTCGGCGCCGAACTGACCCGGCTGGCGGCCGACCACCAGCTGCCCGGCCACGAGGTCCTGGGACGTCTGATCCGCCTTCAGGCGCTCGCCGGCCTCGGCGACCTCGCGGCGGCGGACGCGCAGGCCGAGGAGATCGACCGGCTCGCCGTCCGCAACGAACGGCCGCTGGCCGGGGTGTTCACCGCCTGGTACCGGGCGCTGCGCACCTGGGAGACCGGGGGCGGGACGGCCGGCCGGGGCGAGTACGCGCGGGTCCTGGCGGAGACCGCCGGGTGCGGCATGCCCGGTCTCACCGGGGGCGCCGCCGTCCTCGTCGCGCTGGTCCCGGTCATGCGGGGCGACGCCCTGCCCGGCCCCGAGGACCTCGCGGGCCTGGACCCGGGCCCGTACCGGCCCTGGCTCGAACCGCTGCTGCTGGCCGCCTCGGGCGCCGCCGAGGAGGCCCGCCGGGCGCTGACCGAGGTGCCCCGCCCGCCGCACGACCTCCTCCAGGAGGCGTTGTGGTGCGTGCTCGCCCGTGCCGCCGCGGCCGTGGGGCACCTGCCGGTCCTGCGCCGCGCCCGCGCCGAACTGGCGGCGGCCGGGGCGGAGTACGCCGGAGCCGGCAGCGGTCTGGTCTCCTTCGGCCCGGTCACCCGCCATCTGCGCGCCATCGACACGGCCCTCGCCGCCCACACCCCTGCCACCACGGCACCGCCCGACGACGGCACATGAGAGCCGACGGGAAGGAGGGAAGGGAAGGGCAAGGGAAGGCCGGTGTCCGCCGGTGGGTTCCACGGGGTGAGGCGGCCGACCGGGTCTCGGGCGGGCGCGGGGCGGGCCGTCGGGTCCCGGGCAACGCCCCCGTGCGGGCAAGGGCGTTGCCGTTCGGCCTGCAAGAAACGCTTCTGCGTTTCTCTGCCATGGTGGGGCGGGTGGGACTCGAACCCACGGCCGACGGATTATGAGTCCGCTGCTCTAACCGGCTGAGCTACCGCCCCATAGCGGCGTGTCGCGTACATGTGTGCGCGCCGTCTGCCGCAGCATAGCCGCTCATACGATCTCCTGCCTCGGATGGTCGGCGAACTGCGACGTTCATGACCTTGAGGACATCGGCGCAGGCCCGGCGGTTCCCGCGGACATGAAAAAGGACCCCGGAAGGGGCCCTCGTTCAGCATGCTCCCCCGACTGGACTCGAACCAGTAACCTGCCGGTTAACAGCCGGCTGCTCTGCCAATTGAGCTACGGAGGACCGAGCTCCCCCGACTGGACTCGAACCAGTAACCTGCCGGTTAACAGCCGGCTGCTCTGCCAATTGAGCTACGGAGGAATGCCTCGTTGCATCGAACGTACCTACCTGGGTATTCGCCAGGGGGCGCTCGCTCGCTGCGACACATACATTAGCGCAAGCAGGGGGGTGCTCCGCCAATCGGTACTCCCCCACACCGGAAGGGTCGCCGCCATGCGCTACAGGCTCACGTTCGTCGCAGGGCTCGCTCTGGGTTACGTGCTCGGTACCAGGGCCGGACGCGAGCGATACGAGCAGCTGAAGAAGTCCGCCCGCCAGGTCGCCCAGAACCCCGCGGTCCGCAACACCGCCGAGTCCGCCGCCCAGCAGAGCCGTGAGCTGGCGGGCAAGGCGTTCCACTCGGTCAGCGCGAAGGTCGGCGACCGCATGCCCGACTCGGTCGCCTCCCGGGTCCGCTCCCTGCGCGAGCGCGGCCGGTCCGACGGCGCGGACGACTGGGGCACCAGCAACACATGACGTTTCCGTGGCGGGCGGCCGGTCCCGCCCGGGGCCGGGAACCACGCGACCAGCGAGGACGCCCGCACGCCCGCCGGACCGGGTGAACCCCTACCGCGCCCCGTCGGCCGGACCACAGGGGCGCGTGCGGCAGAATTTCGGGCATGGGGATAGTCGCCGGGTTGGACAGCTCACCCGATTTCACTCGCATCGTGGTCTGCGACACGGACACCGGCGCGGTGCTCCGCCAGGGATACGCGCCGCACCCGGTCGACACGCCGGACGGCACGAGCACCGGCACGGGCACGGGACGCCCCAGTGACGTCGACCCGCAGGCCTGGCTGCTCTCCCTCGGCGAGGCGGCCGGCGGCGGCCTCCTGGAGGGCGTCCAGGCCATCGGCGTGTCGGCCCAGCAGAACGCGCTGGTCCCGCTGGACGCCCAGGGCAACACCGTCCGCCCGGCGATGGTCGGCGGCGACAAGCGCGCCCAGGTCGCGGCGGCCGACCTGCTCGACGCGCTCGGCGGCCGGGAGGCCTGGGCGCAGGCGGTGGGATGCGTGCCGCAGGCCGCGCAGCCGGTGACCAAGCTGCGCTGGCTGGCCAAGGCGGAGCCGGAGAACGCGCGGCGCACCGCCGTGCTCCTCCAGGCCCATGACTGGCTGGTGTGGCAGTTGCTGGGGCGGCCGGTGCGGCGGACCACCGACCGGGGCGGGGCGTCCGGGACCGGGTACTGGTCGGCGGCGACCGGTGGCTACCGGCCCGATCTGGTCGAACTCGCCCTCGGGCACCAGACGATGCTGCCCGAGGTGATCGGACCGTCCGACGCGGCCGGTACGACGCCGGAGGGGCTGCTGATCTCGGCCGGGACCGGGGAGACGATGGCCGCCGCCTTCGGGCTGGGCCTCGGCTTCGGGGACGCCGTCGTGTCGCTGGGCGCGTCGGGGTCGGTGATGGCCGTGCATTCCGAGGCGCTCTCCGACACCAGCGGGATGATCACCTCGCTGGCCGACGCGACCGGCATGCACCTGCCGGTCCTCACCACGCTCAACGCCGTGCGGACCCTGCGCGGTACCGCCGAGCTGCTCGGGCTGGCCGATCTGGAGAGTCTGTCGGATCTGGCGATGAAGTCGACGCCGGGCTCGCACGGGCTGGTCATGCTGCCGTACCTGGAGGGCGAGCGGACGCCGAACCTGCCGCACACCGCGGGGACGCTGGCCGGGCTGCGGCGGGAGTCGATGAGGGCGGAGCACCTCGCGCGGGCCTCGTTCGAGGGGATGCTGTGCGGGCTCGCCGACGCGCTGGACGTGCTGCGCGGGCGCGGGGTGGAGGTGCGGCGGATCTTCCTGCTGGGCGGGGCCGCCGAGCTGCCGGCCGTGCAGGCGGCGGCGCCGATGCTGTTCGGCGCGCAGGTCGTCGTACCGCAGCCGGCGGACTACGCGGCGATCGGCGCGGCGCGGCAGGCGGCGTGGGCGCTCGGGGTGTCGCAGGGCACGCTCGACCCGCGGA
The DNA here is from genome assembly GCF_055583825.1 of Streptomyces sp. NPDC104367. Taxonomy (NCBI): domain Bacteria; kingdom Bacillati; phylum Actinomycetota; class Actinomycetes; order Kitasatosporales; family Streptomycetaceae; genus Streptomyces; species Streptomyces sp. NPDC104367. The sequence goes on along the minus strand of NZ_JBVJND010000011.1, from coordinate 47,225 downwards.
CCCCGCCGGTGTGGCAGGGTCCCGCGGCCCAGGTGCTGGAGCCCGGTGACGAACTGGCGGTCGGACAGGCGGTGCGGCAGCAGTACGTGTCGGTGCGCGAACAGACGCATCCCGGGGCGTTCCGGGTCTGACCGCGCGCCCCCGGGCGCCGCAGGGCTTCCGCCGACGGGTTAATCGGTTGGGGTAACGCGGGTGGAGTGTCGGACGATAGGGGCCTAGGGCAAACACCTAGCCCTTTCGGGCAGGCGACGCCCCGCCCACCCCGCCGACTCCGAGAGACGTAGCGTGCTCATACGACTTCTGCGGACCTATCTCAGGCCCTACAGGAAACCCATCTCCATCCTGGTGCTGCTGCAGTTCCTGCAGACCTGCGCCACCCTCTACCTGCCCACGCTCAACGCGCACATCATCGACAACGGCGTCGTGAAGGGTGACACGGGTTACATCCTGTCCTTCGGCGCACTGATGATCGGCATCTCGCTCGCGCAGGTGGTGTGCAACATCGGTGCCGTGTACTACGGCGCCAGGACGGCGTCGGCGCTCGGCCGGGACGTGCGGGCCGCCGTCTTCGACCGGGTGCAGTCCTTCTCCTCGCGTGAGGTCGGTCACTTCGGGGCGCCCTCGCTCATCACCCGTACGACGAACGACGTACAGCAGGTCCAGATGCTGGTCCTGATGACGTTCACCCTGATGGTGTCGGCGCCCATCATGTGTGTCGGCGGCATCGTGCTCGCCCTCGGCCTGGACGTCCCGCTCTCCGGGGTGCTGGTCGCCGTCGTGCCCGTGCTGGGCGTCTCGGTGACCCTGATCGTGCGCCGGCTGCGGCCGCTGTTCCGGGCGATGCAGGTGCGGCTCGACACGGTGAACCGGGTGCTGCGCGAGCAGATCACCGGCAACCGCGTCATCCGCGCCTTCGTCCGCGACGGGTACGAGCAGGAGCGCTTCGGCCGGGCCAACGCGGACCTGACCGAGATGCAGCTGGCCACCGGCCGGATGCTCGCCCTGATGTTCCCCATCGTCATGACGACGGTGAACGTGTCGTCCATCGCGGTGGTCTGGTTCGGCGCCCACCGCATCGACAGCGGCCAGATGGCGATCGGCGACCTGACCGCCTTCCTCGCCTACCTCATGCAGATCGTGATGTCCGTGATGATGGCCACCTTCATGTTCATGATGGTGCCGCGCGCGGAGGTCTGCGCCGAGCGCATCGAGGAGGTCCTGGACACCGAGTCCAGCGTGGTCCCGCCGCGCACGCCCGTCACCGAGCTGCGCCGCCACGGCCACCTGGAGATCCGGGGCGCGGGATTCCGCTATCCGGGTGCCGAGGAGCCGGTCCTCAGGTCCGTCGGCCTGGTGGCCCGGCCCGGTGAGGTGACCGCCGTGATCGGCTCCACCGGCAGCGGCAAGTCCACCCTGCTCGGGCTGGTCTCGCGCCTGTTCGACGCCACCGACGGCCAGGTCCTGGTGGACGGCGAGGACGTCGCGGGCCTCGACCCGAAGCTGCTCGCCAGGACGGTGGGCCTGGTCCCGCAGAAGCCGTACCTGTTCGCCGGGACCGTGGCCACCAACCTGCGCTACGGCAACCCCGACGCCACCGACGAGGAGCTGTGGCACGCGCTGACGGTGGCGCAGGCCAAGGGCTTCGTCGAGAAGCTGGAGGGCGGTCTGAACGCGCCCATCGCCCAGGGCGGTACGAACGTCTCCGGCGGCCAGCGCCAGCGCCTGGCGATCGCCCGCACGCTGGTGCAGCGCCCCGAGATCTACCTCTTCGACGACTCCTTCTCCGCCCTCGACTACGCGACCGACGCCGCGCTGCGCGCCGCGCTCGCCCGGGAGACGGCCGAGGCGACCGTCGTCATCGTCGCCCAGCGGGTGGCGACCATCAGGGACGCCGACCGGATCGTCGTCCTCGACGAGGGACGGGTCGTCGGCGCCGGCCGCCACCACGAACTCATGTCCGGCAACCAGACCTACCGGGAGATCGTGCTCTCCCAGCTGACGGAAGCGGAGGCCGCCTGATGGCCGGGCCCATGGGACGCATGATGGCCGGGGGCGGCCCCGACCAGCGCTCGATGGACTTCAAGAACTCGGGCAAGCGGCTGCTCGCCCAGTTCAAACCCGAGCGGTTCACCATCTACGCGCTGCTGGTGTGCGTCGTCGGCAGCGTCGCCCTGAACGTCATCGGCCCGAAGATCCTCGGCAACGCCACCGACCTGGTGTTCTCCGGTGTCATCGGCAAGCAGCTGCCCGCCGGGACCACCAAGGAGCAGGTGCTGCGGTCCATGCACGAGCGCGGCCAGGGCACGGTCGCCGACATGCTGAAGGGCACCGACTTCACCCCGGGCCAGGGCATCGACTTCGGCCGGGTCGGCGACGTCCTGCTGTTCGCGCTCTGTACGTACCTGGTCGCCGGCCTGCTGATGGCGGTGGCCACGCGCCTGGTCAACCGGTCCGTCAACCGCACGATGTACCGGCTGCGCGAGGACGTCCAGACGAAGCTGTCCCGGCTGCCGCTGTCGTACTTCGACAAGCGGCAGCGCGGCGAGGTCCTCTCCCGGGCCACCAACGACATCGACAACATCGGCCAGACGCTCCAGCAGTCGATGGGCCAGCTCATCAACTCGGTGCTGACCATCGTCGGCGTGCTGGCGGTGATGTTCTGGGTGTCCTGGATCCTCGCCCTGGTCGCCCTGGTCGCCCTGGTCACCGTCCCGCTGTCCTTCGTGGTCGCGACCCGGGTCGGCAAGCGCTCCCAGCCGCACTTCGTGCAGCAGTGGCGCAGCACCGGCAAGCTGAACGCCCACGTCGAGGAGATGTACACCGGGCACACCCTGGTGAAGGTCTTCGGCCGGCAGGAGGAGTCGGCGAAGCAGTTCGCCGAGCAGAACGAGGCGCTGTACGAGGCCGGGTTCCGGGCGCAGTTCAACAGCGGTGTGATGCAGCCGCTGATGATGTTCGTGTCGAACCTGAACTACGTGCTGGTCGCGGTCGTCGGCGGTCTGCGGGTCGCCTCCGGCGCCCTGTCCATCGGTGACGTCCAGGCCTTCATCCAGTACTCCCGGCAGTTCTCGATGCCGCTGACGCAGGTCGCGTCGATGGCCAACCTGGTGCAGTCGGGCGTCGCCTCGGCGGAGCGGATCTTCGAACTCCTCGACGCCGAGGAGCAGGAGGCCGACCCGGTTCAGGGCGAGCGTCCCGCCGAACTGCGCGGCCGGGTGGACCTGGAGCACGTCTCCTTCCGCTACGACCCGGACAAGCCGCTGATCGAGGACCTCTCGCTGACGGTGGAACCGGGCCACACGGTCGCCATCGTCGGCCCGACCGGCGCCGGCAAGACCACGCTGGTGAACCTGCTCATGCGGTTCTACGACGTCTCCGGCGGCCGGATCGCCCTCGACGGCGTCGACGTCACCCGCATGTCCCGGGACGAACTGCGCTCCGGCATCGGCATGGTGCTCCAGGACACCTGGCTGTTCGGCGGCACCATCGCGGAGAACATCGCGTACGGCGCCTCCCGCGAGGTCACCCGGGGCGAGATCGAGGAGGCGGCGCGCGCGGCCCACGCCGACCGGTTCGTCCGCACCCTCCCCGAGGGCTACGACACCGTGATCGACGACGAGGGCACGGGCGTCAGCGCCGGTGAGAAGCAGCTCATCACCATCGCGCGGGCGTTCCTGTCCGACCCGACGATCCTGGTCCTCGACGAGGCGACGTCGTCGGTGGACACCCGCACCGAGGTCCTCATCCAGAAGGCGATGGCCAAACTGGCGGACGGCCGCACGTCGTTCGTCATCGCCCACCGCCTCTCCACGATCCGCGACGCGGACACCATCCTGGTGATGGAGAACGGGTCGATCGTGGAGCAGGGCGCGCACGCGGAGCTCCTGGCCGCGGACGGCGCCTACGCGCGGCTGTACAAGGCGCAGTTCGCCGAGGCCGTGGCGGAGGTCGACTGACGGACCGGGTGCGGGCGGGGCGCCCCGTCAGGGGCGCGGGGCTGTGCCGGCAGGCGGCCGCGCCGCGCGGGCGTGATCAGCCCCCCGCCCACCCGCACCCGGCATCAGTCCAGATAGCCCCTCAGCTGATCCGCGAAGGCGTGGTCGCGCAGCTTGTTGAGGGTCTTCGACTCGATCTGCCGGATCCGCTCCCGTGTGACGCCGAAGATCCGTCCGATCTCCTCCAGCGTCCGGGGCCGCCCGTCGGCCAGCCCGTACCGCAGCTGGACGACCTTGCGCTCGCGCTCCCCGAGCGTGGACAGCACCGCCTCCAGGTGCTCGCGCAGCAGCAGGAAGGCGGCCGACTCCACGGGGCTCGCCGCGTCGCCGTCCTCGATGAGGTCGCCGAGGGCCACGTCGTCCTCCTCGCCCACCGGGGCGTGCAGGGAGACCGGTTCCTGGGCGAGGCGCAGCACCTCGCCCACCCTCTCGGGCGCCAGGTCCAGATGGGCGGCGACCTCGTCGGGCGTCGGCTCGTAGCCCCGTTCCTGGAGCATCCGGCGCTGGACCCGGACCACGCGGTTGATGAGTTCGACGACGTGCACGGGGACGCGGATCGTGCGGGCCTGGTCGGCCAGGGCGCGGGACATGGCCTGCCGGATCCACCAGGTCGCGTACGTGGAGAACTTGTAGCCGCGGGCGTAGTCGAACTTCTCGACCGCGCGGATCAGCCCGAGGTTCCCCTCCTGGACCAGGTCGAGCATGGTCAGGCCGCGGCCGACGTACCGCTTGGCCACGGAGACGACGAGCCTGAGGTTCGCCTCGATGAGCCGGCGCTTGGCCATGCGGCCCCTCACGACCAGCCGGTCGAGGTCGAGCGCGAGCTCGCTGTCGAGGTCGGGCGTGCTGCCGAGCTTCTCCTCGGCGAACAGCCCGGCCTCGACCCGGCGGGCGAGTTCGACCTCCTCGGCGGCGGTGAGCAGCGGGATGCGGCCGATCTCGCGCAGGTACTGGCGGAACAGGTCGGAGGAGGGGCCGGCGGTGTCGGCGCGGGCGGCGACGCGCGCCTCGACGGGTTCCGGTTCGGGCTCCTCGGCGGCCTCGGCCGTGAGTTCCTCGGCGGGCGGGCCCTCCGGCTCCGCCGCCGTCTCGGGGTGGACCGCCACCCGGCTCTGCGGTGGCACGCCGGCGTAGACGTCGGCCTCGGCCTCCGGCCCGGCCGCTTGCGTGCCGCTGTCTGTCTGGGTCAGGGTCTGGGTCTGCACGGGGGCGACCTCCAGGATGATCGCTGCCAGGGGGTGCGGCAGCGGTACTTCGGGGGCGGAGACGACGGCCTCGCCGCTGTCCGTCCCGTACGCGTTGAGTGGAACGGCGGGGGTGTGGGGCCCGTCCGGGACGGGCCGGCCGCGCTCCGAGGACTCAGGCACCGCCCCCCAGTGTGGGGTAAGACACATCGCCGCCACGAGGGGCGTGCGGTGACTTTTTGCGTCCGTTCCGTGACCGCGTGGTTACGCTGTCGGCCGGCGGCGGCTCAGAGGGCGGTCGCGCCGCGCTCGCGCAGTGCCTGCCCGTACTGCTGGAGCACCCACAACTCGTTCTGCACGGAGGCGAGTTGGGCCGGGTCTCCGGCGCTGCCGAGCCGGGTGAGGGTGATCTGGATCTCGTGGATGCGCCGGTCGACGGCCCGGCGGCGGACGGTCACGAGCTGCTCGCCCGCGTAGTTCTCGTCGACCGTGCGGCGCATGATCGCCTCGACGGCCAGCTCGGTCACCATCGCGCGGACCGTGTCGTCGGGGGCCGTCTCGCGGACGCGGACCAGGTACTCCTGCGGGTCCCGTACGCCGTGCTCGGCGCCGCCCGCCTCCATGATGGCCAGGCGTACGGCCGCGTAGGGCTCGGCGGTGAACTCGTCGATGCCGTACGCGTCGAACGCCGGGGAGACCAGCTCGGGGCGTTGCAGGGCGAGCTTGAGCAGCTCGCGCTCGGTGGCGTAGACGGCGTTGCGGAGGTTGAGGGCGGGGCCGGAGACGGCCGGGCGCCCGGCGCGGGCGTCGTACGACGGCTGCTGCGGGCCGCGGGCGGGACCGGGACCCTTGCCGCCGCGCTCGCGGGCCCAACGGGCCAGCTGGGCGACCCGCTTGACCACGAACTGGGTGTCGAGGATGCCGAGCATGCCGGCCAGCTGGACGGCGACCTCGTGCTGGGCGCCGCTGTTCTTGATCCGGGCGACGATCGGCGCGGCCTCGTCGAGGGCGGCCGCGCGGCCCGCCGGGGTGTCCAGGTCGTAGCGGGCGACGATCTGGCGGAGCGCGAACTCGAAGAGCGGGGTGCGGGGTTCGGCCAGCTCGGCGACGGCCTCGTCGCCCTTGGCGAGGCGCAGTTCGCAGGGGTCCATGCCGTCGGGGGCGATGGCGATGTACGTCTCGGCGGCGAACTTCTGGTCGTCCTCGAAGGCGCGCAGGGCCGCCTTCTGGCCGGCCGCGTCGCCGTCGAAGGTGAAGATCACGCGGGCCGAGCCGTTGTCCATCAGCAGCCGGCGGAGGATCTTGATGTGGTCGCCGCCGAAGGCCGTGCCGCAGGTGGCGATCGCGGTCGTCACCCCGGCCAGGTGGCAGGCCATGACGTCGGTGTAGCCCTCGACCACGACCGCGCGGCTGGACTTCGCGATGTGCTGCTTGGCGAGGTCGATGCCGTACAGGACCTGGGACTTCTTGTAGATCGCGGTGTCGGGCGTGTTGAGGTACTTGGGGCCGTTGTCCGTCTCGTAGAGCTTGCGGGCGCCGAAGCCGACGACCTCGCCGCCGATGTCCCGGATCGGCCACATCAGGCGGCCCCGGAACCGGTCGATGGGCCCGCGCCGGCCTTCCTGGGAGAGCCCCGACAGCAGCAGCTCCTTGTCGGTGAAGCCCTGCCCGCGCAGATAGCGGGTGAGGTGGTCCCAGCCCTGGGGGCTGTAGCCGACGCCGAAGTGGACGGCGGCGGCCTGGTCGAAGCCGCGCTCGGCGAGGAAGAGGCGGCCGGTCTCGGCCTCGGGGCTGGTGGCGAGCTGTTCCGCGTACCAGACGGCGGCGGTCTTGTGCGCCTCGACCAGCCGGATGCGCTCGCCGCGCTGGTGCGCCGGGTTGTACCCGCCCTCCTCGTAGCGCAGCGTGATGCCGGCCTGGGCGGCCAGCCGCTCGACCGCCTCCGAGAAGGAGAGGTGGTCCACCTTCATCAGGAAGGTGAGGGTGTCGCCGCCCTCCTGGCAGCCGAAGCAGTGGAAGAGCCCCTTGCTCGGGCTGACCTGGAAGGACGGCGACTTCTCGTCGTGGAACGGGCAGAGTCCCTTGAGGTTCCCGCCGCCCGCGTTGCGCAGCTGGAGGTACTCGGACACGACGGCGTCGATCGGGACCGCGTCCCGTACCGCCTTCACGTCCTCGTCATTGATCCGTCCTGCCACGGATGAATTCTACGGTCACCGCGGCACCCCGAAGGGGGCGCGGACGACGGCGGTCGGCTAGGCGAGCGAATCCAGCGGCACATGGGGGTCGGCCAGCGCGTCGGGATCCACCGGCACCGCGGAGCGGACCAGCCTCTGGATCGACTCTGTGACATCCCACACATTCACGTTCATCCCGGCCAGCACCCGCCCCTCCTTCACCCAGAACGCGATGAACTCCCGCTTGCCCAGGTCACCCCGGATGACGACCTCGTCGTAGGAGCCGGGCGGCGCCCAGCCGCTGTACTCCATGCCGAGGTCGTACTGGTCGGTGAAGAAGTAGGGCACCCGGTCGTACGTCACCTCCTGCCCGAGCATCGCGCGGGCCGCCGCCGGCCCGCCGTTGAGGGCGTTGGCCCAGTGCTCCACCCGGAGCCGGACGTCGAACAGGCCGTGCGGGAAGGAGGCCACGTCACCGGCCGCGTAGATGTCCGGGTCGGAGGTCCGCAGCCGTTCGTCGACGACGATGCCGCCGCCGTGCGCCCGTCCGGCCAGCTCCAGCCCGGCCGCCTCGGCGAGCCCGGTGCGCGGCGCCGCGCCGATCGCCGCGAGGACGTCGTGCGCCGGGTGCTCCTCGCCGTCGTCGGTGCGGGCGGCGAGGACCATGCCGTCCTGCCCGACGATCTCGGCGAGCCGCACCCCGAACCGGAAGCGGACCCCGTGCTCCTCGTGCAGCTGCCGGAAGACGTTGCCCAGCTCGGGCCCGAGCACGCTGTGCAGCGGGGTCGGCCCGTGCTCGATGACGGTGACCTCGGCGCCGTAGGTCCGCGCCGCCGCGGCCACCTCCAGGCCGATCCAGCCGGCTCCCGCGATCACGATGTGCCCGTTGTCCCGGCCGAGCGCGGCGAGCACGCCCCGCAGCCGCTCCGCGTGCGAGAGGCGGCGCAGGTGGTGGACGCCGGCCAGGTCGGTGCCGGGGATGTCGAGGCGGCGGGGTTCGGCACCGGTGGCGAGCAGCAGCTTGTCGTAGCGCACGAGGGTGCCGTCGTCGCCGAACCGGACCGTCTTCGCGGCGCGGTCGATCCGGTCCACGGTCTGGCCCAGGTGCAGCTCGATGTCGTTCTGCGCGTACCAGGCGGGCTCGTGCACGAAGACACTGTCGCGCGTCTCCTTGCCCAGCAGCAGGCCCTTGGACAGGGGTGGCCGCTCGTACGGGTGGTCGCGTTCGTCGCAGATCAGTATCACCCGGCCGCTGAAGCCCTCGGCCCGGAGCGTCTCGGCCGCCTTCGCGCCGGCGAGTCCGCCACCGACGATGACGAATGTCTGGTCCGCGTCGACCACTTGAAGCCTCCTCGTAAGGGTGCCGCTACATATGCCGCCCACATGCGCCGCACTGTGAGCGTCCCGCACGCAGCGTGATGCGGGAAGGGGGAGTGGGTCCCGGTGCCCCGATGGTGCCCCGATCATGACCCGATCAGGCCATGGAGGGTCGCGGAGTGTCACCGACTGTTCACATACGGCCCGTCAGTCTCGCGTGCAGCGACCGCGCGGAGGCGTCGGTGAGCGAGGCGATCTGATCGACGATCACGCGTTTGCGGGCGTGGTCGCCGTCGGCCGCGTCGAACAGCGCCCGGAACTGCGGGTCGAGTCCGTCGGGGGCGCGGGCGGTGAGCGCGTGCGCGAGTTCGGCCACGACGACGCGCTGCTCGGCGCGGATCCTCTCCTGCTCGGCGCGCTGCATGACGTAACGGTGGGCGATCGCCTTGAGCACCGCGCACTCCATCCGGGCCTCGCGCGGTACGACGAGTTCGGCGCCGTAGCGGGTGAGCCGGCCGCCGCCGTACGCCTCGCGCGTCGCGCCCTCCGCGGCCAGGCAGAACCGGCCGATGAGCTGGCTGGTGGCGTCCTTGAGACGGCCCTGGGCGACCGCGGAGCCGTCGTAGCCGTGCGGCCACCACTCCTCGGCCTGGAGCCGGTCGAGGGCGGCGGCGAGTTCGGCGGGGTCGGTGCCGGCCGGCACGTACCGGCCGACGGCGGTGTCGAAGACGGCCTGCCGCTCGGGTTCCGCGCGCAGGCGGCCGGGGTCGATGTGGCCCGCGTGCAGGCCGTCCTCGACGTCGTGCACGGAGTAGGCGACGTCGTCGGACCAGTCCATGACCTGCGCCTCGAAGCAGGTGCGGGTGGACGGGGCCTCCTTGCGGACCCAGTCGAAGACCGGGCGGTCGTCCTCGTACACCCCGAACTTCGACGACGCCGGGTCGGTGGGGTGCGCGCCGCGCGGCCACGGGTACTTGGTGGCGGCGTCGAGGGCGGCGCGGGTGAGGTTGAGGCCGACGGAGCCCTCCGGGGTGAACCGCTTGGGCTCGATGCGGGTGAGGAGCCTGAGGGACTGGGCGTTGCCCTCGAAGCCGCCGCAGTCGTCGGCGAACTCGTTCAGCGCCTGTTCGCCGTTGTGGCCGAAGGGCGGGTGGCCGAGGTCGTGCGAGAGGCAGGCGGCCTCCACGAGGTCCGGGTCGCAGCCTAGGGCTGCGCCCAGTTCCCGGCCGACCTGGGCGCATTCCAGGGAGTGGGTGAGGCGGGTGCGGGGGCTGGCGTCCCAGGCCGAGGTGGGGCGTTCGCCCGGGGTGACCACCTGGGTCTTGCCGGCGAGCCTGCGGAGGGCGGCGGAGTGGAGGATCCGGGCGCGGTCGCGCTGGAAGGCGGTGCGGCCGGGGCGCTTGTCGGGCTCGGGGGCCCAGCGCTCGGCTGACGCCGGGTCGTAGGCCGGGGAGGGTGCGGGGACTGCCATGCCTCGACAGTACGGGGCGGTTGTGACAAATGGTGGTTTCGAGCGCCCACGGATCTGAAGGACCGGCCGTCGGGCGGGCGCGGCGGCGTTGTGGCTGGTCGCGCAGTTCCCCGCGCCCCCAGGGGCGTTCCGCCGGACCGGCCGTCGGGTGGGCGCGGGGGCGTTGTGGCTCGTCGCGCAGTTCCCCGTGGCCCTCGGGGCGTCGAGGGCTGGGGGGTTCAGGTGGTCGCGGTGTCGGTGTGCCGTTCAGGCTGCTGCTGTCAGGGGGGTTTTCAGGGCTTGGTCGTAGCGGTGGAGGGTCAGTTCCGCCATGGCCTCGTGGGCTCCGAGGGGGGCTGAGGCGATCCAGGGGGCGGCGGCCGCGGACTCGGTGGCGAAGCGGCCGGGGGCCGTGAAGTAGGAGGCGACGGCGATGCGGTGACGGCCCCTCGCCCGCAGCGCGGCGATCGCCTCCGCGACCGTCGGGGCCGCCGCCGACGCGTAGGCCGGGACGACCGGGACGCCCAGGCGTTCGGCGAGGAGCCGGGCCGTGCGCAGGGTGTCGACCCTGGCCTCGGGGTCGCGGGAGCCGGCCGCCGCCATCACCACGGCGCTCGCGGGCCTCCGGCGCCACCCCGCCTCCAGCAGCCGGCCGTGCAGGGCGTCGACCAGCAGCGGGTGCGGGCCCAGCGGCGCGGCGACGCGTGTGCGGGCCGCGGCGGCCGCGGCGATCTCCGGGATGTCCCGCTTGACGTGGTAGCCGCGGCTCAGGAGCAGCGGGACGAGGACGGCCGGGGCGTCCCCGAGGGCGGCGAGGGTGTCCGGGAGCAGCGGCTCGTTCAGCTCGATGTGACCGAGGCGCACCGGCAGGTCCGGGCGCAGTGCGCGCACCCGGTCCATGAGCGCCCGCACCGTGGCGAGCGCGCGCGGGTCGCGGCTGCCGTGGGCCACCAGGACGAGGGCGGGCGGGCCGGGGCGCGGAGAAAGGTCGGTCACCGTCATGCGAGGATCCTCGCCGGACGAGATTGCACCGCCGTTGCCTGACCGTCACGAGTGTTTACGGGCACTTCACGTCACGGGGCCGGGCGGTGTGAGCGAACCGGAACGACCCGCGCTGCGTCCTCCAAGGTCGGAGCCGAGGGTGCCGACCGGGACAGCCGGGGCCGACGGTCGCCGACCGGGGCCTACAGGGGGGAACGACCGTATGAGGATCCGCCGACCGCGTCTGCCGCGCACCCGCACCGGGTGGCGGCGCCTGGTGCAGGCCGTGATGGCCGGCTGCGTGCTGGCGCTGCTGCCGGTCACCTGGCTGTACGTGTCGACGGCCGGCCGGCTGCGCACCGTCGCCGACGTGCCCCGCACCGACGTCGCCGTGGTCTTCGGCGCGGGACTGTGGGACGGCGAGCCCTCGCCGTACCTCGCCAACCGGCTGAGCGCGGCGGCGAAACTGTACGACGAGGGCCGGATCAAGGTCGTCCTCGTGACCGGCGACAACAGCACCGAGGACTACGACGAGCCGGACGCCATGCGCACGTACCTCACCCGGCACGGCGTCCCCGGCGACCGTATCGTCCGCGACTACGCCGGCTTCGACACCTGGGACTCCTGCGTCCGCGCGAAGAAGATCTTCGGCGTGGACCGCGCCGTCCTGATCAGCCAGGGCTTCCACATCCGGCGCGCGGTGGCCCTGTGCGAGGCGGCGGGCGTGGCGTCGTACGGCATCGGCGTGGACGCCAAGCACGACGTGACCTGGTACTACGGCGGGACGCGCGAGGTCTTCGCGGCGGGCAAGGCCGCCCTGGACGCGGTCTTCGAACCGGACCCGCAGTTCCTCGGGAGGAAGGAACCCGGAGTGGCCGACGCCCTGGCGGCCGCCCGCCGTTAGCGGCACGGTCGGTGTCAGCGCACGGCCGCCGGAACCGCGCCCCCCTTCCCGGCCGGGACGCGGGCGACGGCGCGGCCGAGGTGTTCGAGATCGCCGTCGGGGGTCCAGCGGCCCAGTTCGCGGGTGCGGAACATGAACCGGCCCGCGCCGAGGAAGGGATCGGGCGCGTACCGCCGGGTGTTGAGGGCGTCGTCGCCGAGGTGGCCGGCCGAGACGCAGTCGCCGCCCGCCCACATCTCGCCGGTCTCGCCGATGGGCAGCGGGCGGCGGTCGGCGTCGAGGACGTACACCGTGTTGTTGGGGGTGGGGCGGCCGACGGTGAGCAGCGGGGCGGCCGGGTCGTGGCGGCCCATGGTGTTGACGATGGTCACCTCGGTGGGGCCGCAGCAGTTGAAGAAGGCGGCCCCGCGCGCCCAGCGGTCGGCGAGCGGACGCGGGCAGGGTTCCCCGGCGACGGCGACCGTGCGGACGCGCGGGCAGGCGGCGGGGTCGATGCCGGAGAGCACGGTCGGGGTGGCGATCAGCACGGTCGCGGTGCGGGCCGCGACGGCGGCGTCCTTGCCGCGGACGACCAGGGTGGCGCCGTGCGTGAGGCAGCCCAGGATCTCCCAGGCGGCCATGTCGGCAGCGGTGTCGAGGAGTTGGGCGACCCGGTCGCCGGGGCGGATGCCGAGTCCGCCGGGCTCGGTGAGCAGCAGGTTGGCGACGTTGCGGTGGGTGACCTTCACGCCGCCGGGGCGGCCTGCGGTGCCGGGGGTGAACAGGACGTAGCAGCCGTCGTCCGGGTGCGCGGGCCGCGGCGGCACCGGCGGTCCGCCGTCGTACGGGCTCGGGTCGTCCAGCGCGATCAGGCGGTGGCCGCCGGGCAGCGGGACGCGCGGGGCGTGTTCCTTCTGGGTGAGGACCACCCGGGTGCGGGCGGTGCGGATGACGTGGGCGAGCCGGTCCGGGGGCGTGCGGCCGATGTCCTGGGGGACGTAGGCGGCGCCCGCCTTGAGGGTGGCGAGCAGCCCGATCAGCATCGGGATGGAACGGCGGACGAACAGGCCGACGTGGTCGCCGGGGCGGACGCCCTCGCGGACCAGACGGGCGGCGAGGGCACCGGCGTAGCGGTCGAGTTCGCCGTAGGTGAGGGTCGCGCCGTGGTGTTCGGCGGCGACGGCGTGGGGGTGGGTGATCGCGTGCCGCTCGATCGCGCGGTGGATCAGCGGTTCGGGGACGGGTACGTCGGCGCCGCGGCCGTACTGCCAGAAGAGGTGCTGGTCCCGGGGGGTCAAGTGACGCAGAGGCATGGCTCGGAGGCTTCCTGGCTGGCTGTTACGAGTGGGGGGAGGCCGATTCCGGGTGCGGCGGGAGCCCGGGGCCGGCCGGTGGGTCGAACGCCGTGCGGGGACGAACAGGACGACGACTGTAGTCCGGCCCCTTGAAGTCTCAACGGTGCGTGACCGGCCAACCGCGGTACGGAACAAGCCACATGGGCCGGATTTCCCCCGGGCCCGGCGTGCCGGGCCGGTCAGCGGGCCAGCCAGTCCCCGCCGTCGATGCGGTGGCCGTCGGCGCGCAGCTTCTCGGCCACGGCGGGGCCGGCGAGGTACACCCAGGCCCGGACAGCGGCCCCGTCCCGCAGCCGTACGACGTCCCGCTCGACGCGCACGTACAGGCTCGCCGGGTCGCCCGGCACGCACTCCTCCAACTCGTCCAGTTCCAGGAGCAGTCGGTCGTACGACCCAGGGCTCGCGGTGACGAGTTCCCCCCGCACGCCCGCGGCCGTGGGGGCCTCTCCCGCAGGCCCCCCGACCACCGGCTCCCCTCCCGCCGGCACACCTCCCGCCGACTCATCTCCCGCCGGCACACCTCCCGCCGGTTCCTCGACGGCGTAGGGATAGCCGGGGCCGTCGTAGAGCCGTGCGCCGTGGAGGCGGCCGGGTTCCTCGGCCGTGGTCCGGCCGCGCAGGAACGCGTCGTGGTTGACCTCGCCGGGGCGGAGCGTGCCGTAGACGAAGAACGGGAGGCGGCGGGTGTCGCGGGTGATCACAGAAAGGATTCTCCACCCACCCCGTCCCCACACACATCTCCATGGGGGCGCTATGGACACGACTTGTCATGAGCCCTTAAATCACTGTCGTCATCAGAGCCACCCCCACGCCTCAGAGGCATTTCTCCAAGGAGACTGATGAGCCGGACACGGAAGATCCGCGTTTCCCGACTCGCCACGGCCGGCGTCGCCGTCACCACGGCGACCCTGCTGACCGCGACGCTCTCCCCCGCCGCCCACGCCGACACGAGACCGACCCGGGCCACCGCGATCGCCCATGCGGCGACGGCTCTGCTCCGGCACGCCACCGCCCTGGGACTGACGTCCGCCGAGGGCACGGCGGTCCGCGACGTGGTCGTCGACGGGAACGGCACCCAGCACGTCCGCTACGACCGCACGTACCGTCAGCTCCCGGTGCTCGGCGGCGACTTCGTGGTCCACCTCGGGTCGGACGGGGCCTACCGCGGCGCCGACCGCGCGACCCGGGCGAGGACATCCCTCGCCTCGATCACGCCGGACATATCCGCGCCGAAGGCCGCCGACCTCGCGGTGAACGCGCTGCGGGCGGCGAACCTCGGCGACACGCTGAAGCGGGTGCAGGCCAAGCCGCAACTGGTGGTCGACGCCCTGCACGGCACCCCGAAACTGGCCTGGCGCACCAACGCCGTCGGGCAGGACTCACTCGGCAACCCGGTCGCCCGCACGGTGCTGACGAACGCCCGCACCGGCGCCCAGATCGACGCCTGGGACAGCATCGAGACCGCGACCGGCGACGGCCAGTCGCTCTACAGCGGCACGGTTCCGCTGGAGACGACGCTGTCGGGATCGACGTACAGCCTCACGGACCCGACGCGCGGCAACACGTACACCGGGGACGCGGCGAACAAGACCGACCTGTGCATCTTCGGCATCTGCATCAGCCGGGCGCCCTCGACGGTGTTCACGGACGCCGACAACCACTGGGGAACGGGGGCCACTTCGGACCGCTCCTCGGCGGCCGTCGACGCCCAGTACGGCACCGACGAGACCTGGGACTACTACAAGAACGTCCACGGCCGCAACGGCATCGCCGGTGACGGCAAGGGCTCGTACAACCGCGTCCACTACGGCAGCAGCTACAACAACGCCTTCTGGGACGACAGTTGTTTCTGCATGACGTACGGCGACGGTGACGGGACCACCTTCGGCCCGCTGGTCGCGCTCGACGTGGCGGGACACGAGATGACCCACGGGGTCACCTCCAAGACGGCGGCACTGACGTACTCGGGCGAGTCCGGCGGCCTGAACGAGGCGACCTCGGACATCCTCGGCACGCTGGTCGAGTGGTACGCCGGCAACCCCTCCGATCCCGGCGACTACCTCATCGGCGAGAAGATCGTCCGCTCCGGTTTCGGCAAGACGGCCCTGCGGTACATGGACCAGCCCTCCAAGGACGGCAGTTCGGCCGACTACTGGAGTTCGTCGGTCGGAAATCTCGACGTCCACTACTCCTCCGGCGTCGCGAACCATTTCGCGTATCTCCTCGCCGAGGGCAGCGGCGCGAAGACCGTCAACGGCGTGAGCTACAACTCACCGACGTACAACGGCTCGACGCTGACGGGGATCGGACGCGACAAGCTCGGCGCGATCTGGTACCGCGCGCTGACGGTCTACATGACGTCCTCGACGAACTACGCGGGCGCCCGGACGGCGACCCTCAACGCGGCGAAGGACCTGTACGGCAACGGCAGCGCCGAGTACAACGCGGTGGCGGCCGCCTGGAGCGCGGTCAACGTGAACTGAGCCCCGGTCCCGCGGTGTGACGCGGCCGCCCCGGCGAACGAACCGGGGCGGCCTTCGCACATCCCCCCGGACACACCCGAAAACAAAAGGGAACAACACAATTCAAGGAACACGCGGAATCCAGGAATACCGGAACACTTTCCCGAGCGGATCCCATGGCGATGGTGTGCAGTTCCGGTGACGGCTCGCCGAATTCCCGCACATCACCCAACATCTCTTACCCACGGGCCACTTGCGGCAATTCCCGGAGTCGACTAACCAGATGAACCATGAACTTGTTCAGCCGCCCCCACACGTCCCGGCGCTCCCCCACACCCCCGCCGCGCCCCACCGCGGCACCCACCGCCCCCACCACGCTCCTCGACCCCGCCCTCGCCGCCCTCACCGGCGAGTGGATCATCGACCCCGCCCACAGCAGAATCGGTTTCTCGGTGCGGCACGCGATGGTGACGACGGTCCGCGGGGCCTTCACCGAGTACAAGAGCCGCCTCTACTTCGACGGCCGCGACCCGTCCCGCTCCCAGGCCGAGATCATCCTGTCCACCGGCAGCGTCGACACGGGCGTGGAGCAGCGCGACGCGCATCTCGCCGGCCGCGACTTCCTCGACTCGGCGGCCTATCCGCGCATGCGCTTCCAGAGCACGGCCGTACGCCTCACATCCCCCGACGTCTATGTCATGACCGGCGACCTGGCCATCAAGGACACGACCCGCCCGGTCGACCTCGAACTCACCTACATGGGCAATGTCACCGACCCCTTCGGCTACCAGCGCGTCGGCTTCGACGGCACCACCACCATCAACCGCATGGACTGGGGCCTGTCCTACAACTCCCGCCTGGCGGAGGGCGGCGCGATGGTGAGCGAGACGGTACGTCTCCAGTTCGACATCGCGGCGATCCGACTGACTCCCGAGACCGGCTGACTCCGGAGACCGACGACTCACGAGACCGACCGACTCACGAGACCGACCGGCTCCCGAGACCGGCTGATCACGCTCCGGCGCTCCTGGTTGAACCCATCGAGCCGAGCGCGCTCACCGTCCAGCGGCGCCTCGGACGGACCCACGGACCCACGGACCCACGGACCCACCGGGATCCGCCCTCACGCCGCGGGCCGAAGCCCCCTCCGCCCGGCCGGCCCCGGCGGGCCCGTCACGGTGTTCGCGTGCCGCGCACCCTCCGTCGCAGCGATTGCTTCACCTATCGAGAATCGATAGATTCCCATCGTAAGTCGATGGGAGGGGGAGGCATGGGAAAGCTGGCTGTCGGGGCGCTGCGCGCGGTGCTCGTGGTGGTGTTCGCCGGGACGGTGTTCGTGCAGGCGGGGATGGTGTGGGCGTTGGCCACCAAGCCGGCGGACGGGTCGCTCCCGCTCACGCCGCTGCGGGTGATCACGATCCTGGGCATGGTGGCGGTCCAGGTCGCGCTGGTCTGCGTGGGGCGGCTGGTGACGATGGTGCGCCGCGGAACCGTGTTCTCCCACGCCGCCTTCCGCTACGTGGACGGTGTGATCGGCGCGATCACGGCGGCTGCCCTCGTGTGGTTCGCGGTGACGGCCGTCAACGCGCCGGGCCAGCGGGACGACCCCGGCGTCACCGTCATCATGGCCGGCATCGGCGTGGCCGTCCTGGGCGTCGCCCTCATCGTGCTCGTACTGCGAACGCTGCTCGCCCAGGCGGTCGCCCGGGACGTCGAAGCATCCCGGATGCAGGCCGAGTTGGACGAGGTGATCTGATGCCGATCGTCGTCGACATCGACGTGATGCTGGCCCGGCGGAAGATGTCCGTGGGCGAACTGGCGGACCGTGTCGGGATCACGCCCGCCAACCTGGCGGTGCTCAAGAACGGCCGCGCCAAGGCGGTCCGGTTCGCGACCCTCGCCGCGCTCTGCGAGGTGCTGGAGTGCCAGCCGGGCGACCTGCTGCGCTGGGAGACCGGGGCCGCCGCCGCGGACGGATGACGTACTCCCACGCCTCGTCTGAACCCGGGCCCGGTCACGATCCTCGGGCGAGGCGGGCGGGGCGGGTCCGGCCGGCCGGGGGGACGGGCCGGAGGGGGAATCGTGCACCCGTTGCCGTGCGTGGCCCGCGTGCGCCGTCGCGGTCGCGGTCGCGGTGTGCGCGGGCGGTGGGCATGAGCGGTGTCACCCGTTCACTCCCCCCGGCACCCGCCGTTCGTGTGCTCTTCCTGACGGGCCCCGCGCGACCCGCTTGACCTGCTGGGATTCGCTCCCGATCGGCCTTCGGGAGGCCGTCGGTGACACCCGTTCATCCCACAGCTGACGGAATCTCAGGAAGCGGGTCCGGCCCGTTGGCTTTTACCTCGGTAGAGCAAGGGAGTGGACGAGCTCGACGAGGGAGCAGCATGCGACGCACCGCCCGTCTGCTGACCGGGACCGCGCTCGCCGTGGCCGCGGCCGGCCTCGCCGCCGCGCCGGCGTACGGCGGCGGCACCGGCAGCCTGGACGTGTACCCGTCGACCACGGCCCCCGGCGCCCAGGTCACGGTGAACACGGCGGCGTGCGGGGAGAAGGGAACGGCGACGGGCGACGCCAGCTCGGTCGGTGCCGGGACGTTCACCCTGGCGCCCAGTACGCACGAGGGCGAGGCGATCGGCATGTTCCGGGTGCCGTCGAGCGCGCAGCCGGGGACGTACGAGATCGTCGCGAAGTGCGCCGAGGGGAACCGGCAGGTGACCGGTGACCTGACGGTGGCGCTGACGCCGGCCGCGGGGCAGGTCCAGCCCCACGGCAGTGTGAAGACGGGGGTCGGTGGCGCTTTCGGCACCGATCCCGTGCAGACCGCGGCGGGTGTGACGGCTCTGGCCGTCGCCGCCGCGGGCGGTACCTGGCTCCTGCATCGCCGGGCGAGAGGCGACGGGATCTGACGGACACCCTCCGCTGTCCGTCCGCCGGTACCGCACATCCCACCCCCTCCGGGTCCGACGCCCCTCGCGGCCCGGAGGGGGTAGGGGGTCACAGGGGGGAGAGGGTCACACCCGCGTTGGAGCCTCTGACCGCTGGAGGTGCGTGAGAGCACCAAAGGCGCGTTAGAGGATCTCACCTTCGAAAGAGGGGTTCGCATGCGCAAGATCGGGGACACCGCGATAGCGGCCGTAACCGTCGTAGCCCTCGGCTCGGGTGTGTGGCTGCTCGCCCCCGGTCTCGGCCCGCACGGCGCGCCACCCCAGCCAGCCGCCGCCGAGGGCCGTCCCGACCCCGCCGAGGAACGTCTCTCCGCCCCGGCCCTCGACCCCTCGCCGCCCACCCGCATCCGCATCCCCGCGATCCGCGTGAACGCCCCCCTCATGGGCCTCGCCCTCACCTCCACCGGCAGCCTCGACGTCCCGCCCGCCAAGGAGAAGAACCTCGCCGGCTGGTACGAGGCGGGCACCGCCCCGGGCGAGAGCGGCACCGCGATCGTCGCCGGGCACGTGGACAACACCGAGGGCCCCGCCGTCTTCTACGACCTCGGTGCCCTGCGACGCGGCGCGACCATCGAGGTCGACCGGCGCGACGGCACCGTCGCCGTCTTCACCGTCGACGCGGTCGAGGTCTACCAGGCCCGCGACTTCCCCGACGACAAGGTGTACGGTGCCGCGAAGCGCCCCGAGCTCCGGGTCATCACCTGCGGCGGCGGCTACTCCCGCGCCACCGGCTACCAGGGCAACGTCGTCGTCTTCGCGCACCTGACGGGAAGCCACGGCAGCCGCTAGCGGAGCCTTCGACGGGGCCCCTCACACCCCCGTCCGCGCAGCTCCCGGACCCCTCACACCCGCCGCCCGGCATCGAAGAGGGCAGCGTTCCCCGCGGGAAACAGTGGTGATGCGGCCGGGTAACGTCGGCCCCGCAGGCTCCTGGACATGACCTCGAATTCGCGTGTGGTGGTGACCGGCGCCGGCCCCGCGGGCGTCCGTCCCGCCCGGCGGCCCGGCGGTCCCGGTACCTGCGTGACGCCCACCGGGAACGCGAAGCACGGCCGGCCCGCGCCCGAGGGGTTCGCGCCACCCACCGCGCCGCCCACAGCGCCGGCCGAAACGCCGCGCGCCCGCTGGACCGGCACAGACACCGCCACAGGCACGACCGGCGCAGTCCGCGCGACCGGTGCCGCAGACACCACAGGCACCGCAGGCACCGCAGGCACCGCAGGCACCGCAGGCACGGAGATCGCATACGACGCGCCGGTTCCGGCGGCGGCCGGCTCGATCCCCGTACTCCCGCCGCCGCGCGGCCCGTTCACCCCGGTCCACGACCGCCCGGCCGGCGGGGTCCCGGCCGGCGCACCCGGCACCGTCGGCGCGTTCGTGCGCGCCGCCCGGGAGGGAGCAGAGCCGCTGCCCTCCGCCGACGGGCCCCTGCTCCACCTGCTCACCGATGACGGAGGCTCCTGATGACCACTGCCCCGGGGGCCACCCCCACGATCGTGCTCGTCGGCCACGGCATGGTCGGCCAGCGCTTCCTCGAAGCACTCGCCGAGCGCGGCCTGACCGCCACGCACCGCGTGGTCGTGCTGTGCGAGGAGCCGCGTCCCGCGTACGACCGCGTCGCCCTCACCTCGTACTTCTCGGGCCGGTCCGCCGAGGAACTCTCCCTGACCGAGCCGGAGTTCATCGAGACGCACGGCATCGAGCTGTACGTCGGCGACCCGGCCGTGACGGTCGACCGCGAGGCGCGGCAGGTGACGGCGAGGTCGGGCGCGGTCTTCCCCTACGACACCCTCGTCCTGGCCACCGGCTCCTTCCCGTTCGTGCCGCCCGTCCCGAACAAGGACGCCACCGGCTGCTTCGTCTACCGCACGATCGAGGACCTGCTCGCGATCGAGGAGTACGCGAGGACGGCTACCACCGGTGCCGTGGTCGGCGGCGGACTGCTCGGGCTGGAGGCGGCCGGCGCCCTCAAGGGACTCGGACTCACCTCCCACATCGTGGAGTTCGCGCCCCGGCTGATGCCCGTCCAGGTCGACGAGGGCGGCGGCGCGGCGCTGCTGCGCACCATCGAGGAGATGGGCCTGAGCGTGCACACGGGTGTGGGCACGCAGGAGATCGTGGTGGACGGGGCGGGTGCCGTGACCGGCATGAAGCTGTCCGACGGTTCCGAACTCGCCACCGATCTGGTGGTGTTCAGCGCCGGTGTGCGACCGCGGGACCAACTGGCCCGGGACTGCGGGCTGTCCGTCGGCGAGCGCGGCGGCATCACCGTCGACGAGCAGTGCCGTACCGTGAACGACCCCCATGTGTTCGCGATCGGCGAGTGCGCGCTGGCGGCGGACGGCCGGGTGTACGGCCTGGTGGCGCCGGGGTACGAGCAGGCGGAGACGGCCGCGGCGACCATCGCCGCCGACGAGGCGGCCTTCACCGGCGCCGACCTGTCCACCAAGCTGAAGCTGCTCGGCGTGGACGTGGCGTCCTTCGGCGACGCGCACGGCGCCACCGCGGACTGCCTGGACGTCGTCTACTCCGACGCCCGTTCGGGCCTGTACAAGAAGCTGGTCATCGGCCGGGACGGCACACTGCTCGGCGGCATCCTGGTCGGCGACGCGGAGGCGTACGGCACGCTGAAGGCGTTCACCGGTTCGGTGCCGCCGGTCTCGCCGGAGTCGCTCGTCCTGCCGGCCGGCGCCGGGGAGTCCGTGCAGCTCGGCCCGAGCGCGCTGCCGGACGACGCGATCATCTGCTCCTGCAACAACGTCACCAAGGGCACGATCCGCGGCGCGGTCACCGCACACAGCTGCACCACCGTGCCCGAGGTGAAGAAGTGCACCAAGGCCGGTACGACGTGCGGCAGTTGCGTCAAGGTGCTCGGCCAGCTGGTCACCGCCGAGCTGGAGGCGTCCGGCGTCGAGGTCGACAAGGGCCTGTGCGGCTGCTTCGCGCAGACCCGTGAGGAGCTGTACGAGATCGTCCTCGCGCTGCGCATCAACACGTACCGGGACCTGCTCGACCGGTACGGCCGTGAGGGTGCCAGGGGCGGTGACGGCTGCGAGGTCTGCAAGCCGGCCGTCGGCTCGATCATCGCCTCCCTCGCCCCGACGATCGGCGTGAGCGGCTACGTCCTGGACGGCGAGCAGGCGGCCCTCCAGGACAGCAACGACCACTTCCTGGCCAACCTCCAGAAGAACGGCTCGTACTCGGTCGTCCCGCGCATCCCCGGCGGCGAGATCACCCCCGAGGGATTGATCGTGATCGGCGAGATCGCCCGCGACTTCGGCCTCTACACGAAGATCACGGGAGGCCAGCGGATCGACATGTTCGGCGCCCGCGTCGAACAGCTCCCGCTGATCTGGATGCGGTTGGTGGACGCCGGCTTCGAGTCCGGCCACGCGTACGGAAAGTCCCTGCGGACCGTCAAGTCCTGCGTGGGCTCGACCTGGTGCCGGTACGGCGTCCAGGACTCGGTGCGGATGGCGATCGACCTGGAGCTGCGCTACCGGGGCCTCAGGTCGCCGCACAAGCTCAAGTCGGCGGTGTCCGGCTGCGCCCGCGAGTGCGCGGAGGCCCAGTCGAAGGACTTCGGCGTGATCGCCACCGCGGGCGGCTGGAACCTGTACGTCGGCGGCAACGGCGGCGCCACCCCGCGCCACGCGGACCTGCTCGCCCAGGACCTCTCGGACGCCGAACTGGTGCGTCTGATCGACCGGTTCCTGATGTTCTACATCCGCACCGCGGACCGCCTGGAGCGCACCTCGACCTGGCTGGAGCGGATCCCCGGCGGCCTCGGCCACGTCCGTGACGTCGTCGTGGAGGACTCCCTCGGCATCTGCGAGGAGCTGGAGTCGCTGATGGCGGCACATGTCGCCCACTACGCGGACGAGTGGGCGTCGACCGTCAACGACCCGGAGAAGCTCGCCCGGTTCGTGTCCTTCGTCAACGCCCCCGACACCCCCGACCCGGTCGTCGGCTTCGTGCCCGAGCGCGACCAGATGAAGCCCGACCTGCCGCTGCTGTCCATCGGCATGCGTCCCACCGAAAACACGGCAGACGTCCTGGAAGGAAGCGCCCAGCGATGACCCTGGCACCCGAGACCACCGACCTGAAGGTCCAACTCCAGCTCGCCGAGGACTGGTTCACGGTCTGCGACCTGAGCCTGCTGACCCCCGGCCGGGGGGTGGCCGCGCTGCTGCCGGACGGCCGTCAGGTCGCCGTCTTCCGCGACCGCGCGAACCGGCTGTACGCCATCGACAACCGCGACCCCTTCGGCGGCGCGGCGGTCCTCTCCCGCGGCCTGACCGGCACCCACCAGGGCCGCCCGTTCGTCGCCTCCCCGCTCCTGAAGCAGCGCTTCGACCTGGAGACCGGGCAGTGCCTGGACGACGAGACGGTACGGGTGACGGCGTACGAGGTGCGGGCCGCGTAGGCCTGACGGCGAGGTCAGGTGCCGGGCTCGGCAGCGGCTTCGCCCCCGGGCCCGGCTCCGCCCTTGAGCGCGGCGTCGTACGACACCCCGCTGAGCCGTTCCGACGCCTCCCAGAGCAGGCGCCCCGCCGCGTCGTCGCGGGTCCAGGGCGCCCGCCGGGAGGGGCCGGGCGCGCCGCGCCACATCGCGATCGAGGGTCCGGTGAAGGAGTCGGGCCGTACGCCGGGAGCGGTGGCGGCGTAGAGCGTGGGCAGGGCTCCGGCCTCGGCGGACTGGGCGAGCACCGCGTTCCCCGCCTCCATCAGCCGCTCGGCCAGCCGGCGTCCCTCGGCCCGGGGCCCGGCGGTCTGGAGGTTGGTGGCGGCGTACCCGGGGTGCGCGGCGGCGGCCACGAGGTCGTGCCCGTGGGCGGTGACGCGCCGGGCCAGCTCGTGGACGAAGAGCAGGTTGGCGCTCTTGGAACGCCCGTACGCGACCCAACGCCTGTATCTGCGCTCGCTGTTGAGATCGTCGAGGTCGATGTTGGCGAGGGTGTGCATCATGCTGGAGACGGTGACGACGCGGGCGCCGGGGGCGCGGAGCAGGGCGGGCAGGAGCAGCCCGGTGAGCGCGAAGTGCCCGAGGTGGTTGACCCCGAACTGCGTCTCGAACCCGTCCGCCGTGGTCCCGTACGGAAGGGCCATCACCCCGGCGTTGTTGACCAGGAGGTCGAGCCGGTCGTGGCGGAGCGCGTCGGCGAAGTCCCGTACGGAGGCGAGGTCTCCGAGGTCCAGCAGCCCGAACTCGATGTGTGCGTCCGGGACTTCGGCGGACATCCGGTCCCCGGCCTCCTGTCCGCGCCGCTCGCTCCGGCAGGCGAGCACGACCCGGGCTCCCTTGCGGGCCAGCTCCCGGGCGGTGACGTAGCCGAGCCCGCTGTTGGCGCCGGTGACGACGGCGACGCGACCGGCGAGGTCGGGGATGTCGGTGCTGCTCCAGCCGCTCATACGGGGCGCCCTCCACAGGTGGGATCTGTGTTGCGGCCAGCCTACGAGGGCCGACCGCGGGGCAACAGCGGACGCGGCCGTACGGCGACCGGACGACGTCCGTACGGTGTCCGGACCGGTCGCGGCCTAGGCTGCCGGGGTGATCGGCATTCCCGGGGAACTGGCGCGCGGCACGATCGACCGCGAGGGTGAGGAGGGGACGGCGTGGATCGCCGTACTCCCCCGGCTCGTCGAGGAGTTGCTGCACCGCTGGGACTGCGTGCCGGACGGCGCGGTGACGCACGGTGGCGTGGGAGTGGTCGTCCCCGTACGGCAGGGCCCCGCCGGGCGGCCCCGCGTCCTGAAGGTGTCCTTCCCGCACCCCGGCAACGTCCACGAGCCGGACGCCTTCGAGGTGTGGGCGGGCCGGGGAGCGGTCCGCCTGTACGCGCGGGACGACGCCCGCTTCGCGCTCCTGCTGGAGCGGGCCCGCATGACCACGCTGGCGGCGCTGGAGACCGACGACGAGACGGTCATGACGATCGCCGGCCGCCTGAACCGCCGCCTCGCGGTCCCGGCACCGCCGTCACCTCTCCCACGGCTGCGGGACCGCGCCGAGACCTGGCGGACGGAGCTGCGCCGGGACGCGGCGGACCTCGCCCGCACGCTGCCGCCCCGCGTGGTGGACGCGGCGCTGGCCACGGCCCGCGACCTGGGCCGGGACCAGCCGGACACCCTCGTCCACGGCGACCTGCACGCGAGGAACATCCTGCGCGCGGACCGCGAGCCGTGGCTGGCGGTGGACCCGAAGGGCTGCGTCGGCGACCCGGCGTACGACGGCGGTACGCTGCTGAAGTCCCGCGCGCTCTCGCTCATGGAGGCCGACGCCCCGGCCGCGACCGCCCGCCGGCTGCTGGACGTCTTCGCGGAAGCGGCGGAGCTGGACCGCGAACGCGTCTGCCTCTGGGCCCAGTTGCACCTCGTACAGGCGGCCTTCTGGGCCCGCCGCCACGGCTTCCGCGTCGCCCGCGGCGGCCCTCGCCTGGCCCGCGTCACGGCGTTCGCCGACGGCTTGGCGGAGTCACTGACCGTATGAGCCACGGTCCCCGTCCGCACACGCACGCGTCGGGATCCTCCACCGCCACCCGCCGAGCTCCCCGTCACGCACCTCCACCTGCACGCACCGGCCCGCTCCGTGCGCCTCCTCGCGCCTCACATGGCGCCGCGGGGCCCGTTCTGTCCGCGCGGATCGTTCTCCTCGTACCAGCGCTCCTCCTCCCGCCGCCCCTCGTCGCTCAGCGAGTACGTGAACGTCCCCACGAGCATGGTGAGTCCGACAGCGGCGATGACGAACAGGAGCAGCAGGGAGAGGATCACATGGACGACCTCCGTGATCACGCCCCAGAGGACATAGGCGAAGCCCGCGGCCGTCGCCGCCTTGAGGAGAAAATGCCAGGGCCGGGGAATGCGCCGGTACGGCTTGGGGAGCCGTTCCATGAACCCCAGAACCGCCGACAGTGTCCTGTCCTCGGCGTGATCCGGGCGGCGGGGTGGGTGCGACCGGCCACGGCCCGGCGCATTCGATCCACAGGGTCGCGACTTACGTCGGCGTGACGTCATGTAAGGCATCTCCTGGTCTTCGCGGAGCGACAATATGAGTGCCGTACCGCTCACATCCCAGAAGGCCGGAAAACCCCACCACTTGCCCAAAACCGACCGAGCATGCTTCAAAGGTGCTGTTTGGCCGAGCCGACGAGTCGGCTGATGTCGTCACGGGTCCGCGCTCTCAGCTCGTCCAGCTCGGCTCTGCTCTCCACCTTGCGGAGCTTCGTGATGTCCGTGAGTACGTCTTCGGCGGTCCGGCTCAGCGTCGCGTCGTCCGTGAGCATCTGCATCCGGAACAGTGCCTCCTGGGCGTTGGAACGCAGGTCGTAGGCACGGATCCGTACCGGGTCGGGGTCCTCGGGCGGCGGCTGTTCGTGTTCGCAGAACCAGAGATGGACCACGCAGCGCCGGTAGTTGAGCAGGGCGCCGGCATAGGCGGAGAAGGCGTCGAGCCGCTCCTGCCGGAGCTTCTCGCGACGGGTGAACCGATGACTCCTGTCGGCGCTCCGCTGCTGGAACGCCAGGGTCAGCCCCGACCCGAGCAGGGTTCCGAGAACGGCTATGGCACGGGCGACGATGGACTCCACCCGTCAAGCCGACCACACTCCGCGGCAGTCGGTGGCGGGTCTGCCGAACAGGGCACCCCGGGCTGTGGTGTCGGCCGATCCGGTGCGCGTGGCATGCCGGCGGTGCCCAGGGTGGTGCGGGAGTACGAGCGGTCCCCCCACGTCAAGCACGCCGGGGCGTTCGGACTCTGCCTCCGCGGGCGCCAGGCGGTGCTCGCCGGGTACGACGACGCGCTGTTCACCGACCACGACGGCCGGATCAGCGAGGCCTCGATCTCGAACATCGGTTTCTTCGACGGCGAGCGGGTCGTCCGGCCCCGGGCCGCCGTACTGCCGGGAATCATGATGCAGCTGCTGCAACGAGGGCTGACGGCCAAGGGCATCCCGTCCGAGCGGCGCGAGATCCCCCTCCGGGACCTCGGAGCCTGGGCGTCCGGCTCCCCGGGCCTCGCGGCCTTCCTCTCGAACTCCGTCCCACCGGCCGTCCCGGTCACGAGCATCGACGAGCGGCAGCGACCGTCGCCCCCGACGTGACGGACCTGCTGGTGAACTGCTACGAAACCAACCCCTGGCAAACCGTGTAGCCGTCACCCACCCGACCGGCCGTCCGGCCGTCCGCTCGACGCCACATCGACACCACAACGCGACAGCCCCCGCACCTCCCGCACGAAGGGGCGGCACCCCCGCACAGGGTGCCGCCCCTCTCTTGCGGGCCGGGGGCGCCGTCCATCGGTCTTGAGGGTCGGGGACGGACGGCGGCCCCGGGGTCGGGGAGGCCGTGGGGCCTCAGCGGTGGTCGCTGCCCTCCGACTGGGTGGCGGCGCGCCCGGCCTCCAGCCGGGCCACCGGGATGCGGAACGGGGAGCAGGAGACGTAGTCCAGGCCCACCTCGTGGAAGAAGTGGACGGACTCCGGGTCGCCGCCGTGCTCGCCGCAGACGCCGAGCTTGAGGTCGGGGCGGGTCTCGCGGCCGGCCTTGGCCGCGGCGGCCACCAGCGAGCCCACGCCGTCCCGGTCGATCGTCTCGAAGGGCGACACCCCGAAGATCCCCTTCTCCAGGTACGCCGTGAAGAACGAGGCCTCCACGTCGTCCCGGCTGAAGCCCCACACGGTCTGCGTCAGGTCGTTCGTGCCGAACGAGAAGAACTCCGCGGCCTCGGCGATCTGGGCCGCCGTCAGCGCGGCGCGCGGGAGTTCGATCATCGTGCCGATCGACAGCTTCAGGCTCGTGCCGGTGGCCGCCTCGACCTCCGCGATGACCTGGTCGGCCTCCTCGCGGACGATCTCCAGCTCCTGGACCGTGCCGACCAGCGGGATCATGATCTCGGCGCGCGGGTCGCCCTTGGCCGCCTTGCGTTCGGCCGCGGCCTCGGCGATCGCGCGGACCTGCATCGTGAAGAGTCCGGGGATGACCAGGCCGAGGCGTACGCCGCGCAGGCCCAGCATCGGGTTCTGCTCGTGCAGGCGGTGCACCGCCTGGAGCAGGCGCAGGTCGTTCTCGTGGGACTCCTGGCGGGACTCGGCGAGGGCGACGCGGACGGAGAGTTCCGTGATGTCGGGGAGGAACTCGTGCAGGGGCGGGTCCAGGAGACGGACCGTCACCGGGAGTCCGTCCATCGCCGAGAACAGCTCGACGAAGTCCTTCTTCTGGAGCGGGAGCAGGGCGCGCAGCGACTCCTCGCGGTCCTCCTGGGTGTCCGCCAGGATCAGGCGCTCCACCAGCTCGCGCCGGTCGCCGAGGAACATGTGCTCGGTGCGGCACAGGCCGATGCCCTGGGCGCCGAAGCGGCGGGCGCGCAGCGCGTCCTCGGCGTTGTCGGCGTTGGCGCGCACCCGCAGCCGGCGCTTGCGGTCGGCGAACGCCATGATGCGGTGGACGGCCTCGACCAGTTCGTCGGCGTCCTGGGCGCCCGCGTGCATCCGGCCCTCGAAGTACTCGACGACCGGGGACGGGACCACCGGGACCTCGCCCAGGTAGACCTTGCCGGACGAGCCGTCGATGGAGATCACGTCGCCCTCCTCGACGACGTGGCCGCCCGGGACCGTCATCCGGCGGCGCTTGGTGTCGACCTCCAGCTCCTCCGCGCCGCACACACAGGTCTTGCCCATGCCCCGGGCGACCACGGCCGCGTGGGAGGTCTTGCCGCCGCGGGAGGTGAGGATGCCCTCCGCGGCGATCATGCCGTCGAGGTCGTCGGGGTTGGTCTCGCGGCGGACCAGGATGACCTTCTCGCCGGAGCGGGACCACTTCACCGCGGTGTAGGAGTCGAAGACCGCCTTGCCGACCGCGGCGCCCGGCGAGGCGGCGATGCCGCGGCCGACCTGCCGGGTCTTCGCCTGGTCGTCGAAGCGGGGGAACATCAGCTGGGCGAGCTGGGCGCCCGTCACGCGCTGCAGGGCCTCGGTCTCGTCGATCAGGCCCTGGTCGACCAGCTGGGTGGCGATGCGGAAGGCCGCACCCGCGGTGCGCTTGCCGACCCGGGTCTGGAGCATCCACAGCTGACCGCGCTCGATCGTGAACTCGATGTCGCAGAGGTCCTTGTAGTGGTTCTCCAGCGTCTCCATGATCTGCATCAGCTGGTCGTACGACTTCTTGTCGATGTTCTCCAGCTCGGCCAGGGGGACGGTGTTGCGGATGCCCGCGACCACGTCCTCGCCCTGCGCGTTCTGGAGGTAGTCGCCGTAGACGCCCTGGTGGCCGGAGGCCGGGTCGCGGGTGAAGGCGACTCCGGTGCCGGAGTCGGGGCCGAGGTTGCCGAAGACCATCGAGCAGACGTTGACGGCCGTGCCCAGGTCGCCGGGGATGCGCTCCTGGCGGCGGTAGAGCCGCGCGCGGTCGGTGTTCCAGGACTCGAAGACCGCGCGGATGGCGAGGTCCATCTGCTCGCGCGGGTCCTGCGGGAAGTCCCGGCCGGCCTCGGTCTTGACGATCTTCTTGAACTTGGTGACGAGCTTCTTGAGGTCGGCCGCCTCCAGGTCCGTGTCGACGGTGACCTTCTTGGTCTCCTTCGCCGCGTCGAGGGCCTCCTCGAAGAGCTCTCCGTCGACGCCGAGGACCGTCTTGCCGAACATCTGGATGAGGCGGCGGTAGGAGTCCCACGCGAAGCGGTCGTCGCCGGCCTGCTTGGCCAGGCCCTGGACCGACCTGTCGGAGAGGCCGATGTTCAGGACGGTGTCCATCATGCCGGGCATGGAGAACTTGGCGCCCGAGCGGACCGACACGAGGAGGGGGTCGTCGGCCTGGCCGAGCTTCTTGCCCATCCGTGCTTCGAGGGCGTCGAGGTGCGCACTCACCTCGTCACGCAGTGCCGTCGGTTCCTCGCCGCTGTCGAGGTAGACCTTGCAGGCTTCCGTCGTGATGGTGAAGCCCGGGGGAACGGGGAGTCCCAGGTTGGTCATCTCGGCGAGGTTCGCGCCCTTGCCACCCAGGAGATCCTTGAGGTCCTTGTTTCCCTCGGTGAAGTCGTAGACGAACTTCGCTACGTGGGGTTCTTTGTTTTCCGACACGGGTCTCGACTCCCTCGAGGACGCGGTGGCTGCCCTGACGGCGAGGAACATACCCAGATCGAAGGCGTCTGGGTACGTCTACTTGCGTGTCATGCGCTCGTAACCGGTCGTCCGCCAGTGGATCGAAAGTCAAAGCTTGGCAAGCGACAGCCCGGTTATGTTTTCACTTCTTGAACACATCATCGCTCAGCACTCCACCTTTCCGCTCAGATGAGCAGGCATACTGCACGTCTGATTTCGATCGATGAACGATCAAAGGGTGGCACCCAGTGCCAGCCCTTGGAGAAGTGCAGTCGCCCATGATTCGCTCATCTGAGCGCAACCCTTATCAAGGGTGGCGAGAATCACGCTGCCACAGGCCGCCCGAGTTCACCATGCGGACAGCGCAGCGAAAGCCACAACGGGCCCGAAACGCACCGGTCACACGCCGAGCGCCAGCAGCCGTTCCTCCACCCGCTCCGGCGCGTACAGATGCTCCACGACCAGCGCCCCGGCGCCGATCAGCCCCGCCCGCTCCCCCAGCCGCGAGGTCACGACGTCCAGGTGGGCGGTGGAGCGGGGCAGCGCCCGCTGGTAGAGCAGCTCCCGCACACCGGTGAGGAAGGGGGTGCCCGCCAGGTCGCCCGCGATCATCAGCACGCCCGGGTTGAGGAGGGTCACGACCGTCGCGAGGACGTCGCCGACCATGCGGCCGGCCTCCCGCGCCACCGCCGACGCCTCCGGGTGGCCCGAGGCGAGCAGGTCGCGCACATCTGAGCCGGACGCCGCCGGAACCCCGGCCTCCGCCAGCTTCCGGGCCACGGCGCCGCCGCTCGCGACGGCCGCGAGGCAGCCGTACGAGCCGCAGCGGCACTGCGCCTCCGCGCCCACCCGGATGTGACCGATGTCCCCGGCGCCGCCGTCGATGCCCCGGTAGATGGTGCCGTCGACCACCACTCCGGCGCCGATCCCGGTGGAGACCTTGACCAGGACGAACGCCGAGCAGTCCGGGTGCCCGGTGCGCTGCTCGCCGTACGCCATCAGGTTCGCGTCGTTGTCCACCAGGACCGGGACCGGCGGCGCGCCGGTGTGTTCGGTGAAGCCTGCGGCCATCCGGCCTCTTATGTCGTAGCCGTCCCAGCCGGGCATGATCGGCGGCTGGACGACGCGGCCGGTCTCGGTGTCGACGGGGCCCGGCACCGCGAGGCCGATCCCGCAGACCTCCGCCGCCCGGTGCCCGGCCTTCTCCAGCAGTTCGGCGAACCAGTGGCCGAGTTCGCCGAGCACGGCGTCCGGGCCGTCCTGGATGACGAGCGTGCCGGAGTGCTCGGCGAGGATCTCGCCGGCCAGGGAGAGGACCGCGGCGCGCGCGTGCCGGGTGTCCAGGTCGGCGGCGAGCACGACCCCGTGGGCGTCGTCGAACTCCAGGGTGATGGAGGGGCGGCCGCCGAGCGGGGAGCCGACCGGGCCGCCGGCGCCCTCGCGCAGCCAGCCCGCGCGGAACAGCCGGTCCAGGCGGTGGCCGACGGTCGCGCGGGAGAGTCCGGTGGCCTGCTGGAGGGCACCGCGTGTCACGGCCCGCCCGCTGCGGACCAGTTCGAGCAGCTCGCCGGCGCTCGCCTGTCCGCCGCCCTTTCCGGTCCTGCCGGGACGTCCGGTCATGCGCACCCCCTTGTGTTTCTCAAGTTTGCATTACATATTGAGTTTTGCGTGTTAAATAGACGTAACCCTACGGTAGCCACAGCCGAACCCGGCCGGCCGGACGTCTTCGGGGAGTCCCGAGTGGATCGCACTGCCCAGCTCACAGCCCATGCGCTCGATCGCGGGATCGCATACGATCCGCCGTCCCCGCTGGCACCCCGGCCGGGGTCCGTGCACGTCAGAGCCGCCCGGGTACTGGAGGACAACTGGACGGGCGCGTCGACCGTGCCCTCCCGGAGCCTGTACCCGCACCAGTGGTCGTGGGACTCGGCGTTCATCGCGATCGGGCTGCGGCACCTCTCGCC
Organism: Streptomyces sp. NPDC104367; assembly: GCF_055583825.1. Lineage (NCBI taxonomy): Bacteria > Bacillati > Actinomycetota > Actinomycetes > Kitasatosporales > Streptomycetaceae > Streptomyces > Streptomyces sp. NPDC104367. The sequence continues at coordinate 15,425 of NZ_JBVJND010000011.1, read as the reverse complement.
GCTGCGCGCGCAGACCGAGCTGGAGACACTGCTGGCCGCCCAGTGGGCGGACGGACGGATCCCGCACATCGTCTTCAACCCCTCCGTGCCCCTCGACGCGTACTTCCCGAGCCCCGACTTCTGGCGCTCCTCGACCGCGGGGCGCGCCGCGGGCGCCCCGCGCACCGTACAGACCTCCGGGATCGTGCAGCCACCGGTGCACGCGCTGGCGGCCTGGCTGGTGCACCTCGCCGACCCGGGGCTGTCCCGGGCGCGCGGCTTCCTGGGAGCCGTCTACCCGCGCCTGGCCGCCTGGCACCGCTATCTGCTGCACCGGCGCGACCTGGGCGGGGGCGGACTGGCGTCCGTCGTGCACCCCTGGGAGCAGGGCATGGACAACAGCCCCTGCTGGGACGCCCCGCTCGCCCGGGTCGCCCCGGCCCCGGCCCGCTCCTTCCGGCGCGCCGACCTCGACCACGGCGCCGCCGAGGACCGGCCGACGGACCTGGACTACGGGCGGTACGTGCGGCTGGCGGCCGACTACCGGGACTCGGAGTACGCGGACCTGGAGCGGGAGTTCGCCGTGGAGGACCCCGCCTTCAACGCCCTGCTCATCGCCTCCGAGCACGCGCTGGCACGGATCGCGCGGGAACTGGGGGCGCCCGGCACGGCCCGGCACGCGCGGGCCGAGCGGCTGACGGCGGCGCTCGTGGAGCGGCTCTGGGACCCGGCGGCCGGCATGTTCCTCTGCCGGGACCTGCGGGGCGCCGGCGGGCTGATCCCCGAGCGGGGGGTCTCCGGGCTGATCCCGCTGCTGCTGCCCGGGCTGCCGCGCGAGACCGTCTCGGCGCTGGTGCGCACGCTGGCCGGCCCGCACTTCGGCACCGGCACCCGGCTGGTGCCGAGCTACGACCTGCTCGGCGAGGCCTTCGACCCGCACCGCTACTGGCGCGGGCCCGCCTGGTTCAACACCGCCTGGCTGCTGGAGCGGGGGCTGCGCGAGCACGGCGAACGCGAGCGGGCCGACGCGCTGCGCGAGGCGGCCGTCCGGACGGCCGACGCGACCGGGTTCGCCGAGTACGTCGATCCGTTCACCGGCGAGGCGTGCGGCGCGACCGGGTTCAGCTGGACGGCGGCGCTCGCACTGGACCTGTGCCGGCGGCGTCCCGTACCGCACGAAGAGCTTCAGAACAGTCAAAACATCAGCAAGGGCTGACAAAACGACGTGTCCTCATGGACACCGGCACGTTCGACCTGGGTGACAAAGGAGGGGACCGGGGATGACGGACCGGCATCACCTGCTCGTACACGGCACGACGTTCGCCGCCGTGGACGACCGCGGCGACATCAGCGGCGTCCGGGGCGGCGGTTCCCCGGACGGCTTGTTCGTACGCGACGCCCGGCACCTCAGCCGCTGGCAGCTGACGGTGGACGGGGCGCTGCCCGAGGTGCTCACCCCGGTCGGCGACGGGGACCGCACCCGCTGTGTGCTGGTCCCGCGCGGCGGCCGCCAGGAGCCTCCGGCACACACGATCTTCCGTGAACAGGCCGTCGGCGACAGCTCGTTCGCCGAGTCGCTGCGGGTCACCAGCAACCGCCCGGTGCCGACCGTGATCCGCCTCGCGATCACCGCCGACGCCGACTTCACCGACCAGTTCGAACTCCGCGCCGACCACCGCACCTATGTGAAGTCCGGCGCCGTGCGCTCCCGCCAGGCGCTCGACGACGGGCTGGAGTTCGGCTACCGCCGGGGCGAGTGGCGGTCCTGTACGACGATCACCGCGGAGCCCGCCCCGGACGGCGTCGAGGAGACCGGGACCGGCGCGCGGCGGCTGGTGTGGACGCTGGAGCTGGAGCCGTACGCCTCGACCGAACTGGTCGTCCGGGTCGTCGGCCGTCCGCACGGCGACGGGCGGGCGCTGCGCGTGCCCCGCGACCCCGCCGCACTCAACGAGCAACTGCTGGCTTTGGAGGGCGAGTTCGTGGAGGGCGTGGCCTTCCCGACCGGCTGGCCCGAGCTGGCGGCGGCCTGTGCGCGGGGCCTCGCCGACCTCGCCGCGCTCCAGGTGCCGGCCACCGGGCCGGACGGCGAGGAGCTCCGGGTCCCGGCCGCGGGCGCCCCCTGGTTCCTGACCCTGCTGGGCCGCGACGCGCTCCTCACCTCGCTCTTCGCCCTCCCCTACCGTCCCCGGCTGGCCGCCGCCACTCTCCCCGCCCTCGCCGCCACCCAGGCGACCGAGGCCGGCGCGAACGCCGTGGCCCAGCCCGGGAAGATCGTCCACGAGGTACGGCACGGGGAGCTGGCGCACTTCGGGCAGGTGCCGTACGGGCGTTACTACGGCTCGGTCGACGCGACACCGCTGTTCCTGATCCTGCTCGGCGCGTACGTGGAGCGGACCGGGGACGTGGGGATGGCCCGGCGGCTGGAGCACAACGCGCGCGCGGCCGTCGGCTGGATGCTCGACCACGGCGGGCTGACCACGCGCGGCTACCTCGTCTACCGGGCGGACAAGGGCGGGCTCGCCAACCAGAACTGGAAGGACTCCCCCGGCGCGATCTGCTCCGCCGACGGCAGCCGGCCGATGGGGACCGTGATGGCGGCGGGGGCCCAGGGGTACGCGTACGACGCGCTGCGGCGGACGGCGTGGGTGGCGCGGTCGGTGTGGGCCGACGAGACGTACGCGGCGCTGCTCGAACAGGCCGCGGGTGATCTGCGGGACCGTTTCCAGCAGGACTTCTGGATGCGGGAGGCGTCGTTCCCGGCGCTGGCACTGGACGGGGAGGGGCGGCAGGTCGACGCGCTCGCCTCGGACGCCGGGCACCTGCTGTGGTCCGGGCTGCTGGACAAGGAGTACGGCGAGGTGGTCGGGCGGCGGCTGCTGGAGCCGGACTTCTTCTCGGGGTGGGGGGTGCGGACGCTGGCCGCGGGGCAGGCGGCGTACCACCCGCTGTCGTACCACCGGGGCTCGGTGTGGCCGCACGACAACGCGCTGATCGCGCTCGGTCTCGCGCGCTACGGGCTGCACGACGAGGCGCGGGCCGTGGCCCACGGGCTGGTGGACGCGGCCACGGCCGGCGGGCACCGGCTGCCGGAGGTGCTGGCCGGGTACGGGCGGGACTCGCATCCGGAGCCGGTGCCGTACCCGCACGCGTGCGAGCGGGAGTCCCGGTCCGCGGCGGCTCCGCTGGCGCTGCTCACCGCCGTGGGCGGGGCGTAGGGGTTCGCGGGGCTCGTGGACTCGTGAGCGGCTGACGGCCGGTGGGGCTTCCCGCGCAGTTCCCCGCGCCCCTTCAGGGCGCATTGACTGGGCGTTTGCCGGGTGTTTGCCGTTGGCCCTGAACAGGGGTCTTTGGCAAGCCGTACGGAGAGTCGGCGGGTTCGGGCCTCCCCAGCGCTGGCCCGCCGGTTCCGTTTCACGGGTCGCGCACGGAAGGACCTCCGGGTTGCCTCAGCACACGAGCACAGACGCATCAGAGAGTACGGCCGGGAAGCCCGGGGCTGAGGTCACGCAGACCACGGAGGCCGAGGAGAAGACGGCGAAGGCCGGGGAGAAGCAGGACAAGCCGACGAAGGAAGGCATCGGGGCAGGGGCAGAGATCGAGGCCGGGGCTGGGAGCGAGACCGGGGTCGGGATCGCGACCGGGGCCGGGGCCGGGAGCGAGGCAGCACCGGCGGACGGCGTGTCCGAGGAAGCGGCCGGCACCGAGGAGACCCGCGGGGCCGAGGGGGATCCCGGGGCCGAGGAGGTCCCCGGGGCCGAGGAGGCCGCCGCCGGGACCGAGGAGGCTGCCGAGCACGGAGCCGCTCCCAGTGAGGCCGCCGAGCACAGGGCCGCTCCCGGGGAGGCCGCCGAGGCCGGGGAGGCCGTTCCCGGGGAGGCCGCCGAGGCCGAGGCCGGGGCTGCCGAGGACGGGGCCACCGAGGCCGGGGAGGCCGCTCCCGAGGAGGCCGTTTCGCCGGATACCCCTCCGCGGGATACCCCTCCGCGGGAGGCGGCTCCGCGGGAGGCGGCTCCGCGGGAGGCGGCTCCGTCCCGGCGGCCGCGAATATGGCAGCGTTGGCGGAAGGAGCATCCGGGTGCGGCCCGGGTGGTCTCCGTCTCGCTCACCGTGCTGTCCGCGCTGCTCGTCTACGCGTGCCTGCTGATGCCGAACACGCTCACCGGGCTGAAGCCGGTGACGTTCGTGCGGATCCCGGCCGAGGCGATCATGGGCGCGGTCGTGCTGCTGAGCCTGCCGCGCCGGCCGCGGCTGATCCTGTCCGCGCTGGCCGGCGCGGTCGTGGGGGCGCTGACCGTCGTCGACATGTTCAACATGGGGTTCGTCGACTACCTGGGGCGGCCCTTCAACATCATCCTGGACTGGTCGCTGCTGCCCGACGCCCGCGCCTACCTGGCGGACACCCTCGGCTCCGGCGTCGAACTGGCGGTCACCGTGGGTGCGGTGCTGCTGATCTTCCTGGTGATCGGGCTGGTCGCGCTGGCCACCGTACGGATCTCCGAGCACCTCGCCCGGGGCCGGGCGAAGGCCACCCGGGCCACGCTGATCGTCGGCACCGTGTGGATCACCTGCAACGCGCTCGGACTGTCGGTCGCCGGCTCGCCGATCGCCGCGCAGAAGGCGACCGCCGTGCTGAAGTCGCAGGTACGGACCGTGCAGCAGACGCTTCAGGACGAGGCGGAGTTCCGCAAGGTCGCCAAGGTGGACGCCTTCGGGAACACCCCGGCCGACCAGCTGGTGCCGGACCTGCGCGGCAAGGACATGATCTTCACGTTCATCGAGAGCTACGGCCGCAGCGCGATCGAGGACCCGGTCGAGGGGCCCGCCGTCGACAAGACGCTGGACGCGCAGACGGCGATGCTGGCCAAGGCGGGTTTCGCCGCGAAGAGCGGCTGGCTGACGTCGGCGACGTACGGCGGCAGCAGCTGGCTGGGGCACTCGACGACCATGTCGGGGCTGTGGGTCAACAACCAGCAGCGCTACCGGACGGTCATGGCCAGCGACCACCTCAGCCTCACCAAGGCGTTCCGGAAGACCGGTGACTTCGACACGGTCGGTGTGATGCCGGGTATCCAGAAGGGCTGGCCGGAGCAGAGCTTCTACGGCCTCGACAAGGTCTACAACGCCTTCCAGCTGGGCTACGAGGGACCGAAGTTCAGCTGGTCGACGATGCCCGACCAGTACGCGCTCCAGCAGTTCCAGGAGCGGGTGCACAGCAGGAAGCCGGCCGACGGCAAGTCACGGATGTCGTTGCTGATCCTGACCTCCAGCCACCAGCCGTGGGCGCCGATCCCGAAGATGGTGCCGTGGGACCAGCTGGGCGACGGCTCGGTCTTCGACGCGATCGAGAAGGCCGGCAACAAGGCGTCCGACATCATCGCCGACACCACCCGGTCCCGCCAGGAGTACGGCAAGTCGGTGCAGTACTCGGTGACCGCGCTCACCCAGTGGCTCCAGCGCTACGGCGACGACGACACCGTTCTCGTCTTCCTCGGCGACCACCAGCCGATCGCCCGGGTCAGCGGCAACCACGCCAGCCGTGACGTGCCGATCTCCATCGTCGCCAAGGACCCGAAGGTGCTGGACGCGATCGACTCCTGGAACTGGACCGACGGCCTGCGCCCGGCGCACGACGCGCCGGTGTGGAAGATGAGCGCGTTCCGCGACAAGTTCCTCACCGCGTACGGCTCCACCCCGCACCCGAAGAACAACTAGCCGCCGGAGGTGTCCAGTTCGGCTTCCTCGGTGATTCCGGCGCAGTCGTAGGGATCCTTCAGCCAGCCGTCCGGCAGCACCACGCGGTTGTTGCCGGACGTGCGGCCGCGGGGCCCGTCGGCGCCGGCGGGCCAGGGCTGGTCGAGGTCCAGTTCGTCGAGGCCCGCGCGGAGTCCGGCCAGCGAGGAGGTGATGGCGAGACGCCCCCGCATCTCGCTGCCGACGGCGAAGCCCTTCAGGTACCAGGCGACATGCTTGCGGAAGTCGACGACGCCCTTGGACTCGTCGCCGATCCACTCGCCGAGCAGGGTGGCGTGCCGGACCATGATGTCGGCGACCTCGCGCAGGGCGGGCCGCAGGATCTCCTGCTCGCGCCCCTCGAAGGCGGCGACCAGGTCCGCGAAGAGCCACGGGCGGCCCAGGCAGCCGCGGCCGACCACGACGCCGTCGCAGCCCGTCTCACGGACCATCCTGAGGGCGTCCTGGGCCGACCAGATGTCGCCGTTTCCGAGCACCGGGATCTCCGGGACGTGCTCCTTGAGGCGGGCGATGGCCTCCCAGTCGGCGGTGCCGCCGTAGTGCTGGGCGGCGGTGCGGCCGTGCAGCGCGATCGCGGTGACGCCCTCCTCGACGGCGATCCGGCCGGCGTCGAGGTAGGTGATGTGGTCGTCGTCGATGCCCTTGCGCATCTTCATCGTCACCGGGAGGTCGCCGGCGCCGCTCACCGCCTCGCGCAGGATCGCGCGGAGCAGGTTGCGCTTGTACGGGAGGGCCGAGCCGCCGCCCTTCCTGGTGACCTTCGGGACCGGGCAGCCGAAGTTCAGGTCGATGTGGTCGGCGAGGCCCTCCTCCGCGATCATGCGGACGGCCTTGCCGACGGTGGCCGGGTCGACGCCGTACAGCTGGATCGAGCGCGGCTTCTCGGTCGCGTCGAAGTGGATCAGCTGCATGGTCTTCTCGTTGCGCTCGACCAGCGCCCGGGTCGTGATCATCTCGCTCACGAACAGGCCCTTGCCACCGCTGAACTCCCGGCACAGGGTCCGGAAGGGCGCGTTGGTGATCCCCGCCATGGGGGCGAGGACGACCGGCGGCCGGACGGTGTGCGGGCCGATCTGGAGGGGAGTCGTGGGCTCGGGCATTCCCCCATTGTCGCGTACCGCGCGCGATGCTCGGCCGGGCTGTGGACAACCCCGCCGCCGTCACCGTGCCCGGTCACACCCAAGACTCATTAGTTAGACGCACTATCGAAATGCGCGTACGATGGGACGTATGCCCGAGCTGAGCCCCCACCGACGCATGCTCGTCCTCGCGATCTGCTGCATGAGCCTGTTGATCGTGAGTCTCGACACCACCGCCCTCAATGTCGGCCTCCCGTCCATGCAGCACGAGTTGCACGCCTCCACCGCCGGTCTCCAGTGGACGATCGACGCGTACACGCTGGTCCTCGCCTCGCTGCTGATGCTCGCCGGTTCGACCGGCGACCGGATCGGCCGCAAGAGGGTCTTCATGACCGGCCTGGTCGTCTTCTCCATCGGCTCGCTGCTCTGCTCGCTCGCGCCGAACCTCGAATCGCTGATCGCGTTCCGGATGGTGCAGGCGGTCGGCGGCTCCATGCTCAACCCCTCCGCCATGTCGATCATCACCAACACCTTCACCGACCCGCGCGAGCGGGCCCGGGCGATCGGGGTGTGGGGTGCGGTGGTCGGCATATCGATGGCGGCGGGACCGCTGGTCGGCGGCCTGCTGGTGGAGTCGGTCGGCTGGCGCGCGATCTTCTGGGTCAACATCCCGGTGGGGGTGGCGGCGGTCCTGCTGACGCTGCGCTTCGTGCCGGAGTCCCGGGCGCCGAAGGCCCGCCGGCCCGACCCGGTCGGCCAGGTGCTGGTCATCGCCCTGTTCGGCGCGCTGACGTACGCGATCATCGAGGCGCCGACGGCCGGGGCGGGCACCGTGCTGCCGTTCGCGGCGGTGGCCCTGGCCGCCCTCGCCGGGCTGCTGTGGTACGAGCCCCGGCGCGACGAACCCCTCATCGACCTGCGCTTCTTCCGCTCGGCGCCGTTCAGCGGGGCCACCCTGATCGCGATCAGCGCGTTCGCCTCGCTCGGCGGGTTCCTGTTCCTCTCCACGCTGTACCTCCAGAACGTGCGCGGCCTCGACGCCCTGCACGCCGGACTGTGGATGCTGCCGATGGCGGTCCCGATGTTCCTGTGCGCCCCGCTCGCCGGACGCCTGGTCGCGAGCCGGGGACCGCGGCTTCCGCTGGTGGTGGCCGGTGCCGCGATGACCGCGAGCGCGCTGCTGTTCGCGGCCTTCGAGGCGGAGACCTCCGACACCACCCTCTTCCTCGGCTACGTCCTGTTCGGCATCGGCTTCGGCTTCGTGAACGCCCCCATCACCAACACGGCCGTCTCCGGCATGCCCAGGTCCCAGGCCGGCGTCGCGGCCGCCGTCGCCTCCACCAGCAGGCAGCTGGGCCAGACCCTGGGCGTCGCGGTCGTCGGCGCGGTGCTGGCCTCGGGGGTCGGCTCGTCTTCGTACCGCCAGGCCTTCGTGGGCGCGGCCCGGCCCGGCTGGTGGATCCTGGTCGGCTGCGGCCTGCTGGTCCTGCTGCTGGGCGCCCTCACCAACGGCCGCCGGGCCCGCGCGACGGCCGAGCGGACGGCACAGCGCCTGGAGACCAGGGAGATCCGCCCGGTGGTCGGCGCGACGGAGCGCGTCTAGCGGTTCCCCGCGCGGGGCCCGTGGGGCAGGCGGGCCGCCGCCGCGAGGCCGATGAGGCCCAGGGCGGCCAGGGTGAGCATCGCCGCCGCGTAGGCGGCCTGGGTCAGGCCGGAGACCAGGATGGTTCCGGCGATGGCCGTGCCGAAGGACGAGCCGAGGTTGGAGATGCTGCGGGAGAGCCCGGAGATCTCGCCCTGCCGCTCCTCCGGGAAGCTCGACTGCACGATGTTGACCGACGGGGTCAGCATCACGCCCAGGCCCAGCCCGATCAGCAGCAGTCCGGGCACGAAGGCCCAGGCCGTCGCGAAGCTCCCGGCCAGCACCACCAGGACGACCACCCCGACGACGCAGACGGCGAAGCCGGTGACCACCAGCGTGCGCTGGGCGTACCGCTTCGCCAGCCGCTCGGCGTACAGGGACGTCACCAGCAGTCCCAGCGTGGCCGCGGTGAAGACGACCCCGGTGCGGATCGCGTCGTAGTGGCGGACGACCTGGAGATAGGCCGCCACCGTGAACGACACGCCCATGAGCAGCAGCCACTGGACGTTCTGGGTGACGAGTCCGAGGTTCGAGGTGCGGTTGCGGAACAGGCTGAGCGAGAGCAGCGGTTCCCGGCCTGCGGCCTCCCTCGCCCGCACGGAACGGAAGAACCAGGCGAGCACCAGCGCCCCGAGGACCAGCAGGACGACGGTGAGCCGGATGTCGTTGTCGGCGGCCAGGATGCCCATGACGACGAGGACGAGACCGGCGGCCGACAGGACCGCCCCGGTGACGTCGAAGGACCGGTGCGGATCGGGCGGCAGCGGGTCCTCGATGCCCCGGCTGAGGAACACGATCACCGCGATGACCAGCGCCTGGAAGACGAAGGCGGCCCGCCAGCTGATGCCCGTGGTGATGAGCCCGCCGATCAGCGGGCCGGCCGCGGCGCCGATCCCGCCCAGCGCCATGATCACGCCGAAGGCGCGGGCGCGGGAGGTCACGTCCGGGTAGAGGAGGGTCGTCAGGATGTAGACCGGCGGGATGAGCAGCGCGGTGCCGATGCCCTCCAGGATCGAGTTGCCGAGGATCAGCACCCCGAGGCCGGGGGCCGCCGCGCTCAACAGGGCACCGGCCGCGTAGACGACCAGGCCGGTCAGGAAGCAGCGCTTGCGCCCGTAGCGGTCGGTCAGCTTGCCGCCGGGGATCATCAGCGCCGCCATCACCAGCAGGAACGTCGTGATCGCCACCTGCACGCCCTGGACCGTGGTGTCCAGGTCCTCGCTGATGTCGTTGATCATCACGTTCATGTTGGAGCCGGCGAAGCTGCAGATGAACTGCGCGAGTGCCAGGGCGGCCAGCGCCCTGCGCTGTCCCGCCGCCTGCTGCCGAACCGCCGTGTCCACCACCGGATTCGCTCCCTGCCCGTCGCCGACCAGCGCACGACCAGGGTCACGCCGATCCGCCGCCCGGTCCTCACCCGCCGGGGGTGACCGCGCCGGGCGCCACCATCGCGTACAGCCGGTCGAGCCGCTCCCGCGACTCCTCGTCCGCCGGTACGTACGTCACCATCCGCGCCCCGCTCTCCGGTGTCAGCCACAGGTCGGTGTGGTCGAGGCTGAGGAGGCCGACGTGGCGGTTCAGGAACTGCTTCTGCCGGGTGCGCACGCCCATCACCTCGTACCGCTCCCAGTTCTCCCGGAACTCGGGGGACTCCGCGGTCAGCCGCTTGACCAGCATCTTCCAGGCGGGCTCGCCGAGGTGGCCGGCCATCGTGGCGCGGAGCTTGGCGGCCATCAGCCGGCGGGTCTCCTCCAGGTGGACGATCGAGGCGCGCCACTCGGGGTGGGTGTAGACGAGGACCATGCAGTTGCGGTCCTCGGGCGGGACCGCGTCCAGGTCGCCCATCAGGTGGGCGTAGGTGCGGTTGTAGGCGAGGATGTCGTAGCGGCTGTTCTGGATGCAGACCGGGAGGGGTTCCAGGCCGCGGAGCATCTCGTGCAGGGCCGGGGTGATGCCCGTGCAGTGCGCGGCCGGGGTCGGGTCGACCGCGCCGGCCAGCTGGAAGACGTGGGCGCGTTCGCTCGCGTCGAGCTGGAGGGTGCGGGCGAGGGCGTCCAGGACCTGGACGGATACCTGGATGTCGCGGGCCTGTTCGAGCCAGGTGTACCAAGTGACGCCGACCGCGGAGAGCTGGGCGACCTCCTCGCGGCGCAGGCCGGGGGTGCGGCGGCGGGTGCCGCGGGGCAGGCCGACCTGCTCGGGGGTGATCCGCTCACGGCGGCTGCGCAGGAACGCGGCCAGCTCGTGGCGCCGGATGTGCTCGCTGCGGCGCGCGGTGGCCGCACCCGTCCCGTGCGCCGTGGTCGTCATGGCCCCAGCGTGCCCTGCCGCGGATCCTGTTGCCAGGTACTTCTTCTACCAGGATGAAGAGACTCTGGTACCAGGCTGGGCGGGCCAGCAGGCTCGGGGTCATGACCGATACCGTCACCACCGCGGCCGTCCGGTCGCCGTCAGCGCCGCCGGCGCTCGGCGGGCCCGGACTGTTCACCGTCCTGCTGGCCGCGGCCCTGCCCCTCATCGACTTCTTCATCGTCAACGTGGCCCTGCCCACCATGGGCCGGGACCTGCACGCGAGCGAGGCGGTCCTGGAGCTCGTCGTCGCCGGGTACGGCGTCGCCTACGCCGTGCTGCTGGTGCTCGGCGGCCGGCTCGGCGACCTGTTCGGGCGCCGCCGGCTCTTCCTCGGCGGCATGGCCGCCTTCGGGCTGACCTCGCTGGCCTGCGGGCTCGCGCCGGGCGCCTGGTCGCTGGTGGCCGCCCGGGTCGCCCAGGGCGCCGCGTCCGCCGCGATGCTCCCGCAGGTCCTCGCCACCATCCAGGCCGCCACCACCGGCACCCGCCGGGCCCGGGCCATGAGCCTGTACGGCGCCACCGCCGGTCTCTCCATGGTGGCCGGGCAGATCCTCGGCGGGGTGCTGGTCGCCGCCGACATAGCGGGTACGGGCTGGCGCTCGGTGTTCCTCGTCAACGTGCCGGTCGTGCTCGTCGGGCTGGTGCTCGCCGCGCGGTTCGTGCCGGAGACCCGGTCGCAGCGGCCCGAGCCCGTCGACGGGCCGGGAACCGTGCTGCTCGCCCTCTCCCTGCTCACCCTGCTCGCCCCGCTCACCGAGGGCCGGGCGGCGGGCTGGCCGCTGTGGACCTGGCTGTCGCTGGCCGCGTTCCCGGGGGTGGCGGTCGCCTTCTACGCCGTGGAGCGCCGCGCCGACCGCGCGGGCCGGGTGCCGCTGGTCCCGCCGAGCCTGTTCGCGCTCGTCTCGCTGCGCCGGGGGCTGGCGCTGATGCTGCCGTTCTCCGTCGGCTTCAGCGGGTTCATGTTCGTGATCGCGGTGGCCCTGCAGAGCGGGGAGCACCAGGGGCCGGTCCGGGCCGGTCTCGCGCTGGCCCCGATGGCCGTCGCCTTCCTGTTCGTGTCGCTCGCCGGACCGCGGCTGGTCGCGCGGTGGGGCAGCCGGGTGGTGAGCGCCGGGGCCGTGGTCCAGCTGGCCGGTGTCGTCCTCATCGTGCTGGCCGTCCGGCGGGACTGGCCGCACCTGGGCCTGGCCGGGCTGCTGCCCGGGGTCGCGGTGGCCGGTGCCGGGCAGGCCCTGCAACTGCCCAACGTGCTGCGGCTCGTGATGTCCGAGGTGCCGCCCGCGCGGGCCGGTGTGGGCAGCGGCGTGATGGTGACCACCCAGCAGTCCGCCCTGGCCCTGGGCGTGGCGACCCTGGGCACCCTGTTCCTCTCGCTGGTCCCGCACCAGGGCATGCGGGACGCCCTGGTCACGACGCTGCTGGTGCAGCTGGGCCTGGTGGTGCTGACGGGGCTGCTCAGCCTGCGGCTGCCCCGGACCGTGAGCTGACCCCGCCCCGACCGCCCCGGCTCCCACCGCCGCCCCGGTCCGCGCCGCGGTTCCAGCCACCGCCGCCGTCCCTGCTACCGCCGCCGTCCAAGCTCCTGCCGCCGTCCCGGTCTCCGCCGCCGTCCCGGTCTCCGCCGCCGTCCCAGCTCCTGCCGCCGTCCAAGCTCCCGCCGCCGTCTCAACTGCCGCCGCTGCCGCCGAGTTCGAACCACACGTTCTTGCCGGTGCCCAGCCGGGTCGTGCCCCAGCGTCGGGCCAGCCTGTTCACCAGGTACAGGCCCCGGCCGTGCTCCTCGTCGGGCGACGCCCGGCGCAGCCGCGGCAGTTGCGGCACGTCGTCGCCGACCTCGCAGCGCAGCACGTCCGTGCGCAGCAGCCGCAGGCTGATCGGGCGGGAGGCGTGGCGCACCGCGTTGGTGACGATCTCGCTGACCAACAGCTCGGCGGTGTCGCTGAGTTCCTCCAGGTCCCAGCCGGCCAGGGCCTGCCGGGTGAGCCGCCGGGCCCGGCCGGGCGCGCTGTTCTCCGGCTCCAGGGTCCAGTACGCCACGTCGCTGGGCGCGATGCCGTCGAAGCGGGCGGCGAGCAGCGCGATGTCGTCGTCCCGGTCGCCCGGGCCGAGGGTGTCGAGCACCTCGTCGCACAGCGCCTCCAGGGGCGGCGGGCGGTCGGGGCCGGTCAACCGGGCGGTGACGGCGAGCCGTTCGCGCAGTTGCTCGATGCCGGTCCACACGTCGCGCAGCCGGGACTCGACCAGGCCGTCGGTGTACAGGAGCAGGGTGGCCCCGGCGGGCGCGTCCAGCTCCACCGCCTCGAAGTCGATGCCGCCGACGCCGATCGGGGCGCCCGGGGGCACCGTGAGGACCTCGGTCTTGCCGCCGGGGTGCAGCAGGATGGGCGGCGGGTGGCCGGCGTTGGCGACGGTGATGCGGTGCGAGACCGGGTCGTAGACGACGTACAGGCAGGTCGCCATGCGGTCGGTGCCGAGCCGCTGGGCCTGTTCGTCGAGGTGGTGCAGGACCTCCTGCGGGGGCAGGTCGAGGCCGGCCAGGGTGAGCGCGGTGGTGCGCAGCTGGCCCATGACGGCGGCCGAGGTCATGGAGTGCCCCATGACGTCGCCGACGACGAGGGCGACCCGGCTGCCGGGCAGCGGGATGGCGTCGTACCAGTCGCCGCCGACGCGCGCGGTCTCGGCGGCCGGGAGGTAGCGGACCGCCAGCCGTACGCCGGTGGGCCGGGGCAGGGAGTGCGGCAGCATCGCGCGCTGGAGGCGGTCGGCGATGAAGGCCTCGCGGCTGTACAGCACGGCCTTGTCGACGCCGAGCGCGGTGTGGGTGGCGAGCTGGGCGGCGACCAGCAGGTCGGCGGGTTCGAACGCCGGGCGCTCCGGGCCGCGCAGGAAGACCACGGCGCCGGTCACCCGGCGGCGGCCGCGCAGCGGGGCGAGGACGGCGTGCGAGCCGGCCCAGCCGTTCAGCCCGCTGTCCTCGCCGACGAGTTCGCGCAGCGCGGCCCGGGTGGCGGGGTTGTCGGCGAACACCGGGCGGACGCCGCGCAGCACCTCGGCGAGCGCGCCGCCGGGCACCACCTCGCTCCAGTCGGAGGCGTCCAGTTCGTCCTGCTCGTCGTTCACGGTGTCGGCCGGCCAGACCAGGCCCTCGGTGCCGGGGCCCTTCATCCGGTCGGTGCGGCGCAGCCGCAGCGCGTCGGGGCCGGTGGGGCGTTCGTCGCCGACCGGCAGCGGGTCGCGCAGGTAGACGAGGGCGGCGTCCGAGTACGTCGGCACGGCGGCCCGGCACAGGCCGAGCACGATCTCGTCGGTGTCGAAGCCGCGGGCGATCCGCCGGGTGGCGGCGCCGACGTAGCGCAGCCGGTCCTCGTCGGACGACGCGGGCGCGACGGGCGGCCGGGGCCGGGGGGCGGTGTCCTCCCGCACCCCGAGCGCGGTCTGCGCCGCGAGCGCGCCGGCCACGGCGATGTCGTCCTCCACGAAGGCCTCCCGGTCCGGTCGCCGCAGGAACACCGCCACGCCGACAACGCTGTCGGGCACGCGGAGCGGGGCGATCAGCACCCTGTTCCCCTCGGGGAGCCGGGGAACCGGCCCCAGGAGTTCGCCGAGGGCCTCCTCGACGTCGTCCGAGCCCCTGCCGAGCGCTCTTCCGCAGCGCAGGAGCGCCGCGAGCACGCCGTCGGGCGGCAGCGGCGTCGACTCCGGGGGCAGCGCGCCGAGGACGCCGTCGAGTTCGGGGGACGCCCCGTCCGACAGCAGTCTCAGCCGCCCCGGTCGGTCCGGACGGTCGTCACCGAGGTAGACGAACGCCCCGTCCGCCAGGTCCGGAACGGCCGACAGGCACAGCTCCCTGACGACCTGGGCCGTGCCCTCGGCACGAGCGATCCGGCGGCCGGAGACGGCCAGGAAACTCTGTGGATCCGGCAGCATCGCCTCTCCGTGCCGGTGGCCGCTTCAGCAAGGTCGCTTTCATCTTGAGCCTTGGTCAATGCCGTGTCCAGGGTTTCCGTCGGTACACCAAGTCGGGGACGTGGTCCGGTGGTTGCGGATCAGGTCCGCGAAGCCCCGCGAATCGGACCGGACGTCACGCTGGGACACGGCTTGGCCAACTCACCGTGAAGAAATCCCCGTTGATGTTGGTCTTGCTGCACACTCCTTGCCGTCGGGAGGCGTCGGACAGCAGATCGGGTACGGACTTCGGAGGTGTCATGTCGCAGATCGACTCGAGCAAGGTCAGCCGGTGGGACCGGCACGGCCGGGAACACACGGTCCGTGTGCGGCGCACCGGTATCCAGCGCACGATCAGGTGTGACACCTGCGGCTGGCGGCAGGGCGCGCAGTTCCTGCCCTGGCTGAAGGCGCAGGAGCATCTGGCCGAGGCGCACCAGGCCACGGTGGACCCGGCGGGGGCACAGCCCTCCCGATGACTCTCCGCCGGCACGGGAGTCGTACACCCGGCCGAACCTGCCGGAGGGACGAGCGATGGCCACCACCGCACTGCGCGACACCCCGCGCCGCCACGTCGACGGGGGGGTGCCTCTATGTCTTCCGTCAAGGCACCCCTGTCGGGTTTGGTGTGGTTCGGTGTTGCTGGGGTTATGCGGCGAGCTCGATGTCCGTCG